>JADJCV010000005.1:0-300000 GCA_016703025.1 Candidatus Avedoeria danica
CAGGCCGAGCGCGCCGCCACCGAGGCGATGAAGGCCCGGCGCGTACCACCAGCACATTCGAACGAACCGGCAGCGCCGGCAGTTACTCTACGCTTTTCGGCCCGATCCTCGCGGTCATCTTATCCGGCTGGCGTAGGCTACGCCTACTACACGTTTGAGTACGCGCGGCCCCGCGCGCCTGGCCCGTGGCCCGCGTGCCAGGCCAGGCGATCACCGCCTCCGGTGTTCAGCCAGCGGCTGCGGTACTTTCCGGCGGCAGGTGTTGAACAACGTCCGGCGGCTCGTCGGCGCCAGTCCAGACGGACGACAAGTCGTTTATCACGCAGTACGCGAACGGCCAGCGTTCGGGGTCGTGCAGTCGACGCTCGACGGCGCTGATCGACGAAGTGCTCATCCAGAAGGAAGCCGGGGCGCGCGGCGTGACCGTCGCGGACCAGGAGGTCCCGACAGGATCTGCCGCCAGCTGCAGACAAGCCACCAAGATCACGAGCCCGAGCGACGCCACGGCCACCGCCGCGGCCGCCGAATGGAGGCGTGACCGCCACCGATGCGGTGACGACGACCGACGCGATCACGACGACCGACCCGTGAGCGAGACCGTCGCGGGCGCGCCGGCGACACCGACGGTTACGGCGAAGCCCGCGTGCGAGCTGTCCGAAGTCGAGGTTCAATCGTGCGTTCGACGAAAATCTACAAGTGCGTCTGACGAGGCCGGGATGACGCGCGCCGCATGCGACAATCTGGTGCAGGATGAACCTCACCCGAAGCGCTCAGCAAAGACGATCGGCTCCGAGATCGACGATCTCGGAGCAGGTCGGGAGATCGAGTACCTGGTGTTCAACGGTTTCGGCAGCTGCCACCCGAGCACGCCGCGGCGCTCGCGGCCGCCAAATGGGGCACCTCATCAACGCCCTGCTGACCCAGTACGGCCGCGCGCCGTGGACGATGAGACCGCCAGCAGCCCGACCTCCGCGCTGACCGAGACGGTATCGGCGGACGGAGCGACCGCGACGTTCCAGGCCAGACCAGCCTCCGCCGGGAGCCACCGACGGTGACGACCGCCACCAGCGCCACGGCGTCGACGGGTGCGACGGGCGCGCTGAGCGACACCGCTGCAGCGGCACCGCCCACCCCAGCGCCCTTGCCGACGACCGCGCCGGACCCGTATGCGGTTGGCAGCGAAGAGCCCGACGGCAGAGACGTAGTACACGAAGGAGTCGATGAAGACCGAGCTCGGCTTCATCGACGCCGATATCGACAAGATCTTCGCGCTTGCCGCCGGCAAAGGCGGCGGATGCGCTCATCAGGGCAGCCAAGGCAACTATCGACCATCGTCTGAAGGACGCCGAGCGGGAACTCCCGGAGACCGAACCTCCAAGACGAAGCGCGACGGCGCGCTCAGGAATGGCTGAAGAAGACCGGACCGAGAAGTCGGCGGAGATCAGCAAGTTCCGTTGGACGTCCACACGCCGCCGGAGCCGCAGTAGGTACATCCGACGGCTTCACGGAGATCATGGGCACCGCCGACACACAGCCGCCGCTCGACGTCGCCTCGATGTTGGCCCCGCAGCAGCCGGCCAGCGCCGGCTCCGTAGCACACCAAAGCTCCGTAGCGCCAGCTCCGTAGCACGCCAGCTCCGTGGCACGCCGTTCAGACGGCGTTCCGACTGGAGCCAGCATACCCATTCGACAGGCTGGCCGACCGTCAGCCAGGCCTGTGGGACTTTCCAGTCGAGGACATCGACCCGACGCATGCCACCGCTTTGAGGGCAACGTCTGGCCCCGACTATCGCCAGCGGCTGGAGGGAACGGCGGCCGCACTGTCGGCCAGTCGGAATCGGAACGGGTCGGGGACTTCGACCATGTCCCAGACGTTCAAGAACGTGTTCTTCTATATCGCCATCGTGCTGTTCCTGTTCGTCACGTGTTATCAAAGCTGGCGCGCAGCGGCAACACGCCCAAGCCGATCGATCTGACGGCCTGGCCGACACGATCGCCGAGGGCCACGTCAACCGGATCCAGGTCGAGCAGGACCAGCAGCGGATGCTCGTGTTCCTGGACAAGGCCGAGACGCCGGCCTGGATGGTGCGCAAGGAACGCTTGATCGCCGCCCGGCGCTGCTGCTCGACATCGGCGTCGCCCCAATATCTCGACAACGACGGCAGCGACGACGCCAGATCGAGGTGTTGCCGACGCGGGTGTTTGATCGGCTGCTCGGCGTGTTCATCCAGCTCGCGCCGCCCCTGTTGTTCGGCGCACTGCTCTTCTTCCTGTTCCGACAGGCTGGGGGGCGGGACGAACCAGGCGCTGCAGTTCGGCCCGCAGTCGCGCCCGCCTGCTCACGGGCGACACGCCGATGGTCACGTTCGATGACGTGGCGGGCGATGGTTGAGGGCGGCAAGAGGTCTCGAGATCGTCGAGTTCCTGCAGGAGCCCGAGAAGTTCATCACGCCGGGGCGCGGATCCCGCGGGCGTGCTGATGGTGGGCCCGCCGGCTGCGGAACAAGACGCTACTCGCCCGGCGCGATCGCCGGCGAGGCGGGCGTGCCGTTCTTCTCGATCTCGGCTCCGAGTTCGTGGAGATGTTTGTCGGCGTGGGCGCTTCACGCGTGCGCGACCTGTTCGAGCAGGCCAAGAAGCACAGCCCGTGCATCATCTTCATCGACGAGATCGACGCCGTCGGTCGGTCCGCGGCGCCGGGCTTGGCGGCAGCCATGACGAGCGCGAGCAGACGCTGAAACCAGATCCTCGTCGGGAAATGGACGGCTTCGGCACGGACACGAACATCATCGTCATCACGGCCACAAACCGGCCGGACATCCTCGACCCGGCGCTCCCCGGGCCGCTTCGATCGCTCAGGTGATCATCGACCGCCCGGACTGAAGGGCCGCCGGCCATCCTGGCCGTCCACACGCGCGGCAAGCCGATGGCGGCGGATATCGACCTCGACGCCGTCGCGCGCCGACGCCGGGCTTCGCCGGCGCCGACCTCGAGAATCTGATCAACGAGGGCGCGATCCTGGCGCGCCGCAACAGCCGCGCGATCTACATGCCCGACGTCCAGGAAGCGATCGAGAAGATCATCGCCGCCCGAGGCGCCGCCCACGGATCATCTCGGACAAGGAACGGAAGATATCGCCTACCACGAGGCGGGCCACGCGCTCCGTGATGGACAACCTGAAGCACTTGCGACCCGGTCCACAAGATCACGATCGTCCCCCGCGGCATGGCCTTGGGCTATACGATGAACCTCCGACCCACGACCGGACGATGTTCCAGCGTTCGAAGTTCGAGGACGACATCGCCGGTCTTTTCCCGGCGGCCGCGTCGCCGAGGAGTCGGTTCGACGAGGTCGCGACGGGCGCCTCGAACGACCTCGAGCGTGTGACGCGCATCGCCCGCGACATGGTGACGCGCTACGGCATGAGCGAGACGCTCGGTCCGCTGACGTACGGTGAGCGCGAGGAGATGGTTTCCTCGGCCGCGAGATCGGCGAGCACGTGAACTACAGCCAGGACGTCGCCGAGATGATCGACGCCGAGGTCCGCCGGATCGTCACGACGGCCCACAAGCGCGCGACGGACATCAAGACGCACATCGACAAGCTCCACGCCGTCAGCAAGCGGCTGATGGAGAAGGAGACGATCGACGCGGCGGAGTTCCAGGGCCGGTGGCGTAGCGCCAACGGATCGGTGCGGGTCCATTCATCCGTCTCAACCGCTTCCCCATCCCCACCACCTCGTCCACCGCGTACCCACCGCCCGATAGAACGCCATCGCCTCGTCGTTGCCCGTACGAACCTGCAGGTTGATCTTCCGGGCAGCCGACCGCGCGCATCCGCTCCTCGACCGCCGCCAGCATCGCCCGGCTGAATCCGCGGCCGCGGCAATCGGGGCCGACGCCGACGTAGTAGAGCCAGGCGCGGTGGCGCGTCGTAGCCGGTCATGACGGTGGCGACGACGCGGCCGCCATGGGCGCCGACGAGGAACCATTCGGCCCGCACGGCCGCCTTGCGGGCGATGTCTCGACGCGGGGTCGTTCCATGGGCGCGCCAGGTCGCGAGCGCTGCCAGAGCGTGACGACGGCGTCCTCGTCGTGGCGGGAGCGAAGGGGCGGATGACGAGGTTGGCGCGCCGTAGTCCGGACCCTGTCGCCGTCCATCGTCCTTCTACCGGGCGCCTGAGACGTCGTCGTCATTGCCCCTTCGGCCAAGCGGGGCGATCGTTCCCACGATCGCCGGCATCAGCTGCGATACCGCCCGCCCGCGGTGGCTCAGCGCATTCTTCTGAGCCGGTTCGAGCTCGGCCATCGTACGCGTTCCGGCCAGCCCGCCGTCCTCGACGAGGAAGACCGGGTCGTAGCCAAACCCGCCGTCGCCGCGCGGGGCGAAGGCGATGCGTCCCTCGACGGCGCCGGCGGCGGTCGCGATCGCGCCGACCGTAGAGCCGCGGTCCGGCGTCGCCCACGCCGCCACCGACCGGAAGCGCGCCGTTCGCCGCTCCGTCGGCACGCCGTCGAGGCGCGCCAAGAGCGCCGCCACCCGGTCGCCGTCGCTGCCCGGCACCCAGCGCGCCGAGCGCACGCCCGGCTCGCCGCCGAGCGCGTCGACCTCGAGGCCCGAGTCGTCGGCCAGCGCGGGCAGTCCGGTGGCCGCAGCGAACGCGCGCGCCTTGAGGACTCGCGTTCGCCTCGAACGTCGCGCCGTTCTCGACGACATCGAGGGCAAGTCCGACATCCGGGGGCGTCACGACGAGGACGTCCAGTTCGCCCAACAGGGCGCGCAGCTCCACGGACCTTGCCGGATTCGTCGTGGCGATGAGAGCCGAACCGTCATCGCCCGTCGTCAGGGGCGGCCGGGCCGCCGGCTTGACGCTCGCCGACGCCGGGGCGCTGGCCTCACGATAGATGCCGCGCGCCGCGATGTGCGACGCCACCGCTTCCGGCACGCGCCATCGGATGGACCGGCCTGCGGCCACGCGCTGCCGGATGTCGGTGGCCGACAGATCGACGAGCGGCGCGTCGACAAGCGTCCACCGGCCGAGGAGTGACGGCATGGACGCGGTGAGGGCGGTCAACCGCACGTCGCGCTCCTCGGAAGAGGCGGCGTAGCCAGGCGGTCGACGACCGCGAGCTGGGCCAGCGCGGCGATGCCGGACGGAGCGTGCCAGTTCGGAAGGTCGAGGAAGCTGTCGAGGCCGACGACGAAGTGGAGCTCGGCGTCCGGATGGGCTGCGCTCAGCGCGCGCAACGTGTCCACCGTGAAGCTCGGCGGCGGACGGTCGAGGTCGACGTGGTCGACGGCAAGCGATCATCGCCTGCCGTGGCCGCGTCGAGCATCGCCACCCGGTCCGCGTCGGATGCGGACGGATCGTCGGGCTTGCGCGGCGAGCGCTGCGCCGGGACGAACAGCAGCCGATCGAGGTCGAGGGCCTCGACGACGGCATCGGCCGCGATCAGATGGCCGATGTGAATCGGGTCGAACGTTCCACCGAACACGCCTAGGCGGATCTTCATGGGTCGTTTGTCACCCTCCTGTCGCGGTCACAGTTTAGCGCCGGGCGGCGCCGTACGTACATGCCGAACTTGTGAACCGAGGTCCGCCGCACGTCGTTCTCTCTGCGCTCGCGCCTGCGTCGCGCGACACGCGCCGCGATCGTCCGCCCATGGAGCGCCCCGCCATGCCCACTTCTCGCCCCGCCCCGCGTTCGTGGCCGGTGCCCTCCTCGCCGTCCCGCTCATGCTGCTCACCACCGCCTGCCGTCCCGATGTCGATCCGATCGACGATCGGATCGACCATGGCGGTGCTGCCGACGATGACGCCGCTCGGCGCGACGACGCGCACGGCATCGCCCAGGTCCACGTCCCGCCCGGCACGTTTCGGATGGGCACGTCGGCCGAGCAGGCCGGGGCGCTTTCGCCGCCCGGCTGGGCGGCCAAGGAGCTGGAATCCGAGCAGCCGCAGCACGACGTGCGGCTCAGCCGCGGGTTCTGGATCGATACGTTCGAGGTGACGAACGCGGCGTTCCAGGCCTTCGTCGATGCCGGCGGCTACGCGGACGACGCGCTCTGGTCGGCCGACGGTCTGAAGTGGCTGGACACGGTCCATCGCGACGAGCTGCCCGTCGACTGCGTGCCCGATGCGCTGCCGGACCACCCGCGCGTCTGCGTCACATGGCACGAGGCCGAGGCCTACGCCCGCTGGCGCGGCGGCCGGCTGCCGACCGAGGCCGAGTGGGAGCTCGCCGCCCGGGGACCGGAGTCGCGCGTATATCCGTGGGGTGACGCCTGGGATCCGGCGAAGGCGAACGTCGTCGACAGCGACGGCCTGACGGCCGTCGGCTCCTCCTCCCGGCGGGCGCAAGCTGGGTCAGCGCGCACGACATGGCGGGCAACGCCATGGAGTGGGTGGCGGACTGGCTGGATGGCGAATACTATGCGCAGATCATCGCCGCGGCGCAGGGCGGGGAGGTCGTCGATCCGACCGGGCCGGCGACAGGGGCGATCAAGATCGAGAAGGGCGGCTGGTGGGGCAGCGACCCGTTCGTCGCGCGCTGCGTACCGGCACTTCGAGGACGGGCGATCGTACCAGGACCACCACATCGGCTTCCGGGTCGTGACGGACGACGAGCCAGCGGAGTAAGCGGTGACCGAGGAGATCGAGCCGGATCCGCCCGACTTCGACGCGCTGTGGGATCACGCCGACCCGGCTGCGACGGAAGCGCGATTCCGGGCGCTGCTGCCGGAGTTCGAGCGGGTCGCCGCGTCTGGCAGGTGTCCGGCGCGCCGTCCGGCACGCGGTCCGACCCGTCCTCGAATCTCCGTCCGGCGCCCCGTCGCGGGTGCGGCGCTCGGCCCATCTGCAACTGCTCACCCAGCTGGCGCGCACGAAGAGCCTCCAGCGCGCGTTCGACGAGGCCCATCGCATCCTCGACACCGTCGAGCCGCAACTGGACGACGCGGACGACGTGACCCGCGTGCGCTACCTGCTCGAGCGCGGCCGCGCGCTGAACTCGTCCGGCCGTCCCGGCGATGCCCGCCCGCTGTTCGTCGACGCGTTCGACCGCGCGCGCGCCTGCGGCGCCGACGGCTTCGCGGTCGATGCGGCCCACATGGTGGCGATCGTCGAGCCGCCCGACGGCGCGCTGGCGTGGAACGAGCGCGCGCTCGCCCTGGCCGAGACGTCGCCGGACCCGGCGGCGCGGCGGTGGCGCGCCTCGCTCTACAACAACCTCGGCTGGACGTACCACGCCATGGGCAACGACGCGCGCGCCCTCGATGTGTTCGAGCGCGCCGTGCCCCTCCGCGAAGCCGCCGGCAACGCGGCGACGATCCGCATCGCGCGGTGGTCCGTCGCCCGCATCCTGCGCGCCCTCGGCCGCATCGACGAGGCGCTGGCTGCCCAGCGAGCGCTGCTCGCCGACCACGAGGCGGCCGGCAGCGAGGACGGCTTCGTCCACGAGGAGCTGGCGGAGTGCCTGACCGCACGCCAGCAAGCCGACGAAGCCCGGCCGCACTTCGCCCGCGCCCACGAACTTCTATCGGCGGACACGTGGTTCGTCGCCAACGAGGGGGATCGGTTGGCGCGGTTGGTGGAGATGGCGCGCGCCGCGGGAACGTCGTCGGGCGGATAACGGACGGGCGTACCACGCCCATGATGCCGGCACCCCAACGCCGCATCCATCCCCCGCGTAGGGGCGATGCGAACGCGTCGCCCGTGACGACCGGTACGCGAAACACGTGGGTCATTCGGGATGCGGGGTGCATTGGGCGGGGATCGGGCGACGCATGCGTCGCCCCTACGCGGGGGTGGGACGGTGTGCCGTGGTCATCGCATCATGGGCGGGGATCGTTCCGCCCGTTCGGGAGGTTCTTACGCTTCGTCCGGATCGTCCTCGTCCTCATCCCCCATCTCCGCCAACAGCGCCGCGCCCCTCTGGCCGATCGCCTCGCTCTCCCAGCCGAGGCCGGACGTGGTCAGGGCGTCGCGGCTGGTGACGACGGCGGCGGCGGCGCGGTCGGGGTCGAGCCACGTGGCGGCGACGCGACGGATGTCATCGGTCGTCGTGGCCAGGATCCGGCTGCGGTAGGCGTTGATCACCGCGGGGCCGTAGCCGATGAGGTCGGCGACGAATCGGCGGCGCCCCTCGCCGGCCGGGCTCTGCGGGCGGTCGATGTCGGCGATGGCGCGCAGGACGGCCTCGCGGAGGTGGCGTTCGTCGTCCGCGATCGAGGCCAGCCAGCGGAAGCCGTCGCGCATGTCGGCGAACGTATCAGCCAGCCGCGGATCACGGTAGCTCGTCGTCGTGAAGGCGCTGAGGCTGGCGGAGTAGGCGGCCCGGGAGCCGTACGCGCCGCCCTTTTCGCGGATCCGCTGGTGGAGGTACGCGTTGCCGAGGTAACGCGCCGCCACCGAGAGCGGCGCCGCGTCGGGGTGGCTGATCGCGGGGGCGGGCAGGGCGAGCGCACAGTAGTTCACCTGGGTGGCGGTCGTGAAGGCGCGTGGCGCGGCAGGCTCGGCGCCGGGCAGCGGGGTCCGCGTGACATCGGGGCCGAGGAAGGCGGGGCGGTCGAAGTTCGACCATGTCGCCCGCGTCCGGTCCTGAACCGCCGCCTGGTCCGCCGCGTCGCCGATGATCGCGAGGCGCACCGGTCGGGCGGCGAGGCGGGCCATCAGCAGGCTCAGCTCGGCGCCGAGGGACTGGATCGCCCCCTTGTCCTTGCCGCCGCGCTCGGCCACGTCCTCGAGCCAGCGCAGCCGGCCGAGGCCGCTGAAACGGTGGTCGAGGCCGGCGCGGCCGCCGAAGCCGCGCATCGCCGCCTGCTCGGCCAGCGTGTTGCCCGTAGTTGATCCGCTGGAGCATGCCGACGACAGCCTGCTCGATGATCTCCAGCAACCGATCCGTCTCGTCGAATCGCTGCGCCCGCAGCGTCTCGGCGATCAGGCCGGCAAAGTCGGCGTACTTGCGGGCGAGGCCGTAGATCTCGAAGAAGGCGAAGCCGTTGACGACGGTCGGGTCGGCGGCGCTGTTGCGCAAATCCACCCAGGCCGAGAGGTCGCCGCAGACGGCGTGGATCAGTGCCGCCTGGCGGGTGTAATCCCGGTTGCCGACGCCCAGCTTGCCGATGGCGCCGATGAGGAGCGGCAGGAGTTCGAGATCGCGCGGGGAAAGCGGGCCAAGCGGAATCGCGGCCACCTGGTGCAGGATGCCGTTCGTGCCGGCCGTGAAGACCTCGATGCCGTCGCCGTTCGTCGTTCCCTCCGCCCAGCGCAGATCGGCCGGGATGTCGGACAGAAGGAGTTCCGGCAGGACCGAGACGTCGTCGACCTCGGCTTGGCGCTCGGCCAGCGCGGCGTCCGCGGCGCGGATCGCGTCCTGGGCGGCCGCATCCAGCTCGGCGACGCGGGCGTTGATCCGCGTCCGCTCCTCGGCGTCTTGGCGGCGGTTCCACTCGGCGTCCGGCTGGGTGACCATCAAGGCGCGGTGCGGGTTGTCCAGGAAGCGGGCACCCAGGCTGCGCGACAGCCAGCCCGGGCGAGGGCTCGGGCGCGCAGCGCCTCGAGCGCACGGTCCTGGTCCAGGTAGAGGAATGGGTCGAGGCCGAGCTGCCAAGCGTCCGTGGCGGACAGCGCGAGCTCGAGGCAGAACGGGAAGCGGTCCCCGCTGATCAGCCGGCGCTCGAGCTCCAGTTGATGGAGCGCGGCTTCGAGATCCGCCGTCGGGACGCCGTCAGCCACCAGGCGTTCGATCGTGTCCACGACGGCTTCTCGAACCGCGGGCCGTCGGCCGGGTCGAGGCCCTTGATGCCGACGCCGAACGTCCCATTCGCGCCGTAGGCCGAAGCACCGCTCGGCGCCATCGCCCGCCCGATGCCGCTCGACTCGACGGCGAGCCGGAGCGGCGCGCCGGCGTGGCCGAGAAGGAGCTGATCGATCAGCTCGAGCTCGAGGCTTTCGGTGAGGTCGCGCATGTCGCCCGTGACCCAGTTGACGGTGGCGATCGTGACGTCGCGGGCGTCCTGGCCGTCCTGGATGGGCACCGGGAACATGGCCGACGCCGGCTGGCCGTGCGGGCCCTCGGGCGCGGGCAGGACGATGGGCGCGCCGGGGCGGGCGGCCAGGTACGGAGCGAACTTGGCGTGCAGCTCGGCGACGTCGAGGTCACCGTACGTGGCGAAGCACGCGTTGGCGGCGTTGTAGTGCTCAGCGTGGAAGCGGACGAGGTCGTCGTAGTCCAGGGCGGGGATGTCGGCCGGCTCGCCGCCGGAGTTGTGGCGGTAGGGTGTGCTCGGCACGAGGATCTGGCCGGCGTGGCGGTAGAGCTGGGCATCGGCGTTGCCCATCGCACCCTTCATCTCGTTGTAGACGACGCCCTTGTACGCCCAGCCGTCGGGCGAATCGGGCTTCGCCTCCGGCCCATCCGCCGGCTCGAGCCGGAAGCCCTCCTGCGCGAAGTCCAACGGGTTGAGGGTGGGCTTGAAGACGGCATCGAGGTAGATGCTGAGCAGGTTGTCGAAGTCCTTCTTCACCTGCGAGCTGAACGGGTAGTACGTGCCGTCCGGGCCGGTCATGGCGTTCATGAACGTCTGAAGGCTGCGGCGAATCATCAAGAAGAAGGGATCCCGCACCGGGAACCGCTCGCTGCCGCACAGAACGAGGTGCTCGAGGATGTGCGGCAGGCCGGTCGAAGTCGCTCGGGATCGTCCGGAAGCTGACGCAGAACCCGCAGTGCGGGTCGGCGGCGCTCAGGTGGTAGTGGATGGCGCCGGTGGGGTGGTTCCAGGTCTGGAGGACGAGGTTGAGGTGGGGGACGGCTTTCGGCGACTGCAGGGTGAACCCGCTGGCGTCGGTGGCGCCGACCGCGATGGGAGGGGGCGGGACGGCGGGAGCGGGGACGGCGGGGGCCGGGGCGGTCGGCGTTGCGGCGGTCGGCGAGGGGGTCACGGGCGGGCTCCGTATGGGTGGGACGGGCCGGTGGGGCCGGCCCGGGCGTCGCGAGGAAGCGACCGCGGGGGCGGTCGCGGTCTTTGGTGGGCGGGGCGGTGGCGGGGAATCGTAGTGGAGGATGGGGTTGGGTTCAACAACGCTGGGGTGGGGGTGGGGTGTGACGGGGGGGGTCAGGAGGCGCTTCAGGATGTCGCGGTCTCGTCGGGGTCGTTGAAATCATCGTCGCTGAGTTTTGGCAGCGCGCTGAACGTCGCGGCCGACGAGCTGCGGTCCAGCCGCCGTCGCGAGATCGCCCGCCCGGTCGTCGTCCTCCTGTCCGACGGCAGCGCGGACGGGCGCGCGGCGGCGCTGGAGGCGCGGATGGGGCGGTTGACGCGGGGGTGGGAGGGGCTTAGACTGCCAGGGTTCCGGCGGGGGGGCGCTTGAAGTTCCTATTCCCCTTCCTTCAATTCAGTGTCAATGCAGACCGCAGGCCCGCGCGGCCGGTGTCCTTCCTGCCCCAGAGGGGTAATCCATAAACAACCTAACTGAATCATGCCCGCATTGCGGTGCAACGATGAGCGCCGATCGGCAGTTCTGCGAGCAATGCGGTACACGGCTCGCTTCGGTAGGGCGCGGCACGACGACGAAGAGCGATCCCGCGCAGCCCGCTGAACGGGTGGCCGGCAAGACGGAAGAGCCGGAAGACGCGCTGATTTGGCAGTACGACATGCCGCTGATCAACAACCGCTTCGTGATGTGGGACGCGTTCCTGGTGCTGGCGTTCGCCTTGGTCGCGGTGCAGGCCCTGCTGTTCGCAATGGGGTGGATCGTCAACGGCAAACCGATGATTCTACCGACGACAATGTGGGCGGCCATGGCCGGAGTCATCGTGGTGCTATTCCTGCTCACCGCGCTGGTGGTCTTTCAGAACCGCTTTCGATTTGCGTACCAGATTACCTCCGAAGGCGTGACGGTTGAGACCGGCCAGCGTGAGCGGAAGGTCAACCTGCTCGCCAAGGTGGTCGGCATCTTCATGGCGCTCTCCGGTCGTCCAGGTCTCCTTGGCGCTGCGTTGTTATCCGAATCTCGACAGGTAGAGGGCATCTCCTGGCAAGATGTGCGCAAGGTCACGGTTCATCCCAGGGCGCTGATGATCGCCTTGAACAACTCCTGGCGCGTCGCCTTTCGGATCTTCTGCACATCGCAGAACTACGAGACCGTCGTGGAGCGTGTTCAGGCGTACGCAGCTCAGGGAGAACGCTGGCGGATCGCCCATGAGCGGAAGCGCGCGCGCGACTGGAACCGCCTTATCGTGTGGGCTGGCCAGTCGGTCGTCGCGACCATCGCCGCGATGGCATGGCGGGAGGATCTGGTTCCATTTGCCCTGCTTGCCGGTGTCTTGGTCCTGGCGTCGGGTATGGTCGAAGGCCTGCGCCGTCGCGGGCTCGCCCTGCTGGCCACCGGCGCCGCCGGGCTCCTTCTGGGCGTCGTCGTCGTTCAGGCCCTGAGCGTGACCATCATCGTCATCGCGCGCGCTTACGGCTACGAAGACAATACCCCGCTCTTGGTCGTCACGCTGTGCGGGACAGTCTGGCTCCTCGGCATGGCCCTGGTGCGGCTCGTCGTCGCGCGGCCTGCGGCCCCCTCCAAGGGCAGTCGCTGACTGTGGGTCGGCCGTCCCTCCACCGCTGGGTGCCGGCGCTGGGCGTTTGCTTGGCTCTGCTTCTTGGCGCGCCACCGGCTTACGCCGAGGACAGCTGGCCGCGCCTGCCGAGCGACGATGAGATCGTTGCGGCGCGCAATCGCTTGGTAGAGGACCAAACCTACGAATCCCCCGCTTGCGACACCCCCTGTGCCGGCCTCGAAGGGATGGAACGGTTGGTCTGCCGCGGTCGCCAGTGCATGGATGCCTGCCTACTGGGACCCGAAAGGCGCAAGTCGGCGATGACCGAGACGGAGATCATCAAAGCCCATGATCCGAGCCAGCCACAAGTCGCGCGTTCCGCCTGGGTGTTCTTGTTGTCGACGACGACGGCAACGCTGGATGACTGCAACGGCCATCTGACCGAGGTCGTCGGGTACGCGATTTACATGCTCATGTTCGGCGACACCGGCCGCTGGCTCTTCAGCAGCGACCGACTCAACTACGGTAGCCGTCAGCAGGACGACGGTTCGCGGGCGCAGCGCGATGCCGACTTCGCATCGTATTTCGCTCCGGGGCGGCTTGTCCACGGCTTCCCCGGGCAGCCCTCCTCGCCGACGATGACGGCCGACGATTCGTACCGGATGCGCGTGACGGCGCCCGACTCGCGCCGTCCCTTACGCTTCAGCGCGCAACTCGAGCAGCTCGTCAAACCGGACTTCGGCGCCGATCCCGGCGCCGTGTCACAGTATCGCCCGGCCCCCAACACGCGGGTCGAGGTGGCCGCCTTGCGACTAAGCGGCAACGAACAGCGCCTCGCTTCCTACTTTCAGACCGAGCAGTGTCTGAATTGCCAGACCAGCGACGCGCAAGGCCGTAGCGTCCAGACTTTGGCCGATCCTAGCCAACCGATCGTGCTGTCATCCGACATCGATGGGCACGTAGCGATCGAGTTCTTCCTGGATTTCGGGGCGTTGACCCAGGCGGGAGCCCTGCGTCCTGGCGGCAGGATCAGCGTGCCCGTGCTGTTCGCCGCGCGCGCCTCGGTCGGTAGCCTGCCCGAACGTACGGTGGCCCAGGAGCAGGTCAGCGCGAATCTCGATGCTATCGGCGTGGTCGAGGCGATCACCTATGAACCGCCGACGCAAGTCCATCGGCTGACCCTTCGTCCGTTGCCCCGCCCGGCGGAAGCGCCGCTGTCCAGCTACGTCGACGATCCGGGAGCAACCGACGGTCCGCGCACGTTGGTCAAGGAAGAGCGCGTCATACTGCAGCGCCTCGGTTCTGCCGGAATTGGGGCGAGCGGTGCGACCCCCGGCCGCAGCCTCGTCACCGACGATTTCCTGCAGGTCACCGACCGGATCACCGTGAATGCGTGCGGGCTGGTCGCCGACAGGAGCCAGGATGGTCTGCCGGCGGGCGAGCCCGGGCGCATCTGGGTGAAAGTGCGCTTCTTCGACGGCTTGCGAGGCAAATTCGGCGTCAACGGGTCAGTCTGTCGGGCGGCCCTGACGATCGGCAGTTCGGGCGACGCATCCGGTTTTGGCTCTTCCGCCCGCAGATTTGTCTACTGGGCCGCTGAAAATCGGGTCGAGGCCGTGGTGAGCTGGGCGTATGCGCCCTACAAGGTCATCGCAGGTGCCCGCGAAGCGATGGGCTGGATCAGCTGGGGCCTCGGATACGAAGCTGTGTACGTGGTGCTGCAATCTGCCGTGGCGGTGGAATTCGATGCCGATGGCCGCATGCAGCTGACCACTCGCGAGGGGGACCCGGCGGTGGTCACTTCGCAGACCGATCCGGAGGGCGTCAGCGTCCCGGTCCGAATGACGGCATCTATCGGCGAGGACCTCCGACCCGAGCTGATGGAAACCGATGCCGACCGCGCAGCGCAGGCAGATGCGTGGCTGGCGAGCCTCGACGCGCCCCCCGCTGCTGATTCCGTCGACGTCGAGGGCGCGCCGATCGAACCTAGCCAGCCGCTTGAATCGGACCAGCCTTACGAGCTGGCAGGTTCCGACGCGTCGGGCTTGGACGGCGCTTGGCCCGAGTGGACCTCGAGCATCGCCATCGGCCTGGGGGTGCTCTTTATGCTGCTCTGGATGTTGCGCGGGCGCCAACGCAAGCGGACGAAGCAGCCCATCAAACAACCCACCGTGCGCACTTGTCCCGCCTGCGGGAGCGTGCTCGGCCCCAAAGCCCGGTTCTGTGGCGCGTGCGGCGTGCCGCTGCCTGGACGGCCCAAATCGCATTGACGTCAGTGGGGCGGCCACTGAACTGTCGCGGCGGGGAGGGGAGACGGGCGGCCTAAGGCCCTCACCCCCCGACCCCCTCCCGAACCCCCCCGCGCCACAGGCGCGGTGGGGACCCCGTCGACCAGTCTGGGGGAGGGGGAGGATGCTTGGCGGGGGGGGAGGCGCTGGAGGCGACTTAGGACGTCGCGTTCACCTCAGGGTCGTCGAGATCATCGTTGTCGAGGGCGAGGGCGAGCGCGGGCTTGGGTTGCCAGCTCTGAACGATGAACGTCTCGATGCGGTGCGGCCAGCGGATGCAGGCGGCGCCGACGATGACCTTCGACAGCGCAGGGAAGAAGGTGGTCCAGCCCATGGTGAAGGCGCGCGATGCCAGGTCTTGGGATTCGAGGACGATGCCGGTCGCGGCGAGCAGTTCCGCCAGGCCGGGGATGAGCAGGTAGAGGCCGAACAGGAGGACGACGACGCCGACCGTGAGTTGACCATCGCCGGCCAGTGGCGCGACACCGACCGTGCGGTCCTTGGGCCAGAGCTTGCGGGCGACGGCGTCGGTGCGGAAGAGGAAGAGCCAGATGAGGGGGCCGTAGATGATCCAAGGGAGGCCGGCGCCCATGGCCAGGATCGCGATCTCCCGTCCTTGGAACCCTGTGCCCGTCGCTCCTGTCGATTGCATTGTCTTCACTGCATCCCAGATCGATACAGTGACCGGCAACAACTGCCAGACTCCGGCAAGTAGCCAGGCAATGAACGTAAGTCCCATGAACTTCAAGAACAGGTCACGCACGACGGGTGTTCGCATTTCGGTTGGCTCCATGGATTGGGGTGAAAGCGACGGGTGGATCATATCGCACTGTTAGCAGGTGGGGCGTGTCCGTGCGAGGTCACGCGACCGGCGGCCTAAGGCCCTCTCCCCCCGACCCCCTCCCCCAAGTCTGGGGAGGGGGAGGATGCTTGGCGAGGGTGTCGGCATGGAATACGCTTGGGGGCGTTCGAGAGTTCCTTTGGAGGACTTGATGACTGGTCCGTCGAGGAGTCGGATTCGGGGGACGCTGCCCGTTGTGGAGGCGAGCGCGCGCACGATGCGTCGCCAGCCAACGCCCGCCGAGCGCGTGCTTTGGCAGACGCTCCGAACATCGCCGTTCGGCGGTTACGGATGGCGCCGCCAGCACCCGGTCGGTCGCTTCGTTCTGGACTTCTGCTGTCCTCAACTGCGATTGGTCGTCGCGCTCGACGGCGACGTCCACATGCAACAAGCGGGCTATGACGAGGACCGAACAGCCCACTTGGCCATCCACGGCTATCACGTAATCCGCTTCGCCAACCGCGACGTCTTCGATCACCCCGAGGTCGTCATCGCAACCATCGCCTCCGCCTGCAACAAGCGTGCACCTCTCCCCCCCGCCAAGCATCCTCCCACTCCCCCAGACGGTTCTACGGGGTCCCCGCCGCACCAAAGGTGCGGTGGGGTTCGGGAGGGGGTCGGGGGGTGAGGGCCTTAGGCCGCCGGTCGCCCACCCAACCGGCAAGTCCCGTCCCTCGTGCGATTGCCGCAATCGTCCTCTGCGTTCTAGCTGTTCCCACCCACCCGAGCGACGCCGCACCCCTCGCCCCCCCCTCCTTCACCATCGACCCCACCGCCGACCGCCACCCCATCCCCCCCGACATCTACGGCCTGAACTTCGCCGACCCCGCCCTCGCCCGCGAGCTCGGCCTGACCGTCCGCCGCTGGGGCGGCAACGCCACCACGCGCTACAACTGGGAGGCCGACACCGGCAACCGCGGCAGCGACTGGTTCTTCGAGACGCTGCCGGAGGACAACGACGACCGCGCGCGCCTGCCGGACGGCTCGGCCGCCGACCGCTTCGTCGCGGAGGGCCGTGCCGCCGGCATGGACACCGTGCTCACCGTGCCGCTCATCGGCTGGACGGCCAAGGCGGGCGGTCGCTTCTGCTCGTTCAGTGTCGCCAAGCACGGCCCGCAGGAGCGCATCGACCCGTGGTGGCCGGACTGCGGCAACGGGCGCCGCCGGGACGGTACGGCGATCACCGGCAACGATCCGTCGGACGCGAACACGGTTGTCAACCCGGCGTTCGTCCGGCGCTGGGTGACCCACCTCGTCGACACGTTCGGCCCAGCGTCGCAGGGCGGCGTGCGGTACTACAACCTCGACAACGAGCCGATGCTCTGGCACGAGACGCACCGCGACGTCTTCCCGCGCGGCCTGGACTACGACGGCCTGCGCGACCGCTCGCTGGCCTACGCGGCGGCCGTCAAGGACGCCGACCCGTCAGCCAAGACGCTCGGGCCGGCGGAGTGGGGCTGGACGGGCTACTTCTGGTCCGCGCGGGATACCGAAGGCGGCGGCGACTGGTGGAACCGTGCACCCGACCGGCGGGCGCACGGCGACGTGCCGCTCGCCGCGTGGTACCTGGCGCAGCTGCGCGACGCCGAGCGATCGACGGGCCGCCGCCTGCTCGACTACTTCGACCTCCACTTCTACCCGCAAGCCGACGGCGTCGCGCTCGCGCCCGCGGGCGATGCCGCGACGCAGGCGCGGCGCCTCCGGTCGACCCGCACGCTCTGGGACCCGGCGTACCACGACGAGAGCTGGATCGACGAGCCCGTCCGGCTGATCCCGCGGATGCGCGACTGGGTCGCGGCGAACTACCCGGCACGAAGCTGGCGATCGGCGAGTACAACTGGGGGCGCTCGATCACCTTAACGGCGCGCTGGCCCAGGCCGACGTCCTCGGCATCTTCGGCCGCGAGGGCGTGGACCTGGCGACGCTGTGGGATCCGATGAAGGCCGACGAGCCGGGTGCGTTTGCGTTTCGGGCGTACCGGAACTACGACGGGGCTGGGGCGCGGTTCGGCGAAACCGGCTTGCACGTGGCCCCGCTGTCCACTGCGAACGCCGACAGCGTGTCGCTGTATGCCGCCCTGCGCGCCATCGACGACGTGATCACGTTCGTCGCTGTCAACAAGACGTCCGTCGAAGAAGTCATCACGGTCGCGGTCAAGGGTACGGCACGCCGCGGCGGACGACGCTTCGTGTACGACGGCAACGACTTGGCCCGCATCCACCGCTACGACGATGTCTATCCTGGGGGGTACCCCGAGCAGAGCGTCCAGGTGACGCTCCCTCCGATGTCCATCACGACCGTCGAGCTGTGGCCCGGCATTCCCGAGTGGACGGAGACGCCCAGGCCGACGGCAGGTGCAACATCGTCCGCGACGCCGACGCCGTCCTCGCCTGGGCCGACCGCGACGCGTCGTGATGCGACGCAGTCGCACGTCTACCTGCCGTACGGGCGGCGATGATGGCCGCACGTGCCCCGAGTCGCGCGCGGATCGCTTCGCCGACGCTGCTGTTGACCGCGACAGCTGTCGCCCCAGCTACCATCACCGCGGGACGGACGCGCTCTCAGCATCCCCGGGGATCGCACAAGTAGGACCGGCACGCGACCAACCCGACCGTGTACAGCCCCACCGCCACGCCAACCGGCGCCAGGTGCCCGAGGTCGAGGTAGCCGATAGAGACGTGGATGCCGAGCGCGGCGGCGAAGCCCGGCAGCCCGCCGATCAGGATCGTCCACCACACCCACCGCGCACCGCGGCGAAAGCCCCACAGCACCAGTCCCGCCAGCGCCAGCCCGTCGGCGACGAGCGCGCCGCCGAGGCCGGCGCGGTCATGGGCGATGAGCGGGAGGAGGCGCGGGGTGGTTGCCAGGTGCGCGGCGGTGGTGTCCATGAACACCAGATCGGTGGCGACGAAGACGCGCGAGCCCCCCAGGAACGCGATCGTCAGCCCGGCCCCGACGAGGCCGAGGGCCAACATCACGAGCGACAGCTGGCCGGTGACGGCGCGCCGCCACGCCCGGTCGTTGTGCAGATCCGGCAGCGGCACGTCGGCGGGTGACCGCGCCGGCCAGCGCCGGCCGAGGACGTAGAGCACGGCGATCACGCCAGACAGGACGGCATGCAGCGGGTCGAGGTAGCCGTGGCTCAGGAACAGGAAGAAGCTCGCCAGGCCGGCCACGGTGGACGCGCCGAGCGCACGCTCCGCCCAGTGGACGCCGCGGCGGATGCCGAACCACGCCAGCGACGTGTACAGCTGCCCGAGCGAGACCATCGTGCCGGGCAGGGAAACACGGTCGTGGGTCATGAACGCCAGCAGGCGCGGGTTGACCCCCGCCAGTGCTGTCCGGTCGAGTCCGACCCAGCGCAGGTCGTACGGGAGAACCACGGCCGTCACCGCCACCCCGCCGACGGTGATCCCGGCCACGGTCATCACGAGGCCGATGAGCACGTGGGCGATCCACCAGGGCGGGCCGTTGGATCTGCCTTTGGCCACATGGTTGGCCACGTCGTTGGCCGCGGACACTATCGCCGCATCCGATCCGACGAGCAGTGACTCGTTGATCCGCTTGGGCAACCCAGGCCCAGTGAACACCAGCCCGGCATGCAGCCCGACGAGGTCGGCGCCGGCCGCCAGCAGCGCCCGCGCATCCGCCGGCTCGATCGCCCCGTCGCCCGCGACGATCGTCGGCCTGGTGCCGAAGCGCGCGCGCAGTTGCCGCACGGTGCGCAGCGTCGCCGCCAGCGCCGGCGCGCCGATCGTGCGTTCCGGGCTGAACGGCCCGTCGACGTCAGCCGCTCGACGCCCACGTTGTGCCTCGACTTCGATGTCGACGTCCACCGCCCCATCATCCCCCGCCGTCACGCCGCCGGCGACGACGACACCGACCGCACCGGCGTCCAGCCCAAGTCCGACCAGCCGTTCGGCGACGTCCGGGCTCAAGTCCGGCGGGATCGCGATCAGCACAACGGCGTCGCGACCCGCTTCGGCGACGCATCGCGCGACCGCATCGGCCCACGCGTGGATCGTGCCCAGGCGAAAGAACGCCTCAGGCGGTTCGAGGACGAGCGCGTCGGCCAGCGGCGCGAATCGCGCGGCCAAGGCGAGTAGTTCGTCGCAGCCCGCGCGCGCCTCGAGACCCCTCGCGGCGCGCAGTCGCACCGCCAGCCGCACACCAGGCGGCGGGCGGCGGTGTGCTTGTCCAAGGTGCCAGGCAACGATGTCTGCTCCCGCCGCCGGGAGGCCGTCCGGGAAGCAGAGGACGCCGCGCCGCGGGTCGCGCAAGGGTTCCGACCGTGTCTGGGCGATGAGGGCGACCGGCCCGACCTCGATCCAGCCGATGCCGAAGCGGCCGAGTGCGGCGGGCGCGACGGCGTTCAGGTCAAGCCCGGCGCTCACGCCGACCGGGCTGGCGACCGCGCCCCCGAAGGCGATACGTCCGATCCCCTCCGGCGCGCGCAGATGACCGAGGATGTCGATGGCAGCGCGGCCACCGGGCAGCGCGGCCAGGGCGGCGATCGCATCGAGCGTGACGGTGCGCGCCTTCTCGGGCGGCAGGCGAAACAAGAGCGGGCGCAGGAGCGGCTGGTACGACCAATCGGGCATCGCTCACCTCCGAGACGGGTCCGACGGGAAAGGCAGTCCCCACATCGACCGCTGAAATCGGCGCCGCAGCAGCTCGGGCGCGGCGGCGACGGCCGCATCGCGCAGTCGACAGAGAACTGGATTCTCGATCTGGACCAGGCGGTCCATCCGAATCGAGCGCGCCGCGACGACCGCCGCTCGCCGCCGTCGCCGCCGCCCGTACGCCGCCAGCGCCGCGACGACATCGTGCCCGCCAGCCGCGATGACCTCGCCCAGCGCGACGGCATCCTCGAGCGCCTGGCACGCGCCCTGGCCGAGGCTCGGCGTCATGGCGTGCGCCGCGTCGCCCAGGAGCGCGATGCGGCCGACGGACCACGCCGGCGGCGGCGTGCAGTAGACGACGCGGTCCACGCGCACGTCGTCCGGCTGCGTCGCCGCCAGGAGCGTGCCGACCGGTGCGGGCCAGCCCGCAAGGCGCGCCGCGACGTGGGCCAGTCGATCGATCGGGAGCAGCTCGAGCGGCGCGTCGAAGCCCGCGAACCAGTAGGCCGTGTCGGGCGCCACGGCCAGCGCACCGAAACGGGCGCCGCGGCCCCAGATCACGCCGCCCTCCAGCTCGGACGCCCGATCGAGCGACACGATGGCCCGGAACGCGGTGAAGCCGGCGTCGCGCTGCCCGCCGGTTCCGAACAACGAACGACGTACCGATGAGCCGACGCCATCGGCAGCGATGACGAAGTCGGCGGTGAGCACTGTGCCATCGGCCAGCTGGACGGTGGCACGCTCGACCGCGTCGCCCGGTGTGTCGCCCCGAGCGTCGCCCGGCGTGTCGCCCTGGGTCACGCCCACGACGTGGGCGCCGCAGCGGAGGGCACCCGGCGGGAGCCCTTCGGCGAGCGCGGTCAGGAGCGCGGCGCGGCGTATGGAAAGGCTGACGTACGGCTGGCCGTTCGCGTCAGGCACGCGGATGCGTACGAGCGTGCGGCCGCGGGTGTCGCGAACGCGGTTGGACGTCTGGCGGACACCCGCCGCGCGCGCCGAGTCGCCGACGCCGAGGGCGTCTAGGGCGTGCAGGGCATTCGGCCATAGCCAGAGGCCGGCGCCGCCGGAGCGCAACGCCTCGGCCCGCTCGAGCACGGTGACGGATGCCCCGGCCCGGCTGAGGGCGATGCCCGCAGCAATGCCGCCGACGCCGCCTCCGATGACGAGAGCGGTCAGGGGGCGGGACGCTGCGAGCGGGTTGAGGCCAGCGGGGTCGGCGGTGGCGTGCATCCACTACATTGTAATGCAAGGTAGCGGTGCATCGATCGAGGGTTGGCTTGCGGCGTCCCGTCGCCGGTGCGGCTGCACGCATCCTGCAACACCACCCAACTGGCCGCCACCCGACTGGCCACATGGCCGGCGTGCCCTATCGCGCCCCCTCCTAAACTGATCGTTGCCGCGATCAGATCGCCGCACGGCCGGAACGAGCACGTGCCCGTTCCGGCCGTGCCGTGACGCGGTCCGCAACGAGGGAGGCAGTCATGACCCATTCCGTCCGCTTCGCATCCGCCCTGCTCACCGCGCTCGCCGCCACGGCCCTGGCCGTCGGCGCATGGACGGGCGATGCTTCGCGCATCTCGGCCCGACCCGCCGATGCGTTCGCACCGTCCGCACCAGCCGCACCGCTCGTGCGCGAGACCGGCCACGGCATGGGCGAGCGGCAAGTGGCCGCCGTCCATGTGTCCGGCAACACGGCGCCGACCGGAAGCACGGTCCGTCGCCCCGCCGGCGGCGACGTCGCTTCACCTGACGCCGCAGCACCCGACGCCCTTCTCGCGCCCGCCCAGAGCACGGCCCTGATCACCGAGGACTTCGAGAACACGTCCTGGCCCACCGGCACGCTGTGGCGGACGTTCGACAACAACGGCGCCGAGCATGGCGAGTACTACTGGAAGAACCGCTGCACCGGCCACCACACCGCCCGCTCGGCATGGGCGATCGGCGAAGGGGCCAGCGGGCGTTCGCTCGCTTGCGGGGCCACGTACCCCGAGAACCTCGACAGCTACATGATCTACGGTCCGTTCAGCCTCGCCGCCTACAGCAAGGCCACGCTCGAGTTCGCGTTCTGGCTGGACAGCGAGTGCCAGGGGACGAACTGCGCCACCAAGGCGGACCGGATGTGGGCCATGGCCTCGACGGACGGCACGAACTTCTACGGCGAATGGTGGGCCGGGGACTGGGCGCATGACCCCGACGCGCACCCGGGCGGCTGGAACGAGGACAGCATCAGCCTGGACGACTACGCCGGCGAGGCCCAGGTCTGGATCGCCTTCAACTTCGACAGCGACGGCACCACCGGTTTCGCCGGCGGCGCGTTCGTGGACGACGTCGTCGTGCGCGTCGAGGGCGGCTGCAGCCCGACGGCGTCGATCGTCCGCATCACCCCGACCGCACGTGCTATACTCCGGGCAGCACGATCGGCGCGTTCGTCGAGGTCGCGAACAGCGGCGGATCGCGCGAGATCGAGGCCGAGGCGACGCTCTGGAGCGGCGATGTCATCTGGGCGTCCTCCACGCAGCGCTTCACGGCGCCTGGACAGCGCGTCCTGTCGCTGGCCATTCCAGCCGACCTCTTCCCCGGCGACTACGACGTCGTCGTCCGCGTCTACGACCCCGCGGCGCCCGGCTGCACGCACGACACCAAGCGCGTGACGGTCCGCATCGACCCGACGTGCGGCACCGTCACCGCGCCCGTGCCGACGACGCCGACGCCCACGCGTCAACCGACCCCGACGCCGACGATCCAGGCGACGCTCTGCCCGGGCCAGTCCGTGTCCGAGGTGAAGAACATCAGCATCCCCGCCGCGCCCGCACGGGCCGACGTCCTGTTCGCGTTCGACACGACGAGCAGCATGGGACCGGTTCTGTCGTCCGCCAAGGCGAATGCGCTGGCGATCATGAACAGCCTGGCGACGCTGATCCCCGACATCCAGTTCGGCGTCGTCGACCTGCGCGATTACCCCGTGGCGCCCTACGGCGAGACCACCGACTGGCCCTATCGGCTCCGACAGGGGATCACGAGCAACCGCACCGGCGTCGTGAGCGCGATCAACGCCACCGCCGCCGACGGCGGCAAGGACTTCCCCGAAGCCTATTCGCGGGCGCTCTACGAGACCGGCACGGACGGTGCGATCGGCTGGCGCGCCGACACGCGCCACTTCGTGGTGATGTTCGGCGACGACGTCCCGCACGACGACAACCTTAACGCCGACATCGTCGGCCCGCTCGTGAACCCGGGTGGGACGTGGTGCGGCGACACCACGGCCGGCTGCGTCCGCGACCCCGGGCGGGACGGCCAGCCCGGCACGGCCGACGACCTGGACTTCCAGGCCGTCCTCGACCAGATGCGCGGGCACCGGACGACGCTGCTGTACGTCGTCAGCGGCGGCGGCAGCACGTCGCAGGCCAACCTCGTCCAGTACTGGAAGCAGTGGGCCCGCCGCACGAACACGGGCGGCGACGCCCTGCCGCTGGCCGACGCGTCCGCCCTGCCGGCGGCGATCCAGAACCTGATCACCGCCGCCAGCCGCCGGATCTCCCGCCTCGAGCTGCGCACCGTGCCGGCCGGCTACGAAAGCTGGCTGACCGTCACGCCGCCGGCCTACACCGACCTCGACGTCCCGCCGGGCGGCATGTCCGTGCGCTTCGACGTCGTCATCCGCGTGCCGGACGGCACCGCCCCGGCACGTACAGCTTCGCCGTCAAGGCGATCGGCGACGGCGCGGTGTACGGCGGCCAGGGCGTGACGATCCGCGTCCCGACGAACTGCAACCCAACGCCCACCGTCACCGTCACCCCGACGACGACCCGCCACCCGACCGCCACGCCGACGCCGACGACGACCCCGGTCGTCTGCCCGCCGACGCGGCCGGAGGTGACGCTCACCTGCCTGCGCCCGAACGTGATCCGCAACCCGGACTTCGAGAAGGGCCACCGCAGCTGGGGTGAGTACTCGACGCTGGGCCGCACGATCATCGACACGGACAGCGCGCTGGACGGCTTCTGGTCGGCGACGTTCTACGGCCCGCCCGGCGCGAACAGCGACGAGTGGCTCTACCAGTTCGTCGACGTCCCGCCCGACGTCACCGGCATGAGCTTCTGGGTGCAGGACGTCGGGCGCTTCGCGGCGGCCGTCAACCCGCCGCCGATCTCCGGCGGCAACTTCTTCCGTGCCTCGATCTACGACCTGACGATGGGCACCGAGCTCGTTCGTCTCTGGGAGTTCGACCCGCTGCTGCCGCTCGAGTGCGCCATCGACCCGCCTGGCTTCAACCTGGCCCCATCCCATCTCGATCTGCTGCGCGGCCGGACCGTGGCGCTCGTCTTCCGCTTCCACAAGGTCACGCCCGGCTGGCACGTCGGTGCCAAACTCGACCGCGTGAACCTGACGATCTGCCACCCCGGCCCGCCCTGCCGAGTGACGGGCGACAAGACGGCCTCCCCCGGCGAGGTGCCGCCCGGCGGCGAGGCGACCGTCACGCTCAGCCTGAGCGGCCACGACGGCACGTGCCTGCCCGAGCGCAAACCGGCCGACGTCGCGCTCGTCCTGGACGTCTCGGGCAGCATGGACGGCCAGCCGATCGTCGACGCCAAGACGGCCGCCAAAGGCTTCGTCGACCGCCTCGAGCCCGGTATCGATCAGAGCGCGCTCGTGACGTTCGCGGACTCGGGCAGCGTGAAGGCGGTCCTCGGCGCCTACGCCGGCGGCATCCGCGCCGCCATCGACGGCGTGGGCGCGGCGGGCAGCACGAACATGGCGGAAGGCCTGGCCCTCGCCCGCGCCGAGCTGGACGGCCCGCGGCACCGCGCCGCCAACGCCAAGGCGATCATCCTCCTGTCCGACGGCCACCCGAACGTCGGCGGCGACCCGCGCGCCGAGGCGGCGGCGGCCAAGGCGGCCGGCGCGCGCGTCTTCACGATCGGCCTCGGCAACGACGTCGACCCGGCCCTGCTGCGCGATGTGGCGACGTCGCCGAGCGACTACTTCTTCGCGCCGACCAGCGACCAGTTGGCGGCGATCTACCAGCAGATCTCCGGCCTCCTCGGCAGCTCGCCGGCCACCGACGTCACGATCACGGACACGCTGTCGCCGAACGTCACGCTCGTCCCGAACTCGTTCACCGGCGCGCCGCTGCCGACGGTCAGCCCGGACGGCAGGACGCTCACGTGGCGCATCCCGCGCCTCGGCCTCGAGACGATGATCTGGACGTACCGCGTCAAGCTGACGACAACCCCCGGCCTGTGGCCGACGAACGTCTCGGCGACGGCCACCTACACGGACTCGCGCGGCCAGCCGGGCTCGGTCGTCTTCCCGATCCCGCAGGTGCGCGTCCGCCCGGCCGACGTCGGCCAGCCCGAGCTGGTGTGCCGGGACCACGAGGCCGACACCGGCGCGATCCCGTCCAACCCGGGCGGCGAGCCGGTCTGGGACAGCCCGGACATCTGGGTCCGCAACAACGCCGACGGCGTCGCGACGCATCAGAACCCGCGGCTCGGTCAGTCGAACTCGATCTACGTCCGCGTCCGCAACATCGGCACCGCGCCGCTGGAGAACGTCGTCGTCCACGTCTACGACGCCGTCGGCGCCACGAGCCTGCGCTGGCCGGACGACTGGGCGCCCGAGATCGGCCGCGCCACGATCGCCCGCATCCTGCCCGGCGCGTCGGCCGTCGTCGCCGTCCCGTGGGTGCCGACGATGGCGGGCCACACGTGCTTCCTGGCGCGGATCGAGGCCGTCACCGACCCGATCCGGTTCGATGGCTGGGTGCCGTTCGACAACAACATCTGCCAGAAGAACGTGCAGGTCATGGATCCGCCGCCCAGCGGCAGCACGACGTCCGAGGGCACCACGAGCGTCGGCAACCGCAACCGCGGCCACGGCTACGGCGCGGTCCGGGTGCGGTCAGGTGACGTGCCGGCGGGCGCCAGCGGCAAGATCGTCTTCGATTCGCAGGAGCTCTTCGATCGCTGGATGTTGGCCGGCGGCGAGGCCAAGGGCGGCACGATCGACCGCGCGACGAAGTCGGTGCGCATCGGCGCGGGCGGCGGCGGCGGCCTGGCAGCCGACACGCCGATCGACGTGACGCTCGAGCGGCTGCCGTTCGAGGGCGACGAGCTGTCGGGGCTGAAGTTCGAGTTCAGCGGCCTGGGCGGCAACCCGCCCCCGACGCTGTACCTCGAGCAGATCCAGGAAGGCGCGTCCGTCGGCGGCGTGACAATTCGACCGCCGGCGCCGAATGTGCTTTATCTTCCGGTGTCCGTGCGGACGGCCGTCATCGCCGGACCGGCGGCGCAGCAGCGCTCGCCCCAACCCGACGCACCAAGGAGCAACCGATGAGCCCGGCCAAGCAGAACCTCGGCCTGCAGATCATCTTCTCGATCTTCCTCGGGCTGATGGTCATGGCGTTCATCGGCGTCGGCGTCTACACGTTCTATCCGCCGCCCGACCCGGTGGGCCAGGAGGAGCTCCAGGAGCTCTACCGGCAGCAGGAGGACGTCCAGCGGTTCAAGGACCCAACCGCCCTGACCGACGCCGAGCGCGACCGGCTGACGGAAGTCCAGGCGAAGATCCGAACCGTCGAGGATCGGCTGGCGGCCCAACGCGAGGTCTGGGGCCGCAACACGAGCATCATCCTGATCGCGTTCGCCACGCTGACGATGGCGATCTCGCTGATCCGGTCCGAACAGCTGCCCGTGATCAGCAACGGCCTGCTGCTAGGCGGCGTCTTCACGATGATCTACGGCGTCGGCTGGATCGTGGCCACGGGCACGTCGTACGCGCGGTTCTTCGTGATGACGGCGGCGCTGGCCATCACGCTCGTGCTCGCCTACGTCCGGTTCGTCTGGCGGAGACAGCTGAAGGCGGGGCAGGTGGCCGCGGGTGGTGCGGCCACAGGGAGCGGGGCGATCGGTGGCGACGGCGGCGCGATCGAGGAACGGCTCGCGGCGATCGAGCAGCGGCTGGCGGCGGTGGGGGCGGCGTTGATGGGGCCGAAGTCACAGTAGGGGATTGGATTGCGCTGCCTGGCCCGGGGCATACCGAGCGGACGGGCTAGGCAGCGACACCCGTTACCGTACTGCCTGATCGGTCCAGCTCATCTGCCAACGGTGCGTGAAACGCGCGGGGCCAATGCCAGCCCACCCGTCCAAGGACGGGATCACGATTCTTCGCTTCCCGCCCCGTGGCACAGGATCGAAGCAGTAGTTAATGATCGTACCGCCGATCAGCGGGTACGCGCCGTCGTGCCGGCGGATGGACCACACGACGTCGTCGTCGAACGGCGGATCATGCGTCGTCAAGCGCGGCAGGCGCAAGCCGTCGGATGACATGAACTTGGCTCTCCGCATCCAGACGGTCTGGGCCGGGAACGTGCACGGCGGCTCATCGTGGGCGGCGAAGTCACGACCAGTCGTGAGGTCGTTCAACCATGCTGCGGGATACCAGTTCTCTTGAAGTCCTCGATTGAACGTGGGGGCCCAAAGCGACTGCCCGACCGCATCGCCGAGGTATGCGCCCATCGTCAGGGTATACGGCGTGCCGTCTGTCGCTCCCCACGCGACCTCCCGCATGCCCGCGGGTTGTTCCCCGGTCTCCACCGCGGCCGGATCGTATGTAACGAGCACCCGCACAACCGTTCGAAGTGGGCTGTCAGTCACATCGAGCAGTTGCACGATGATTCCCTGACGCTGATCCGTCAGCGGCGGCAGCGTGCGAGGCGAGGGGTAATCCTGTTCCGCCCGCAGTGCGTCGAGTCGGTCGAATGCCAGCGGGAACGACACTTCCATGCTGTGCTCGAACTCGCTCCTACCGTCCGGATGGATCGTCTGCTTCACGCCCCCGCGATGTGTGGAGAGGGTGAAGTGCAGCGTGGCGGCATCGAGGCGGCGCGGCACGTCGGTGAACATCAGGTGCACGAGGTTGTCGGGTGGGGGTTCCCGCTCCGGATCCTGCCAGTGGGGAACCGGAGGATCGCCCTCCTCTTTATGAGTCGTGACACCGTCCGTGCGCGCCTCGACCTTGCCGTTCTCGTTCGTCCACCTCAGCGATCCATGGCGGACGGTGACCTCGTCCATCACGTCGAGTGGTTGTCCAGCTGCGGTATCGAGGGCGATCGCAACGATCAGCCGATCCGCCTCGTGCCACGCCTGGACCAGGCGAGCCCGGGTGCCGTCCGGCATGTCCAGTTCGATCGGCAGCTTCGGGACGCCGAACTGCTCCGGTCGGCTGAGGTCACGGAACCCGACGAACGGAACGTAGCCGACACGAGGCGCCACCGGCTGCAACGGCAACATCGCCCTCACCTTGCCGAACCAGCTCGCGCCGCTCAAGCCGCCCAGCGCGGCGACCGCGAGCCCGACGCCCAGCGTCGCGGTCACCGCCGCCGCCCACGCCAACCCCAGGGCGCGGGTGTGCGTTCCGCGTGTACGGGGTGCGAGGCGTGGAAGGGATCGCGCATCTCCAGCGCCGGCATCGAGGCGCTGCGCGATCTGCGCTTGGATGCGCGCCACCTCGTCCGCCGTCGGGCCGAGCGCCGCGTAGTGCGCTTCGAGCCGGCGCGCCACGCCCGCCCGCGGCTGCGTGTCGGCCAGCGGATCGTCGAATTCGTTCATCGTGAGGTCTCCTGCAGATCCAGTGCGACAGCCAGTCGATCGAGCACCCGCCGCAGCGCCATCTTCGTCGCGGCCTCCGAGCGGCCGGTCAACGCTCCGATCTCCGCAAACGGCAGGCCCGCGCCGAAGCGCATCGAAACGAGGTCCCGCTCGCGCGGGGCGAGGGCGGCGAGCGCGGCTGCCAGACGCCCGGCCTCGACGGCGTCGCGTCCATCGCCCGGGTCGCCGGCCATCCGGTCGGTGGCCTGCTCGGCATCCGGCCGCGCAGCCAGCGGGATGAGTCGGCGATGGTGACGCCAGTGGTCGGCCACCTTGCGGCGCGCGATTCCGACGAGCCACGCGCCGAACGGTCCGTCGCCGCGGAAGCGCGGCAGCGCAACAAGCGCATCGGCGAACGTGTTGGCGGTCGCCTCGGCGGCGGCATCCGGGTCCCGCAGTTGGCCGCGGCAGTAGCGATAGACGGCGTCGACGTGGCGGAGGTAGAGCGGGGCGAAGGCGGTGCGGTCGGCCAGAGCGGCCGCCACGAGGACGTCGTCGCCGCGCGTGTCGGCAACCGCGGCTGCCGGCGGGCCGGCCGGCGCCGGGTGAAGCGGCGCGTCGCGATGGGGTGCGATGAACACGTGGGCGGTGGGCATGGGGCAACTCGGCTTGGGCGGCTCGGCTTGGGTGGCTCGGCTTGGAGATGGGCACGCGCAGACGGTCGGTTTCATGAGGTTGTCGGCGGGCACCGTCGAAAGGTAACACGTTGGACGCCCACGGGTGCCGCGGCCCCCGAGTGCCCGTTCGCACGGCCGCACGCGGGGGAGAGGCGCGTGGCGTCGTCGCGACGCTTCGCCTATGCTACGGCGGACACGTACGCTGGCACCCTGGCTGTTGCCCATCATGGCTCCTTGGAGAAGAAACAATGGCCACGACCCGATCGTCCACGATCCTCGCCGGAACGCTCATCGCGACCGCGCTGGCGGTACTCGCCGTGCTGGCCCCGCCACGCGATCTCGCCACCGCCGGACCCGCCCTCCAAGTCCGCCCGTCGCCCACCGTACCCAACCAGCCGACGCCGACCGCCACGCCGTGGTCGATGCCCGGTGTCGGCGTGTCCGGCCTGCCGGCGTGCGGATCGTCCGGCGGGGTGCGGTCGCCGAAAGAAGCGGTCGAGGACGGCGAGGCGTTCACTGTCACCATCGAGATTCGGATCACCTGCCCGGCCGAGCTGGCCGATCGCACCGTCGTCCTCTTCGTCGGGACGCGCACGGCCCGGCAGCTTGCCGCGCTCCGCGCCGCGCTCGTTCGCACCATCGACCAGCTCTCGGAAGCCGGTGTCGGACGGGTAGCCGTCGTGCGGGCCGAGGGGCCGATGATCGGATCACGTGGCACAGCGATCCCGACGAGCTGGCCGCTCTGCGCGCAGATCTCGCCGTCCTGCCCGCCGCCGGTCCGGCGCCGGCTGTACGCTGGGTGACGCGGATGGAGGTTGCCAGCGCGGCCCTGTTGGCCGACCCCACCCGGCGACCGATGCTCATCTTGTTCGACGGCACTGCGGGCGATACGGCGCCCGACGAGCTCTGGCCGATCACGCACCGCGTGCTGCTCGATCTCCGCGAGGTCGAGGCGGGAACCGCCTTGGTGCTCGATCTGTCGCCGACGGCGTGGCTGCGGACCAAAGTGATCAGTACCATCGGCGGCAGCGCCCACGTCCGGGTGGCTGCCGTCCGTCCCGACCATGCTGCCGACCTGCCGGTCTTCGCCTGGCGCACGCTGGCGAGCCTCGGCGGCCCGGTCACCGGCTGGCAGGTGCAGGCCGGCTTGAGCGGTGATCTCCAGCTGCGCGAGCCCGACGCTCCCTACATCTGGCGCGGCCGCGCCCACAGCACGACCGTCGACATCCGGCTGCCGTTCCCGGTGGTCGCCCGCTACGCGTCCGGACGAGCTCAGTTCAACGCCGGCAGCGTCCTGTTGACGCGCCGCGGACCGCTCAACGAGTCGGTCTACGGCGGGAATCCCGGCATGGTCTGCGTCTACCCGACCGGCCGCCCCGAAGCGTGCGCGCCGCCTACCGAGTTCGTCCCGCCGACGCGGACCGCCACCGCCACGCCCAACGGCACGCCCACCGGCTCGCCGACGCCGCGCCCGACGCGCCCACCGGTGCCCACGCCGTTTCCCGATTGGAACTACGTCGAGCCTGTGCAGTGCGCCGTGACCGGAGCGCACGCGCTGACGGGGCCGGACGTACCGCTCGGCTCGGTCGTGACCGACACGCTGACCGTGCGGTTCACGTGCCCGCAGCTTCTGCGCGACCGTCGGGCGTCGGTCGTCATCGGCGCGCTGGAAGCGAGGTTGATGCCGAACATGCGCACGGCGCTGCGCCAGCTCGGCCTCGTGCTGGCGGGCGCCGGCGAGACCGACATTGCGCTGCACATCGTCGGCGATCCGGCGCGGGCGACGTTCACCGTGCCCCGCGACGCGGCGGCTTACGAAGCGGCGGTCAACGAACTCGCCGGCCGGCCGGCAGGCGATGCGGCGACGTGGCGGACGGCGCTGGCCGGCGCGGTCGACGACGCCCTGACCGCATCGCCCGGCCGCCGGCCGATCGTCGTCCTGCTCGACGGCGGCGCACCGGCCGACGATCCGGCGGCGGCCGTCGCGGCGCTCGGCGAAGCGATCGCCCGCGTTCGGGCCGCAGACGGGATCGTGCTCCTCTTCGACGTCTCGCCCGACGCCTGGCTCCGGTCTCCCGCCGAGGCCGCCGGCATTCACAGCGCGTCGGTCGTCTACTTCCGGCCGTTCGGCGCGCTGGCCGAGCAGCTGTCGAGCAACATCTACCTCTGGGCCGCTTCGGCCAACGAACCGATCCACTACTGGGAAGCCGCGACCCACTTCCCGACGCTCCTCGACGTGGACGATCGCCTCGTCGACCCGCCTGCCCTCGGATCCAACGCGCTCGGCGCGACGTGGAGCGGCGCGGCCGACGGCCATGAGCTGACGCTGCGCCTGTCCGTCGCCGGACGTCCGATGGCGCCGGTCGTCGACACGTCCTTCCTCACGACGCTGCGTATCTATCGCGGTCCGACCTCCTCCTACGAAGAACGCTATTGGTCGGCGCCGCTCTGCGCCCACCCGGCAGCGGATCCGTTGTGGTGCGCGCTGGCACAGGGCACGTTGCGGCAGGTGTTCCTGCCGTGGGCACTGCGCATGCCATAGCCGGACTGGCCACCTGGCCCATCCACCCATCCCCATCGGGCGATAGCGGCGCCCGGCCCGTCGTGCTATCCTCCGCCGCGGCGCAACGTCCCCACCGTTCGTCACGACGATTCGTGCATTCCGTAAGACTCGCGACTGCACGCACGGCCATGAGTGCGGCCGTGGATGCGGACGGATGGGGGCCTATGATCGTTCGCCACCTCACCCAGCGCCGGCTGCGCAGCGCGCTGACCGTGCTGGGCATCGCGCTCGGCATCGCGGCCATCGTCGTGCTCACAGCGGTGGCCGGCGGTTTGGCCAGCGGCTTCGGCGACCTGTTCGGGGGCTCGGATGCGGACCTGACCGTCACGCAGGCCGAGGCGTACGACCCGTTCATCAGCAGCCTGGACGCGCAGGACGGGGAGATCATCCGAGCACAGCCGCAGGTCGCCGATGTGGCCGGCATCCTCTACAGCGCGATCCCGCTCGGCGACATCCCGTTCTTCGTCGTGTTCGGCTACGAGCCGGACCGCTACGCCATCGCCCACTTCAAGGTGACCGAGGGGCGCACGCTGAAGGACGACCGCGAGATCCTGCTGGGCCAGGGCGCGGCGCGGAACCTGAAGCGGGGCGTGGGCGACAGCGTGAGTATCGCCGACAACGCCTATCGCGTCGTCGGGCTCTACGAGACCGGACAGTCGTTCGAGGAGGCGGGCGGCGTGATGACGCTCGCCGACGCGCAGGCCCTGTTCAAGCGGCCGCGGCAGGTAAACCTGTTCCAGGTGAAGCTGCGCACGCCCGACCAGGCCGCGGCGCTCCGCGACCGGCTCGCCCAGCGGCTGCCGCAGGCCCGCGTCACGCTCGGGACCGGGGCTGGGCAGCGGCTCGAGATCTACGCGATGCTCGAGGCGTTCGCCCTGGCGATCGGCCTCATCGCCGCCCTCGTCGGCGGGCTGGGCATGATGAACACGATCTTCATGGGCGTCTTCGAGCGCGTCCGCGACATCGGCGTCCTGCGGGCGCTTGGGTGGCGGCGGCGGCAAGTGGTGTGGATCATCGTCGGCGAGGCGTTGCTCCTCAGCGGCACGGGCGGCGTGTTCGGCGCGGTCATCGGCTGGTTGTCGCTCCTCGCGCTCAACCGCCTGCCGGCGTTCAGCAGCATGGTTGTTGCGTCGATATCGCCCTCTACGTTCGTCCAGGCCGGCATCGTCGCGTTCGGCATGGGCATCGTCGCCGCCTGGGTGCCCGCCGCCTGGGCCTCGCGCCTGCCGCCGATCGAGGCGCTCCGCTATGAGGGCGGCGTCGGCGGCGCGCGGCCGATCGCCTCGTGGGCCACGCGGCTGCCGACGGTGGCGCGCGACCTGATGCGGCGGCGCGGGCGGACGGGGCTGACGGCCGGCGGCATCGCGATCGGCGTCATGATCGTCGTCCTGCTCGACGGGCTGACGCAGGGCGTTTCGGCCCAGTTCAACCAGCTGATGGGCGAGGGCAGCTCCGACCTCGCCGTCGCCCAAGCCGACTTGGCCGACCTCAGCCTGAGCACGCTGGACGCCTCGATCGGCCAGCGCGTGGCGACGATGCCGGACGTCGAGGCCGTGGCCGGGATGGTCATGGGCTTCGTCAGCTCGCCGGAGATCCCGCTCCTCATCGTCTTCGGCCTGGCGCCGGGCGAGTTCGTCGTGGATCAGTTTGCCGTCGTCGAGGGCCGCCGCCCGACGGCGCGCGGCGAGGCGATGCTCGGACGGCCGGCGGCAGACAGCAACCGCAAACGCATCGGTGACGTCGTGCGGATCAGCGGACGTCCCTTCAAGATCGTCGGGCTATACGAGACCGGCGTCGGCTACCAGGACACCGGCGCCGTCATCGACCTGCGCGAGGCGCAGGACCTGTTCGAGAAGCCGCGCCAGGTCAGCTTCTACCAGATCCGCCTGCGCCGGCCCGAGGCGGCCGCGACCGTGATGGCCGAGATCGAGCGCCGTTTTCCGGAGGCGGCCGTGTCGCGCTCGTCCGAACTCGTCGACGATACCGCGGACTTCCAACGCATGGCGACGATCATGAACGCGCTCTCGTCCATCGCCGTCCTCGTCGGCAGCGTCGGCGTCGTGAACACGATCCTGATGAGCGTGCTCGAGCGGACACGTGAGATCGGCGTGCTGCGGGCGGTCGGTTGGCGGCGGCGGCGCGTGATCGGCCAGATCGCCACGGAGTCGCTCCTCCTCGGGGCGGTCGGCGGCGTGATCGGCACGGTGCTCGGGGTGATCCTGCTGGCGCTGATGGCCTTCGTCCCGTCGCTGGGCGCGATGCTCGCCGGGGCGTACACGCCGAGCGTGTTCATCAAGGCGGCCGTCGTCTCGCTCGGGCTCGGCGCTTTGGGGAGCATCTACCCGGCGTGGCGGGCGAGCCGGATCGCGCCGGCGGAGGCGCTGCGGTATGAGTAAGACGAAGCACGACGAGCGATCAAATTCGCTCGATTTTGATCACCAGGAGATCGACTGATGACCGCACTCCTCGACAAGCGCTATCGCCCGTGGTGGATCGCCGCCGCCGTCGTCGCGCTGATCGCCGTGCTCTTCTCGGGCGGCCGCGCCTGGCAGGCCGCCCGCGCCCCGGCGCCGACGCCGACGCCGGACACCGCCGCGGACACCGTCGTCTGGGCGTCGGGCAAGGTCGTGCCGGTGCGGCGGGCCACGCTCTCGTTCGGGACGGCAGGGCGGCTGGTGGGCTTCAGCGTGATGGAGGGCGACACGATCACCGCCGGCGACCCGGTGGCGTTCCTGGACGCACCCGAACTCGAGGCGCAGCTGGCGCAGGCCGAGGCCGGGCTGGCGCTGGCCGAGGCGCAGCGCGACGTGATCCGCGCCGGCGCGGCGCCCGAGGACGTCGCCGTCGCCGACGCCGCCGTGCAGGCGGCGCAGGCGCAGCTGGCGGCGGCGGGCGCGGCGGGCGATCAGGCCGGCGCGGCGCTCCAGCGCGTCTCGTCCGGCGCGGACACCGAGCACGCGCTGGCCCGGATCGCACTCGACCAGGCCAAGGACGAGCTCTACGGCGCGCAGTCCCGGCGCGACACGATCGGCGGCCAGCACGACCGCAAGGAGGTCGGCCAGCCGGAGTTCGACACCGCCAAGGCGGGCGTCCTCGTGGCAGCCGACGGCGTCCGCGCCGCCGAGGCCCGCCTGGCGGCGCTCGACGGCGGCGCGACCGACGCCACGCGCGCCGAGGCACAGGCCGCCGCCCGCCGCGCCCGCGCCGAAGCCGAGGTGGCGCGCGCGGCGCTGCGGCAGGCGGAACTGAAGGCGAACCAGCTCAAGGCGGGCGCGCGCCCCGAGGTGCTCGCCGTGGCCGAGGCCGACGTCGCGCGGGCGCGGGCCGCCCTCGACGCGGCCCGCGCCATCCAGGCCCAGACGTTGTTGCCCGCACCGTTCGACGGCACCGTCGGCGCGCTCCTGTTCCAGCCGGGCGAGCGCGTCCTGCCCGGCCAAGCCGTGGCGGTCATCGGCAGCCTGGATGCGCTGCGGATCGAGACGACGGACCTGCGCGAGACCGACGTGGCGCGCGTGCAGATCGGCCAGCCGGTCGACGTGACGTTCGACAGCCTGCCGGACGTGCGCATTGCGGGCCGCGTCGACTACCTGGCGCCGATGGCCGCGACCGGCCAGGGGGGCACGAGCTACGCCGTCTGGGTGGACCTGGATCGACCCGATCCGCGGGTACGCTGGGGGATGACGGCGTTCGTCAACATCCAGGTCGCGCCGTGACGATGTCGGACGGCGCCCCGCCCTGGGTCGTCGAGGCCGTCGGCCTGACGCGGGTCTTCCCCGACGCCGTGGCCGTGCGCGCGCTGGACGGGGTCGACGTGCGGATCGCCCGCGGCGAGTTCGTGGCGATCATGGGGCCGTCGGGCAGCGGCAAGTCGACGCTGCTGCACCTGGTGGGGGCGCTCGACCGGCCAACGGAGGGTGTGATCCGCGTCGACGGTCAGGACTTGGCCGCGGTGACCGACCTCGACCGCTTCCGAGCGCGCTCGATCGGCTTCATCTTCCAGATGCACAACCTGCTGCCCACGCTCACCGCCGCCGAGAACGTCGGCGTGCCGATGCAGGGCATCGGGGTGCCGGCCGCGATCCGGCGAACGCGGTCGCTCGAGCTGCTCGACTCCCTTGGGCTCGGGCACTTGGCCCACCGGCTGCCGAACCAGCTCTCGGGCGGCCAGCGCCAGCGCGTGGCGGTGGCCCGGGCGCTGGCCAACGACCCGGCGCTCATCCTGGCCGACGAGCCGACCGGCAATCTGGACTCGACATCCGGCGGCGAGGTCGTGAAGCGGTTCCAATCCCTGGCCCACGAGCACGGCAAGACGATCGTCCTGGTGACGCACGACCCCGTGGTGGCGCTGGCGGCGGGTCGGATCATCACGCTGCGTGACGGGCGGATCGACCAAGACGAGCAGGTCGACGAGGCGTACGTCAACCAGTTGAACGCGCTGCGCCCGACGCCGCTGGGCCGGCTGCTGTTCGGCGAGCGGCCGGTGGCCGGTTCGTCGTTGGCCGATGCATCGCAGCCGCCGGCCCAGCGTTTGGGATGATGTCGAAGCCCCTCCCGAGGAGGGGCCCGGCTATCTGGCCCGGCGGATCAGACGCAAGACAATGAGCAGCAGGATCGCGCCGACGGTGGCGACGATGATCTGGCCGAACAGCCCCGCGGGCAGCCCAAGGTTCAGCTGCGGGAGCAACCAGCCGCCGATGAACGCGCCGACGATCCCGATGATGATCGTCTCGAGCAGCCCGCCGGCGTAGCCGCCGACGACGGCCTGGCCGAGCCAGCCGGCGATCGCGCCGATGACGATCCAGATGAGCACGGTCTGCAGATCCATGGCCTACCTCCAAGTGTGCGTTTGCCTCGACGGCCAGCTGCGGCGGGCCGTCGTCGGGCACGATACCACCGGCGGATGCGGCGCGCCAGCGTCGCGGCAGCGCTGGGCCGCGCTGCAGCTGGCCATTCGTACCGGGACGACTATCCTGGGAGCCGCCGCAAACGGTCGATCCGCCGATCCCCACCGTCGATGCCGGAAAGGCACGCCTGAACGATGACGTCCCCACCGACGGCGCCGGCATCGATCCCGCCGACCGCCCCACGCGAGCGCCTGCCCGATCGCATCCGCCACTTCTTCCGCGACCTCGGCCCCGGCATCGTCACCGGCGCCGCGGACGACGACCCGTCCGGCATCTCGACGTACTCCGTCACCGGTGCGGCGTATGGCCTGAGCATGCTCTGGACGGTGCTCCTCACGTTCCCGCTCATGGCCGCCGTCCAGCTGATGTGCGCCCGCCTTGCGCTCGTCCGCGGCGAGGGCCTGGCCGGCGTGATCCGGCGCCGTTACCCGCGCGGCGTCCTGTGGGGGGCGTGCGCGCTGCTCGTGACGGCCAACGTCGTGAACATCGGCGCCGACCTCGCGGGCATGGCCGAGTCGCTCGAGATGGTCACGGGCATCCACCACGACGTCTGGCTGCCGCTCGTCGCGGGCGCCATCATCGCGGCGCTGATCTGGTGGAGCTACCACCGCCTGGCCCGCGTCTTCAAGTGGCTGACGCTGGTGTTGATCGCCTATGTGCTCACCGCACTGTTGACCCACCCCGACGTCGGCGACGTGCTGCGGGCCACGTTCGTGCCGCACATCGAGTGGACGCCGGCCTTCCTGGCGACGCTGCTCGGCATCCTGGGGACCACGATCACGCCCTACATGTTCTTCTGGCAGGCAGCCCAAGAGGTCGAGGAGGAGCGGGCACTCGGTCGCGTCACGGTGGCCTCGCGCCGCGGAGCGACGGACGCCGAGCTGGCCATCGCGCGCACGGACGTGCTCACCGGGATGGGCTGGGCGGGTGCGGCGATGTACTTCATCATCCTGACCGCCGCCACGACGCTCCACACGGCGGGCGCGACCGACATCCAAACCGCCAAGCAGGCCGCCGAAGCGCTCCGCCCGCTGGCCGGCGACGCGGCCTACCTACTGTTCACGCTCGGCATCGTCGGCACGGGCATGCTCGGCGTGCCCGTCCTGGCCGGTTCGGCGGCCTACGCGATCAGCGAGGCGATGCACTGGCGCGGCTCGCTGAACGACCGGCCGCGCGTCGGGGCCAAGTTCTACGGCGTCATCGTCGCCGCGGTCCTCCTCGGGCTGGCGCTCGATTACGTCGGCATCAGCGCGGTGCGGGCGCTGTTCTACGCGGCGGTCGTCAACGGCTTGCTCGCCCCGCCGCTCGTCGTGCTGATCACGCTGTTGTCGGGCGACCGCAGCGTCATGGGCGACCGGGTGAGTGGGCGCTGGGTGCGAGGGCTGGGGTGGGCGACGGCGGCGGTGATGGGGGCGGCGGGGGTGGGGATGGTGGTGACGTGGCTGGGGCAGTAGGAGCGGTGGAACGGGTGGGAACGAGGCAGTGCTGCGGGTTGTTGCTCCCCTGACTTGGTCGTACCATCGTTGGGTCCGACCTCTGCTCCGACAGCTCTGCCGCAGACAGACTTGGAGTGCACGATGGCCATGCCGGCCACGCTCACCTACACCCCGGACGAGTACCTTGCGATCGAGCGCGCGGCCGCGCACCGGAGCGAGTTTCTCGACGGGCGGATCGTGGCGATGTCCGGAGGCAGCCGGAACCACAGCCTGATCACCGCCCAGCTGATCCGCCTGCTCGGCAACCAACTCGACGGGCGACCGTGCGAAGTGCACGGCAGCGACATGCGGGTTAAGGTCGCCGACCAGGGACTGTACACCTATCCGGACGTCACGGCGGTCTGCGGCGAACCGCAGTTCGAGGACGCGCACGGCGACACGTTGCTCAACCCGACCGTGATCTTCGAGGTGCTCTCGCCAACCACCGAAGCCTACGACCGCGGCGAGAAGTTCGCGCGCTACCGCCGGCTGTCATCGCTCTTGGAGTTCGTGCTCGTGGCGCAGGACCTCCCGCGCATCGAACGGTTCACGCGCGACGGTGACGACTGGGTGCTGACGGCGTTCGACGGGCTGGAGGCGACGGTTGCGCTCGCGTCCGTCGGCTGCGGGGTGCGGTTGGGCGATGTGTATGCGAAGGTGGGTTGGGGAGCGGACAACTGACTCGCGGCGCGCGGTCGCTCATGCCGACGCCGCCAGGTGGCAGCGTCGGCTGAGCGCGTGGTCCATCGTTCCGCGGTCCGCGGCGGTCAGTTCGGTTGGATCAGGTTGCCTCCGCGCCATGCGTTGGTTTGGCCCGCGGTGGTGCTCCGGTTCGCACCGCCGCCGACGGTCGAGCGCACGCCGTTCGCCGTGTTCCGATCGCCGCCACCGACCGTCGATGCTTCGGCGGCGGCGGTGTTGCTCGAGCCGCCCGTGACCGACGCGTATCGTCCGGATGCGGTGTTGACGATGCCACCGCACACGGATGCGGCGCTTCCGGTGGCCGTGTTGCTCGTGCCTCCGCTTACGGATGCATAGGAGGTGCCGGCGGCCGTGTTGTATGAGCCGCCGCTCACGGACGCGAAGCTGCCGCTCGCCGTGTTGTTCTGACCACCGCTGACGGATGCGTAGTTGCCGCTGGCCGTGTTGTTCCGACCGCCGCTTGCGGACGCATAGCTGCGGGTGGCCGTGTTGCTCTGTCCGCCGCTCACGGACGCGGCATAGGCACCCGAGATATTGCCCTGCCCACCGCTCACGGACGAATAGTCACCGCTTGCCAAATTGCCGTTCCCCCCGCCCACCGTCGCGAACCGCCCGCGCGCCGTGTTGTTCTCGCCCGCCACGATGCCGCCGAACGCAGAATACGAATTCCCGCGCCCCACCACCACCATGTGCGACCCCGTCCTGGGATCCCCGCCGCCCGGCCGCGCCTCGTTGTACCCCACGATCACGTTTCCCAGTGCGTTCGGCCCACCGTCCGTCGCCCCGGTGCCGTTCACTACATGCAGGTTGGCACCGCTGATCGTCAGGTCGTTGCCAGCGCGCGACACATGCTGCAGCTTGTCCTCGAGGGCCGCCAGGCGTGCTTCGACGCCGCCGAGCGCGGCCACCTTGGCTTCGAGCGCGCTCACTTGGCCCTGCAGGGTGGCCACCTGCGCCTGGAGGATCGGCACTGTCGCCTCGGCCGCTTGGAGGCGGACATCGAGCGCGCACGCCGACGGACAAGACTCGAGGGCGATCACACGGGCATCGAGCTCGCAGATGTCGACGCAAGGGGGTGTCGACGGCAGGCAGTGACCCGCTGCGCCGGCAGCGTAGAGCGCAGTCACGTCGTCGTCCGAGAGGGCGACGTTGTACAGCTCGACTTCGTCGAGCAGGCCCGTGAACGGCTGGGCAAAGCCGCCGCCGAACATGAGGGGAGCGGTGTTGTTCAAGTCATACGGCGGCAGAAGGCTCGTCAGGGGGTCGAGGGCGTCGTTGACGCTGTTCACGCTGACCAGGTTGCCATCGATGTAGAACTTCACGCCCGCGTCGGGGGCGGTGCGGCGCACGGCGATGGCGACATGCTGCCAGGCACCTTTGACGACCACCGGGCTGACCGGTTTGAAGTAATTGTGGCCGCCGCCGGTGCGGACAATTTGCAGCTCGTATCGATCGTGGCGCACGACCACCGAGAACCAGCCGTCACCGGCATTGCCCGCGGGACCGGCGGTCCAGCCTCGCTTTTGCAGTAGCCCGACGAGCGCGAAGTTCGTCTCGGTTCCGGTCGGTATCTTGATCCAGAAGTCGATGCTGAAGTCGCCTGTCCCGAACCGCAGCTCCGGCGCATCGGCCACGGTCAGCGCGGTGAAGTCACCGGCGGAGGAGCCGCCGAACTCGAGCGCGCCGCGCACGTTGCCCGGTTCGACGCTTCCGCTCGGGTGCCAGACCTCGCCCGTGCCCAGCGTGAGGTCGTGCTGGCCGCCGGCGATGTCGCTCGCTACAGTGCCACCGGCTTCGTCGAACGGCCACCAGGCCACCAGGCCGTCGGGTGTCGGGGCGCAGGTCGGCAGAGTTGCCGTGGCAGCCGGCGCCGCCGTGGCGGGAGCCGCTTGCACGGAAACGGCGGCCACGGCGACGGCGGTGACAATCGCGGCGAACACGAGCCGCGGGCGGGCGGACAGGCTGCGCATGGCATTCCTCCTGCACGGTCGATGGTGAGGCCGACGGTCGGGTGTGCGGACGCGTGGGGGAACGCCGTTCAAGCGATGTCGGCACGAAGCCGTTGTCGGCCAATGAGTATCCGTATGCCGTTGGCGGGTCAAATGTTCCGTGGGACACCCACGGCTCGACAATCCACCCGCCTGAGCTGCTGGCCGCCGGATTCGGATCGTGAACATGGCGGCCTCCACCTACGGATAGCCGATGGGAACACCGCGGGATGATCGGCCGTCAACAGTCCATTCGGTGGCGACGACGCCACATCGCTACCCGCTCAGGGCTATGATCCACGCCAGGAACCCCACGATCAGCGCGACGACGGCTGCACCCCCCCAAGCCGTCACCCGGTCGCCGGCTCGCACGCCCATGAGCGCCATCGCCCCGCCTGCGATCAAGAGCACGACCATCACCAGCCCGCCGGGCCCGGCGATGAACAGGTAGGCGCAGAGCGGCAGGCCAAGGCCGACACCGACGGCGGCGAGCCGCACGTTCATGCGCCATACGCCGGCGGCGAGTAGCGAGACGGCCACGATCGTTACCGGCCAAAGCCCAAAGCGGATGAACTCATTGAACACGGTCCGGTGCCCCTAGTACTCCACCACTGTGGATTCTAGGGGTTCCCTACTCTGGTGGCCGCCACGAGCATGTTCAGTGGTGGAGTACTAGTTGAAGCGAACTCACCACGAAGGCATGGTCGCTACCGGCGACCTTTGCCCGCTCGTATTCATAGGTCATGTGCGTGACGGAGAATTCCGGCGAAGCGAGGATGTAGTCGAAGCGGTCCGGAGTCGGGTTCTTGGAAGACCCCCTTGTGTACGAAATCGCGGATGGACCCTCGGGTCGCTCGACGCGTAAGGTGGCGACCAGTTCCGGGCGGTCTTGCAGATACTCGAACCACATGTCGCGCAGGTCGTGGTCGGGTTGTGCCCAGAACCTGTTCTCATCCAACCAGTCGTCCTCCTTGATCGCCTGGAACGGCTCGCCTGGAAAGTCCAGCGTGCGCGTCCAGCGCGCGCCGTGGTTGGCGTCGGCGCCGATCACTAGCGGATCTTGTCGCCCACGCACCCAGTGGTTGACGCTCCTGTACGCGGCCGCCTTGGCGGCCCGATTCTCAGCCTTGGCCGCGTTCGGGGCGTGCCAGCTGGCGGCGGTGAAAGCGACATCGTCGAACTTGATGCGGGCGACGACACCCCAGTTCGGGTTGGGTAGCTCTGCCAACAGACAATGTTGTTCGATGACGGCACCGTTCCGCGCCAGCAGCGCCGACCCGAACCCCCAGTCTGGTGCGACGTCGGCAGAATACGCCACGTGCTCGGCGATTCCGGACTGCAGGACCAATCCAACCATCGATGCGGTCACCTCCTGCAATGCGATGACATCCCACGGTTGCTGGTAAAGGAACGCCAGCTTGGACTCGGCCCAAGCTGGACTTCGCTTGAACCAGTTCAGATTCCAAGTGGCAAATCCAACGGTTGTCATCCGTCGGCTCCCCTGTTCGTTGCCGGACCTCCGAGCTCGCTCACAGGCCTACCGGCCCAGCCTGCCAATGGCATGCGGCGCCCACAACCCCCGCCGCCCCCCGCAACGCCCCCCACTCCCCCTCGTCCAACCCCCCGAACGCGTCCGGCCCGATCACATCGTATCCCCCCTGCCGCAACCACACCGGCAGCCCGAGGAACGCATCCGCGACGCCCACGCCCAAGTTCAACGACTCGGCCCACTTGCCCCCGACGCGCACGCCGATCGGACACCGCCGCTCGCCCTCGCCGATCAGGCAGCGGAAGATCACGTCCGCGCAGTCCGTCACCGCCCACCACGTGCTCGGTTGCGTCTGTCGCACCTGCCAAGCCGCCGTCCGCGTCAGCTCGGCGCACCGCGCCAGGATCGCCGGGTCGCGCACGACCGCATCGACTTCGCGCACCGGCTGGCCCGCGACGGTCGTGCAGCTGAACACCGGCACCTGCGCGTCGCCGTGCTCGCCGAGGACCCAGGCGTCGACGGCGGCGGGGGCGACGCCGAGCGCTTCGCCCAGGTAGTAGGCGAGCCGCGCCGCCTCGAGCAGCGTGCCCGTGCTGATGACCCGCGCAGCGTCGATGCCGCTGGCCTGCCAGGCGTGCCAGGCGATGACGTCGACCGGGTTCGTGATGACGATGACGAACGGCTCGTGGCTGAACCGGGCGGCGCCGAAGATCGTCCGCGTGAGCGCGGCGTTCGCGTCGGCGACGACGTGGCGGCTGACGCCGACTGGGTTGCTGGCGCCGGCGGCATGGAAGACGACGCGCGCGGCGCGGAACGCAGCGGCGTCGTTCCAGCGCAGGCGGTGGGCGGGGTGGAAGTTGGCGGTGTGCGCCAGGTCGAGGAACGCGCCGCGGTGGGCTTCGCTCGGGACGACGACGTTGATGTCCAGCCGCCGGGTCGTGTTCGCCAGCAGCCGGCCGACGACCGCCGCGCCGACCCGGCCGAGGCCGAGGACGCTGACCGGCAGCCGACCGTCCGGCGCGAGCGCGTCGTCAGGCCAGGCCAAAGTGCGCCGTCGCCTGCTCGGCGATGTGCCGCCCGATGCTGATCGACGCCGTCGCGGCCGGCGACGGGGCGTTGAGGACGTGGATCATCCGCTCGCCCTCGACGATCCGGAAGTCGTCGACGAGCGCCCCGGAGGGATCGAGCGCCTGCGCCCGGACGCCGGCGCCGGCCGGCGCGAGGTCGGCAGTGCGGACGGCCGGCACGATCGCGCGCAGCGCACGGGCGAGCGCGGGGCGCGACCACGAGCGGACGATCTCGCCCAGCCCGAGCCGCCAGTAACGCGCCGACAGTCGCCAGACGGCTGGGCTGCCGGCGATGGCCGCCGCGTCGCGCACATCGAACGCGCCGCGCGCGTAGCCATGCCGCGCCAGCGCCAGGATCGCGTTCGGCCCGACGTGGACGGTGCCGTCGATGCCGCGGGTGAAGTGCACCCCCAGGAACGGGAAGCGCGGATCGGGCACGGGGTAGATGAGGTGGCGCACGAGGTCGGCGCTCGGTCCGACGAGGCGGTGGTACTCGCCGCGGAACGGGACGATCTGCACGCCGGGCGCGATGCCGCACAGCGTGGCGACGCGATCGGCGTGCAGGCCGGCGCACGCGACGACGTGGCGGGCGCGCACCGGCCCGCCCGTCGTGTCGAGCGTGAAGCCATCCGTCTCGCGCCGCACGGCGGTGAGGCGGCTGTCGAGCCGCACCTCGCCGCCGCGCTCGGCGACGATCCGGGCGAACGCCTCAGTGACGAGGCGGTAGTCGACGATGCCGGTCTCGGGGACCCAGAGCGCCGCCAGCCCGACGGCTTGCGGTTCGACGTCGGCGATCTCGCGCGGGCCGAGGCGCACGATGTCGACGAGGCCGTTCGCCCGCCCGCGCACCTCGAGGTCCTCCAGTCGCGGCAGCTCGTTCGGGCGGACGGCGACGACGAGCTTGCCGCAGCGCGCGTGCGGGATGCCGTGGGCGGCGCAGAAGGCGAACATCGCCTCGCGGCCGTCGGTGCAGAGCGTCGCCTTGAGCGAGCCCGGCGCGTAGTACAGCCCGGAGTGGATCACGCCGCTGTTGTGGCCTGTCTGGTGGGCGGCGACGCGGTCCTCGGCCTCGACGACGACGACGCGGAGCGGCGCGTGGCCGCGACCGTCGGCATCGCGGCCGTCGGCGGCGGCACGCTCGGTGAGCGCCATCGCCGTCGCAAGGCCGACGATGCCGGCGCCGACGAGGGCGATGTCGTAGGGTGCGGGGTCATCGGGCATTGGCGACGAACCTTGGCTGGGTCGGCGGCCCGCTCGGGTCACGGGGTGACGGTAGGCAGGTCACCTGCGGGTAATTGAGCGGAGGCCAACACCTTCAGCACCAACTCCAGATCGCCTTCCAGCATCGCCACGACGTCCAGGCGCAGGCCCGGGAATACCGCGCTATCGATGATCCCGTCGTCGTCCATCTCGCGCAAGACGTACGCACCATCATCAAGCACGAACCAGTGGATCTCGCCGGCATCGAGATCCCAGACGATGTACTCACACACGCCCGCCGCTTGATAGACGGGCTTCTTCAAGTTCAAGTCGCGCGAAACACTCGAATAGGCCACCTCAACCACAAGTTCAGGGGCTCCGGACACGAACTCGTCCTTGTCGACGTGAGACTGCCCGCCGGCTTCGGGCTTCAGGCGAAGAAACACATCGGGTTGGACTTCGGTATCGTGGGAAAGTCGAACTGTGCCGCTGTCGCTGATGCTGGTGTTCGGATGGTGTGCCGCATAGGTGCCAAGCCAAATGATCACACAGCTGGTCGCAGTACCATGAAGGTCGCGGATCGGCGATGACAAGTAGACCACCCCCTCGACCAGCTCCGCCTTCTTCAGATCAGGCCGCAGCCAATACCGCTTCTCGAACTCAGCCCGCGTCATGCTGTCGCCGCTCTCGAGCATCGGCGGCACCTCGGGGCGCGGACGGAGCACTCGCGACGCGTTGGGTTGGCGGGTGCGGCGTTCGGTCTGGATCACGGAGGGTCTCCTAGGCGTGGGTGACCGCATCGGGACAGGGCGCAGCATAGCCGAGCGGCGGGCGCCGGGCAAGCCGATCCGAACACACGTTCGGCATTGACGTCCGAGCGCATCCCGACGCGCCTGGTCCGGACAACCTGTGGATAACGCATCCAACCACCGTCCCCGCCCCACACTGTCGACCCGCCGCCGACAGCGTGGCCCCGAACGCCCGTTCGATGATATCCTCACCCCATGCCGTCGTTCACCCACCTCCACGTCCACTCGGACTACAGCCTCCTCGACGGCCTCGCCCGCATCCCGGACCTGGTCAAGACGGCCGCGGAGCGGAACTTCGACGCCTTGGCGCTGACGGACCACGGCGTGATGTTCGGCGCGGTGCAGTTCGTGCAGTACGCCAAGAAGGCCGGCATCAAGCCGATCATCGGCTGCGAGCTCTACGTCGCCAACCGAACGCGGTCGGATCGCGACAGCCAGATCGACCGCAAGCCCTACCACCTGACGGCGCTGGCCGAGAACGAGGTCGGCTACCGCAACCTCCTCTCCCTCGTCAGCCGCGCCCAGCTCGAGGGCTTCTACTACAAGCCCCGCGTCGACCGCGAGCTCCTCACCGCGCACGCCGAGGGCGTTATCGTCTTCTCGGGCTGCCCGGCCGCCGAGGTGGCGCGCTGGCTCATGGAGGGCCAGTACGACAAGGCGCGCGAGGCGGCCGCCTGGTACGCCGATACGTTCCCCGGCCGCTACTACATCGAGCTCCAGGTCCACGACATCCACTTCATCCCGCAGCTGAACAAAGACCTGCTGCGCCTCGCGGACGACCTCGGCCTGCCGACGGTGGCGACGAACGACGTCCACTACTGCCGCGAGACGGACGTCCGGGCGCACGAGGTCCTGCTGTGCGTCCAGACGCAGACGACGATGAACGACCCGAAGCGCATGAAGATCGGCGACACGTTCTACCTGCGCACGGCCGAGGAGATGGCCCACCTCTTCCGCGAGATGCCGCAGGCCCTGACGACAACCGCCGAGATCGCCGAGCGCTGCAACGTCACGCTCGACTTCGACGGCTACAAGCTGCCGCAGTTCGACGTCCCCGCCGGCCACACCCCCGCCACGTACCTGCGCGCGCTATGCGACGAGGGCGTCGCGGCGCGCTACCCGGCGGTGACGGACGAGGTCAGGCAGCGGCTGGACTACGAGCTCTCCGTCATCGGCCAGATGGGCTTCGACAGCTACTTCCTCATTGTCTGGGACCTCTGCCGCTTCGCCGCCGACGAGGGCGTCTGGTGGAACGTCCGCGGCTCGGGCGCCGGCAGCATCGTCAGCTACGCCCTGCGGATCACGAACCTCGACCCGCTCCACCACCAGCTGTTCTTCGAGCGCTTCCTGAACCCGTCCCGCATCAGCATGCCGGACATCGACCTGGACTTCCCCGACGACCAGCGGGACCTGCTCATCCAGTACACCTTCCGCAAGTACGGCCACGACCGCGTCGCCCAGATCATCACGTTCGGGACGATGGGCGCCCGCGCCGCCATCCGCGACGCCGGCCGCGCCCTCGACTACCCGCTGGCCGACGTCGACCGCGTCGCCCGCCTCGTGCCGGCGATCCCGGGCAAGGCGTGCGGGATCGCGGACGCGATGCGGCCCGGGACGGGCGAGGAGCCGAACGAGTTCTACACCGCCGACCTCGTCCAGATCTACAAAGCCGAGCCGGACGTCAAGATCCTGCTCGACACCGCCCAGACGCTGGAGGGCGTCGCCCGCCACGCCTCCACCCACGCCGCGGGCGTCGTGATCTGCGACCGGCCGCTCGTCGAGGTCCTCCCGCTCCACCGGCCGACGCGCGGCAGCGACGACGCAGCGGCGGTGGCGGACCTGCTGGCCGTCACGCAGTACAACATGAAGGACGTCGAGACGCTCGGCCTCCTGAAGGTGGACTTCCTCGGCCTCTCGACGCTGACCGTCTTGCGCCGCGCCGCCGAGCTCGTCGAGCGCTACCACGGCACGCGCTACACGCTGGACAACATCCCGCTGGACGACCCCGCGATCTACGCGCTCCTCTCGGCCGGCAACGTCACCGGCGTGTTCCAGGTGGAAGGCGCCGGCATGCGCAAGATGCTGCGCGAGATGCGCCCGAACCGCTTCGAGCACGTCGTCGCCGCCATCGCCCTCTACCGCCCGGGGCCGATGGAGTACATCCCGACGTACATCAAGCGCCTGCACGGCGAGGAGCCGGTGCGCTTCCGCCACCCCGCGCTCGAGCCGATCCTGTCCGAGACGTACGGGATCATCGTCTACCAGGAGCAGATCATCCAGATCGCGCGCGACCTGGCGGGCTACGACGCCGGCGAGGCCGACACGATCCGCAAGGCCGTCGGCAAGAAGATCAAGGCCGAGCTCGTCAAACACCGCACGACGTTCGTCGAGGGCGCGGCGGCGAACGGGATCGCCCGGCCGATCGCCGAAGGGATCTTCGACGACATCGAGACGTTCGCCCGCTACGGCTTCAACAAAGCGCACGCCGCCGACTACGCCGTCATCGTCTGCCAGACCGCCTTCCTCAAGGCGCACCATCCGGTGGAATACGCCACGGCGCTGCTGTCCGTCGATCGCGACGACACCGCCAAGATCGCCGTCGTGGCGGCCGACAGCCGCCGTCAGGGGATCGCGCTCCTGCCCCCCAGCGTCGACGCGAGCGACCTCGACTTCGTCATCGAAGGGTTCGATGTCGAAGCGACGGACGACGAGTCGGGTACCCGCCGCAGCATCCGCTTCGGCCTGGCCGCCATCAAGAACGTCGGCGAGGGCCAGTCGCGGGCGATCATGGCGGCGCGCGCGGATGGGCCGTTCGACGACCTCGACGACCTCTGTCGGCGCGTCGACCTGCGCCAAGTCGGCAAGCGGTCCCTCGAATCGCTCATCAAGGTGGGCGCGTTCGACCGCTACGGCACCCGCACAGCGCTGCTCGCCACGCTCGACCGGATGATGTCGACGAGCACGGCCCACCACCAGGCCAAGGACGTCGGCCAGCTCTCCCTCTTCGGCGGCATGATCGACGCATCGCAGCCGGCCATGGTCACGCCGCTCCCGGACCTGCCGCGCGACGTGAAGACCGAACTCGCGTGGGAGAAGGAGCTGATCGGCCTCTACCTGTCCGACCACCCGCTCCACCGCCACGCCGCCGCGCTCGTCGAGACGATCACCGTCCTGTCCGGCGACATCGACGAGACGAAGGCCGGCCTGCCGGTGACGATGGCCGGCCTCGTGACGAGCGTCCGAACGCTCGTCACGAAGAAGGGCGCCACGATGGCGTTCATCAAGATCGAGGATCTGCAGGGCGACGTCGAGCTGACACTCTTCCCGCGCACGTACGAGGCCACGCGCGACCTCTGGAAGGCGGACCGCGTCGTCCTCGTCCAGGGCAAGGTCGAGTACCGCGGCGACCGGCCGCAGATCCTCGTCGACACCGCATGGTCGTACGATCCCGACGGGACGGGCGATGGAGACGGCGCGGGCACCACGGTCGATGCAATGCCCGCCGCCGCCGTCTGGCGCGTACCCGCGGCGGCGGCTGTCCCCGCGCCGCTGGTGAACGGGACGATCGACATGGCGTGGACGGCGCCGGTGATCGCAGAGGCCGAGGGGGCGTCGCTCGTGCCAGCGCAGGCCCTCACCCCCCGACCCCCTCCCCCAAGTCTGGGGGAGGGGGAGGATCAGGGATCGGTGGAAGGGACACACCTTGATTCGCAGGTGGTGATTCGCAGGTGGCTACTGTGGCCGTAACCGAAGTCGCGACGCTTGAGCTGGCCTCCCCCCGCCGAGCATCCTCCCCCTCCCCCAGACTTGGGGGAGGGGGTCGGGGGGTGAGGGCCTGCCGAACGACAGCCCAAGCCCCCCCGCGCCAACGACATCCGCCCCCACCCGTCCCGACGGCCCGACCTACCATGTCGAAGTCCGCATCCCCCCCGGCCCCGACCAGGAGACCACGATCGGCCTGCTCAGCGAGGTCTTCAACCTCCTCATCGGCTTCAGCGGCCCGGATCGCTTCTCGGTGATCCTGCCCAACGGCCAAGACCTGGTGGAGCTCGAGTTCCCGAACAACACCACCCGCTACTGCGTCGACCTGTTGCGCAAGCTCTCGACGATGGTCGGCGACGAACGGCGGATCAAGGTGGCGGCACGGTGATGCGCTCTTCCGGGCACTCGATCCACGCGACGTGATCGAGCGCTTGCGGCAGCTGCCGCGTGGCCTGATCGCCGTGCTGGCGCTGTCGCTGACACTGAACAGCATCGGCGCCGGCTGGGGGCTTCCGAACGACCGCTCGTGGTCGAACGACGATCCGACGCCGAAGGTGCCGCTGCGGATCGGGCAGATCTGGTGCTGCGGCGACAACAAGTACCCCTACCTCCAGCCGCTGATCACCCGCGCCGTGTACGCTCCGTCCGTGGCTTGGTGGCGGCACAACGGCGACATCGTCGAGCCGTGCGACGACCTCGGCGACGCGGACTGCTTCCGCCGGCCGTACGACCAGCTCGGCTGGCTGATGCGCCTGTCGCGCCTGCTCGCGGCTGCCATGGGTGCCGGCGTCGTGGCGGCCGTCTACGCGATGACGCGCCGCTTGTACGCCGACCGCCGCGCCGCGTTCTTCGCCGCCCTCGCCGCCGCCGTCGTCCACGAGCTCGTCCTGTTCAGCCACTGGGGCAACGTCGACGTCCCGTATCTCTTCTGGTTCGCATGGTCCATCGTGGCGTTCATCGACGTCGTCGATCGCGGCCGGGTGCGGGACTACGCCGCGTTCGGCCTGCTGTCGTCGGCGGCGCTGTCGACGAAGGAGAGCATCGTCGGCGCGTATGTCCTCGTCGGTGTGGCGATCCTCGTCGTCCACGCACGGCGGGCGTTGGCGGCCCGGCCGCCCGGCCAAGCCGCGACCTACGCACTGGAGCGCTCTCTCACCGCCGATCCGCGGCTGACCGTTCTCCTCCTGTGCCTGTTCGGCCTGTACGGGATCGTGAACAATGTCGTCTTCAACTGGGCCGGCTTCCAGGCCCACGTCGGCCATTGGATCGGCGGCACCGGCATCGACCCGTGGAACGACCGCTTCACCGGCCACGCCGCGCTCCTGGCGACGTTCGCCGCCCGGTTGCGCGACGCCGCCGGCTGGCCGTGGCTCGCCGCGGCGGGCGTCGGCGCGGCGTGGGCGACGTGGCGGGACCGGCGGACGGCGTGGGTGCTGTTGCCGGCGGTGTCGTACTACCTCTTCACGATCGCACCGATCCGGTACACGTACACGCGCTTCACGCTGCCGGTGGCGATCCTGTTGGCGGTGCCGGTGGGGTGGCTGGCGGCGCGGGTGTTCGCGGACCGCCGTGTCTGGGTCCGTGACGCCGTCGACGGCGGTGGCGGTGGAAGTGGCCGGGACATCGTCGATACCGACCCGCCTGGTCGCCGGTCCGGCATCGCAGCCAACGTCGCGCGTTCCGTCCTGGCCCTCACCTTCCTCCACGCCCTCCTCTACAGCATCCACGCCGACGTCATGCTCCTCACCGACGGCCGCTTCGCCGCCGAACGCTGGCTGGTGGCCGAGGTGCCGCGCGAAGCCCGCGTCGTCGTGATCGGCTCATCGAGCTACCTGCCGCGCCTGGACTGGTTGGGCTACGAACCCGAACGTCTGGACGATGACGACGCCTCGCTGGCCGCCGTGCAGGCCGAGGACGCCGACGTCGTCGTCACGACGCGCCGCGCCCGCGCGCCCGGCATCGGCGCCGACCCGACGCTCGTCGACCAGCTCGTGGCGGCCGGCTACGCCGTTCGTTACGATGCGGCGAGTCCTGCGCCGCTCGCGCCGCTGCTCGGCACGGCGTACATCGAATCGCGCGTGAACCCGCGGACCGTCATCTTGGTGCGCGGGGACGTCGCGGTGCCGGCGTCGTCGCCGTGAGCGCGTCCGAACCGCGACCGCCGCGTGCCGCTGCGATCATCGTCCCAGGCCTCGGCGGCGTCGGACGGGCGCTCGTGCGCCAGATCGTCGCGGCCCGCCCGGCGCATGCGCGTCGCTTCGGCTTGGCGCTCGACATCGTGGCGCTGGCCGACAGCGGCGCGACGATCATCGCATCCCCGTTGGCGGGGGCACGGCATGCCGTGCCCCTACACGACGATCTGTTGCTGGCGCTCGTCGACGCGAAGGCGGCAGGGCGCGGCCTGGTCGACGCGGCCAACGACCGAGCCACGGCCATCCATTCCCCGTCGGTAGGGGCACGGCATGCCGTGCCCTCTTCGAGCACCGATGGCGATCCGGCCGCCTGGCGCCACATCCCCACCCCCCACGCCATCGTCGTCGACTGCACCGCCACCGACGTCACCACCCCCCACCTCCGCGCCGCCCTCGAACGCGGCTGGGACATCGTCCTGGCGAACAAGCTGCCGCTCGCCGGAACATGCGACGACTTCACCTTCCTCACCGGCAACGGCGTCGACGCAGGCGAGGACGTCGTGCCGGGACGGCGCGGGCGGGCGCGGTGGGAGGCCACCGTCGGCGCCGGCGTGCCGCTGATCGCCACGCTGTCGCGCCTCGTCGCGGCGGACGACGCGGTGGCGCGGATCGAGGGCACGTTCAGCGGGACGTTGAACTACGTGGCGAGCGAGCTGCGCGCCGGCCGGCCGCTGTCGGGAATCGTCCGCGAGGCGATGGCGCGCGGCTTCACCGAGCCGGATCCGCGCACGGACCTCGGCGGGCACGACATGGCGCGCAAGGCGCTGATCCTGGCGCGGATGCTCGGCTGGGAGATCGGCTTGGACGATGTCGACGTCCGCGGCCTGTACCCGCCCGAGTGGGATGACCCGGCGCACCCGGATCACGTCGCCGACGTCGAGATGTTCCTGCGCCGCGTGCCCACGCTGGATGCGCCGACGGCGGAACGTGTCGCGGCGGCCCAAGCCTCCGGCGGCGTGTACCGGTTGATCGCGACGATCGCCGACGGCCGCGCCGCCGTTGCGCCGGCCGTCGTGCCCGCCGACAGCCCGCTCGGCCGCCTCACCGGAACGGACAACCTCGTCGCGTTCCACAGCCGGTGGTATGACCCGTCGCCGCTCGTGCTGCAGGGGCGCGGGGCGGGGGTGGAGGCGACGGCGTCGGGGGTGCTGGCGGACGTCGTCGATCTGGCGATGCGACGGGGTGGAACGACCGCACCTGTCGCGAAAGCATGAACCTGCTCGATCGTATCAACCAAGGAGGACACCTTGGCCACCGGTTTCGACGAGATGCGAGTGCTGCTCCTGGCGAAGCCGGGCGCGGCCGAGGACTTCCCGTTCGGCCCCGAGACGCACGTCTTCAAGGTGGCCGGCAAGGTCTTCGCGATCATGGGCGCGGACGACGACCGCCCGGCGAACGTCAGCCTCAAGTGCGATCCGGATCTGGCGCCGCTCCTGCGCGAGCAGTATGACGCGGTGGTGCCGGGGTATCACCTGAACAAGGCGCACTGGAACACCGTTGTGCTCGACGGGAGCGTACCGGACGAGGAACTTCGTGACTGGGTTGCGATGTCCTATGACCTGGTGGTCGCGGGGTTGTCGAGAGCAGTGCGGGCGGGGTTGGCGGAACCGCCGAGCGGATAGGTCGTTGGCCAGGAGGTGCGGGATGCCCAGCACGGATGTGCATCGATGGCGCGTCCCGCCTCTGCGGCGCAGGAACAGCATGTGCCGCGTGCGCTGAACGTGTGGAAGCCGGCGAACGATCCGATGATCCTCTCGGCTGCCGACAGCGGCGTCGGCGCGTTCGGCCCGTTCGTGGCCGCGGGACGCGTGTACGCCACGCTGTCGGCCGGTCTGATCGACCTCGATGCCGAGCGCCTGAGCGACCGCGCCCGCCGCCTGTTTCGCGACCCGGAGTGCGGGCACGGCACCGTCGTGAAGGACGGGGTCAGCGGCTGTCGCGGCGCCGGCGCCGCCGTGGACGGGGATCGCGCCTTCGTCGCGCGGTCGTGGGAGGGCGTGCAGGTGTTCGACCTGTCGATGGCCGGACGTTGCCGGCCCAGCGGCGCTACCTGCCGTGCGTCGTCGCGAGCCGCTGAGCCATCGGCGTCCGGCGCATCCAGACGATGCGCGCGGTCCGCATGTCAGAGGCTGTGGGATCGTCGACGGTTCGCATCGGCGGGGCGTCCGGCGAGCCCGTCGCTGGCGGCCCTTGCGCCCCGCCCCTCCGTTCGACATACTGGCCTTGCGCCGGCCCCGTCCCAATCCGCGACGTCCTGACCGGCCGGGAGGTTACCGATGCACCTCTGGCCCCCGTCGCCGTCCGCCGACCGCCGCCCCACGCGCGACCGTAGCTTCCGGAGCGCCGTCGCCAGCGCCGGCGCAACGGCACTTGCGTTCGCCCTCGCTCTCGCCGCGCACCCCGCCACGCCCCCCGGCCCCATCGCCGCCCAAGCCCCCCGCGTCGTCCGCACGCTCGACGCCCAGCCGGCCGGCACGTTCGGCCACGGCTTCGCGCGCATCGCCGCTGACGGCGCACGCGTCTTCGCGATCGAAGGCGATCGGATCGCCGCGTTCGACCTCACCGACCCGACCGCGCCGCGCCCCCTCGGCCACACCGACCCGCTCGCCGACCCGACGCTCATCGCCGCCGGCCGCGGCCTCATCGCCGTCGTCGTCCATCCCACCGGCGATGCCGGCCCGCCCTCGCTGGCCCTCTTCGACAGCCGCGCCAATCCGCCGACCGCCGCCGGCACCGTGCCGCTCGGCGCGTGCGACGCGGCGAACGTGGCCATCGCCGGCGCATGGTTCGCCGTGGCGTGCGGGGCGGAGGGCGTGCGGATCGTCGATGCGTCCGCGCCGGACCGGCCGGTCGTCGCCACGACGCTGCTCGACGCCGGAATGGCGTGGGCGGTGGCGATGGACGGCCGGCGGCTGCTCGTCGGCGGTGCGACGGGCGCGGATGACGCCGGCTTTGCGGCGTTGTACGACGTCACCGATCCGGCACGGCCGGCGCCATCGAGCCACACGCGCTGGCCCACGCCCGTTATGGCCGTCGGCCTCGGCCCCGGGCACGCGTTGGTCGGTTCTCGCGACAAGCACTTCAACACGCAGCTCGCCGTCGTCGACCTCGATACCGACGGCGCGGGCGGACGTACGACCCCATGGACCATCCGGTCAGTGCGCACCTTCGACAGCTCGTACGGCAGCCCGCGGATCGCGTCCGACGGCGCCCACGCCTTCGCGACGTTCCCGGTCTGGATTCGCGGCGAATCCAAGGTGCTGGACGTCGACCTGAGGCAGCCGGACGCGCCGTGGGCGCAGGAGCTGCACTTCCCGTGGCACGCCGTCGACGTTGCGCCCCTCCCCGACGGCCTCGTGATCGACGACGGTTACCGCGGCCTCGTGCGCTACGGCCGCGACGGCAATGCGCAGCTGGCCGAGCGGGCCATCGTGCCGACGATCTCGGCGCCGTACGGCGCCATCACGGACGGTACGCACCTGTTCGTTGCCGATGACGACGACGAGCTATGGGCGCTCGACGTCATCGATCCTGCCGCGCCGCGCGTCGTCGGCCGGTCGACGCTCGGCCCGCCGCGTGGCGGCTGGGTGTTCCCGACGTGGGGTGGTGGCTTGGCGCTCGGCGCGGGGCGCGCCGTCGCCGTCCGCGGGCCAGCGTTCAGCTCGATCGGCGACGTCGGCCTCGTCGACCTCGCCGACCCGCTCCGGCCCCGTCCGCTCGGACGATGGGTGGCGGAGTCGGATTCGGGCATATCCCGCGCACCGAAGGACACCTACTCCTTCGCCACGACCTCGCGCTACGACCCGATCGACCTCGGCGATCTCGTCCTCGTCCCGTCTCTCGATGCCGGCGTGACCGTGCTCGACGTCCGCGACCCGGCGGCGCCGACATTCGCGTCCATCCTCGCCCGCCAGGGCGGCTGCGGGACCTGGCGCGGGCGCACCTGGGTCATGGGCGACTGCGACGTTCGCGGCATCGCCGCCGCTGGCCGCACGGTCTATGTCGCCAGCAGCGAAGCCGGCGTCCTGATATACACCCTCCGGGACGACGGGACGGCGACGGCGGCCGGGACGATCGACGTGCCCGGCGAGGCGTATGACGTCGCGGTCGTCGGCGACGCGCTCCTCGTGGCCGTGTCGTTTGCCGGCGAGCGGAGCGGCATGCGCGTCATCGACCGGCGGACGCTCCAGGCGGTGCGGTCGGTCGAGGGCTTCGCGGCGCTGCGGCTGCGCGTCGCCGGCGACACGGCGTTCGTCGTCGGCGTGGACCAGGGCGCCGACGTGGTGGGGAGCCGGGATGCCGTCTGGGCAATCGACGTCGCCGACCCGTTCGCTCCCGTCGTGCGCGCCCGCATCCCGCTCCCGGCGAACCTGGATGCCCACCTCCGCCCGGCGCACGTCGCGCGGATCGGCGACGTCCTTGCCGTCGTCGCCGCGGTCGAGGACGGTGACGGCCCGACGATCCTGCTGTACCGCCTGACGGACGGTGAACCGCTGCCGGCCGTCGCGCCCGGCGCCACACTCACGGCGTGGCCGACGCGTGCGCCGTCCGCGTCGCCGGAGCCGGAGGAGCCGACGGTTGTGGGGGTGCCGGGCGCGACGGCGACGCCGCGGCCGCCGACGGTTGCGCCGCCCGATGGGCCCATGCGGCGGGCGTTTCTGCCGATGGCGATGGTGCGGCGTTAGTCGGGCGGAGAGGGCTTTAGGCCGCCGGCATCACGCAAACAACCGCCCGACCTCCACCTCAAACCCTGGCAGCACATCTCCTCCGTCCAGCACCTCGCCCTCGCCCAGCACCCGTACGTCGCCGCTCGCATCGTGAACTGTCACCGTGCGCTTCCGCGGTCGCACCACCCAGACAAGTGGCGTGCCGGCGCCGAGGTAGTCGGCGACCTTCTCAGCCACGTACCGCTCAGTGTCGTTCGGCGAGACGACCTCGACGGCCAAGTCGGGTGGTCCTTCAATGAAGCCGGCTTGGTCTAGCGGGTGGTCTGCGCGGGGGAAGGAGAGGAACGATGCATCTGGGCCGCGCACCGTGTCCGGATTGCGGAATAGGACAAAGCCGGTCTCGGCTGCGTACACCCTGCCAAGGTGTGAGTGGTCCTCGATGAATGCGGCGATGCGGAACGCTACTCTTGCGGCCACGAACCCGTGACCGCCGCTGCCAGGCGACATCTCGATGTACTCCCCTCGGACGAGCTCGGACCGCCCGGGAAGATCCGGAATCGCCGCCAGCTCTTCCGCGGTCATCAGCTTGGTCCGGGTGATCATGGGGCGTGGTCCTTGGTGCGATTGCGACGAATTGGTCATGAGCGCTGGGGGTATCGAGTCACGAGCGAAAGCTAGCCGAGCGCGCTCAACTGCGCAAGGGCGCCAGCGACAAGTCTGCGACATCATTGACCCACCCACCCCCTCTACGCTATCGTACCTTCCCATCGCGCCGCCCCGCGGCGCCCGCCGCGCTCCGTGCGCGGTCCGCCCACCCCTCCCCGCCCGCCCCCGCCGTCCACGCACGGCGCCGGAGCCGAGGCCATTGCGCAGACCCCTGATCGCCGGTAACTGGAAGATGCACAAGACCGTCGCCGAAGCGCGCGCGCTCGCCGGCGCGGTCGTCGACGGCGTCGCTGCCTCGTCGATGGCGGATCGAGACGATCGATTGGGCTGCGACGTCGTCCTCTGCCCTCCGTTCACCGCGCTGGCCGCCGTCGCCGACGTCGTGCGCGGCAGTGACGCGAGTGGCGACGACGCCCGCGGCAGCGGCGTGTACGTCGGCGCCCAGGACGCCTTCTGGGGCGACGCGGGCGCGTTCACCGGCGCGGTGGCGATGCCGATGGTGGCCGAACTCGCCTCGCACGTCATCGTCGGCCACTCCGAACGCCGCACGCTGTTCGGCGAGACGGACGACGGCGTGAACCGCAAGGTCCATGCGGCGTTCGCGCACAACCTCGTGCCGATCGTGTGCGTCGGCGAGACGGCCGCGGCGCGGGACGAGGGGCGGGCGGACGCCGTCGTCCTCGGCCAGTTGGACGCGGCGACAGACGGTATCGCGCCGGATGAAGCCGAGCGGCTGGTCGTGGCGTACGAGCCCGTCTGGGCGATCGGCACCGGGCGGGCGTGCGATGCCGGTGAGGCGGCGCGCATCGCGGCGTTGGTGCGGGCGCGGCTGGCCGAGGCGTTCGGCGACCGCGTCGGACGAAGCGTGCGCGCGTTGTACGGGGGCTCGGTCAATCCCGGCAACATCGCCGCCTACCTGGCCGCCGAAGACGTCGATGGCGCGCTCGTCGGCGGCGCCTCGCTCGACGCAGCGAGCTTCCTCGCGCTGGTGAACGCCGCGCGAAATTGACTTCACATCACCCCAATGCGACGCGTTCGCGAACGCGCGACGCCGTCGCAACAACCTGAACCTAAGGACAGACACACTTGAGCGCCAAACTGCGCATCATCCCCCTCGGGGGCTTCGGCGAGGTCGGCCGCAACCTGACGGCCATCGAGTACGACGAACAGATCATCATCATCGACTGCGGGCTCATGTTCCCTGAAAGCGACATGCCCGGGGTCGACCTCATCCTCCCCAACTTCACCTACCTCCAGGACCACGTCGACAAGGTCCTGGCCTACTTCATCACCCATGGCCACGAGGATCACCACGGCGCGCTGCCGTTCGTCCTGCCCCACGTCCCGGCGCCCATCTACGCCACCGCCCTGACGCGCGGCCTCATCGAGGTCAAGCTGAAAGAGCACGGCCTGCTGGCCATGGCCGAGATCCACACGATCACGACCGAGGACGTCATCGACATCGGCCCGTTCCATGTCGAGCCGTTCCGCGTCAGCCACAGCATCCCCGACACCGTCGGCTTCGCCGTCGACACGCCACTCGGGCTGATCGTCCACACGGCCGAGTACAAGTTCGACCTCACGCCCGTCAACGGCGAGACGACGGACATCCACCGCTTGGCCGAATACGGCCAGCGCGGCGTGCTGGCGCTCCTCAGCGACAGCACGAACGCCGAGCGGCCCGGCCATACGCCCTCCGAGGCGATCGTCCGCGAGACGCTCGAGCGCGTGTTCGAGCGCGCGCCGGGGCGGATCATCATCAGCACGTTCGCCAGCAACATCAGCCGCGTCCAGGAGACGCTGAACGTGGCCGCCGAGTTCGGGCGCAAGGTGGCGCTTGTCGGCCGGTCGATGGAGAACAACTGCCGGATGGCCCTCGAGCTCGGCTACCTGAAGGCCGAGCCGGGCCTGATCGTCTCCTTGCGGGATCTCGAAAAGCTGCCGCTGGACGAGGTCGCGATCGTCTGCACGGGCACGCAGGGCGAGCCGACGAGCGCGCTCGTGCGGATGGCCAACGACAATCACCGCGACGTCAGCCTGATCAAGGGCGACACCGTCGTCCTCTCCGCCACCCCCATCCCGGGCAACGAGGAACTCGTCCACCGCACGCTGAACGAGCTCTTCCGTCACGGCGCCGACGTCCTGTACTCGGCCCTGTCACCGGTGCACGTCTCCGGCCACGCAAACCGCGAAGAGCAGAAGCTCATGCTGAAGATCGTCGCGCCGCGCTACTTCATCCCGAACGGCGGGGAGCACCGCATGCTCTGCCTGCACGGCCGGATGGCCAAGGACCTCGGGATGGCGGACGAGGACATCTTCATCCTCGAGAGCGGCGACGCCGTCGAGTTTGACGGCAAAGGTGCGCGCAAGGTTACCCGGGTGGCGAACGGCGAGTACATCTATGTGGACGGCAAGAGCGTCGGCACCGTCACCGAAGCGATCCTGCGGGATCGCCGCCAGCTGGCGAGCAGCGGCTTCGTGACCCCGATCATCGTCGTCGACCGGACGACGCGCCGCTTGGTCGCCGATCCCGAGATCGTGACCCGCGGCTTCGTCATCTACAAGAACTCGGCGGAGCTGATCGAGGAACTCGTCAAGCACGTCGCCGGCGTCGTCGACCGCGCCGCGGACGGTGTGCCGGCCCAGAGCACGTCGTCCGGCGGACGTCGTGACAGGGGCCGCGACTTCGACCGTGGCCGTGACGGGGACCAAGACCGCGAAGCGGCCGATGAGGGCGGCGGTGCCGGCGCGACGCGCGGCGGGGCGACGGCGGAGCTGGCGGAGCGGGTGAAGAACTCGCTGTCCGGGTTCGTCCAGGACCGGACCGGGCGGCGGCCGATCGTGCTGCCGATCGTCATCGAGGTCTGAGGCGTTGTCGGCCTAGTCCTACACGAACCCGCGCGGCCGGCCGCTTCCGGCCGGCCGCGCCCTCCCTTATGCTCGTTGAGACGCGCGGCCCCCCATGGCATCCCCCCCGTTCATGGCACCGACGCCGTCACGGCCCCCGCAATGGCTGGGGGCTCCCGTCGAGCACCAAGGGAGATGAACGATGAACTCAGACATGATCAAGGGCGACTGGAAGCAGATGCGCGGCCAGGTCAAGGAAGCGTTCGGCAAGCTGACCGACGATGACCTGCTTGTCGCCGAAGGCAACGTGGAGCAGTTGACCGGCGCCATCCAGAAGCGCTACGGCTACACGCGCGAACAGGCCGCCCAGGAGTGGACAGCGTTCACCGAGCGCACCGCCAACGGAACGGCGAACACCGCCGACGTCGTTCGCGGCCGAGCGGCAAACGCTGCGGAGCACGTGCGCGGTGCCGCGGCGAGCACCGTTGACGCCGTGCGCGGCGCTGCCGGCAACGCCGCCGATGCCGTACGCGGCGCGGCAGCCACCGGTGCTGCCGCGGCAAGCGAGGCGGCGGCGAAGGCGGCGCGCGTCATCGACCCGACCACCAACAAGGACGCCCGCCCCGAGCTTCGAGACCGCTAGTCACGCGGCGGCCGTCGATGCAACGCGTTTCGACACATGCCATTTGCCTCGTATTTGTCCCGTCCGGCCTCGGTGCGCGAGGTCCGTTGAACACAGGTTCTGTGCGCTCAATGGCCTCCCAACCGTGTCCGACGTCGGTATTTGCAGCGTGCGGAGCCAGGGCGATCAGCCCTGGCTCCGCACCGTTGTGCGCATGACGTCGCACGCACAGCCAAGTGCCTCCTCACCGTGGCCGTCCATCCATCGTGCGGTCGCCACCCCCGGGCTTGTCACCATGTCTGTCGCGACCGAACCCATCGTCGTGTTGATCCTCGAGGACGGGCTGCTCCTGCGGCAGCGTCTGGTCGAGTTGATCCGCACGGTCGACGGAATCGACGTCGTTCTCGAAGCCGGCGATGCACCGACCGCCGTGGCGTTGGCCCGGCAGCACAAGCCCCAGGTCGTCGTGCTCGACATCCGCGTGCCGGGCGATGCGACGATGCGCAACGGGCTCGACGTGCTCAGGGAGATCAAGCGGTTCGCGCCGCTCACGGGCGCCATCGTCCTGACGAACCTGTCGTCGGCACCGTATGCCCATCAGGCCAACCATCTCGGTGCGGACGCCTTCCTCGACAAGTCAACCGAATTGGACGAGCTGCTCCCTACCATCGAAAGCCTGGTCGCCCAATGGCGCGACCGGGGCTCGTCGATCGTTGGCTAGCCCAAGCATGTCGAGGCGGTCGGAATGATGTATGGCAGTCTGCGCGCACGCGTTCTAGCGGTCGTCTTCCTGGCGCTCCTGTCGTTCTTCGTGATGGTCGTCGCCGTCGCGCCGACGAGTATCGGGCGCGGTCCGTCGAGCGTCCTCGGACTGGTGGGTGGGGGCATAGTGGCCCTCGCCCTCGCCTGGGTCAGCACGGGCTCGATCATCTCGCAACCGGCCGAGCGCGTCGTGTCGGCCGCGCGGCGGCTGCGCGAAGGCGATTCGACGGCGCGCGCTGCGCTCCGGGATCGCAGCGAGATCGGGGAGATGGCGCGCTCGTTCGACGAGCTGGCTGAGGCTCTCCGGACGCGTGAGCGTGAACTCGAGGCGCTTAACGCCGATCTCGAGGAGCGCGTTGCGCATCGGTCCGCGGCGCTCGAGCGTGCGAACGGCGAGCTGAGCGCGTCGCAGGCCGAGCTGCGGCGCTTGTCGCACGAGCTGCTCGAGGTAGTGGAGCTGGAGCGGCTGCGATTGTCCCGCGAGGTACACGACCAGATCGGTCAGGCGCTGACGGGCATCAAGATGGATGTCGCCGCGGCGCGTCGTCGCCTGGCTGCGGACGACGTGGCCGGGGCGAACAAGCGTCTGGCAGCGGCGATCGAGACCGTCGACGACACGGTGCAATTGGCGCGCCGGATCGCGCTGAACCTCCGCCCGAGCCTGCTCGACGACTGCGGCCTGATGCCGGCGGCCGAGTGGCAGATGGAGGAGTTCGGGCGCCGCACCGGGATCCCCTATCAGCTGACGGCCAAAGTGGACGAGAGCGTCATCCGACCCCAGCTCGGAACGGCGGCCTATCGCATTCTGGAAGAGGCGCTGACGAACATCACCCGGCATGCGAATGCGTCGAAGGTCGACGTCCAATTGGCGACGACGACGACGGACTTCACGCTGACGGTCCGCGACGACGGCCGCGGCATCACCGACCAGGATCGGGCTGCACAGCGTTCGCTCGGCCTGGTCGGGATGCGCGAGCGGACGCTGCAACTGGGGGGAACGCTCGCGATCGTGGGACGGAGCGGCGGCGATCACGGGACGACGCTGACGCTCACCCTGCCGATCGAGCATCCGACCAGTCGAGGCGCAGCACCGTGACGAGCGATCGTTGGGTCGACGATCAACCCGGCGGTCTATAATGCGGAGCATGATGCAGAAGCCAGCCTGATGCCGATCCCCCCCGACGAAGTGGCGGACACAGCTCAGGCGCACGAGCGCGACCTCGAGTCGATGAACGCCGAGCTCGAGTACCGCGTGGCACGCCGATCGGCGGCCCTCGAGCTCACGAACGAGCGGCTGCGCGCCTCGCGCACGGAGTTGCGACGGCTGTCGCGCGAGCTGCTGGAGATCGCCGAGCGGGAGCGAAAGCGGTTGTCCCGCGAGGTGCACGATCAGATCGGCCAGGCGTTGACCGGCCTGAAGATGGACCTCACGACCACGCGCCGCCGGCTGGAGCGGTCCGATGTCGAGGGCGCCCAGGCCAGCCTGTCGTCGGCCATCGAACTCGTCGACGACACCGTCCGCATGGCCCGGCGCATCGCCCTCGACCTCCGCCCGAGCCTGCTGGACGACTTCGGCCTGGCCGCTGCGGTCGAGTGGCAGCTCGAGGACTTCGGGCAGCGATCCGGCATCCGCCATCAGCTCGCCACGGACGTCGACGAGAGCGCGATCTCGCCGGCGGTCGCCACGGCGGCATATCGGATCCTCAACGAAGCGCTGACGAACATCGCCCGCCACGCGGCGGCGAGCGCGGTGGACGTGCGGTTGGCGACGGACGGATCGCACCTCACCCTCGTCGTCCGCGACGACGGGCGCGGGATCACAAGCGAGGAGCAGTCGGGCCCGCACGCGCTGGGCCTGCTCGGCATCCGCGAGCGGGCGCGCCAGCTCGGCGGGCGCGTGACCGTCGTCGGCGAACACGGCCGCGGCACCGTATTGACGCTCGTCCTGCCGCTCGAAACCCCGGACACCTTGGAGACGGAGGAGGACCCGCATGACGAGGGTGCTGATCGCTGACGACCACGCGATCTTCCGGCGCGGTCTCGAACGGACGATTCGCGGACGAGGCCGGCGGCTGGGAGATCGGTGAGGCGGCCACGGCCGACGAGGCGATGCGGCAGGTCAGGGAGGCGGTCTGGGACGTGATGGTCCTCGACATCTCGCTGCCCGACCGCAGCGGGCTCGACCTGCTCCCCGAGATCAAGGCGCTGCGCCCGGCAATGCCCGTCCTGATCCTCAGCATGCACGCCGAGTCCCAGTACGCGATGCGGGCCCTCAAGAGCGGCGCCTCCGGCTACGTCAGCAAGGACAGCGCCTCCACCGAGCTTGTCGACGCGCTGAAACGGGTGCTGGGCGGCGGCAAGTACGTCAGCGCCGCCGTCGCCGAGTCGCTGGCCGACGTGGCACTCGGCAACGCCAGCTCCACGCCGCACGAATCACTGTCCAACCGCGAGTTCACCGTGCTCGTCGGGCTCGGCCAGGGCAAGGCGGTCGGGGAGCTGGCGGCGGAGCTCGGGCTGAGCGTGAAGACGGTGAGCACGTACCGCAGCCGGATGCTGGAGAAGATGGGCCTGCGGACGAACGCGGATGTCGTGCGGTATGTGATCGATCACGGGCTGGGGTAGTCGACGCCGGTCGGCGACGGTTCCGCCTGCCAGGCGACGGTTTCGCGCGCCGTGCGACGGTTTCGACCGCTGCGCGACGGTTGCGCGGCGGTGGCGCGGCGGTGAATCGGCCCCACGGCCCTGCAGATTGCGGTTAGGCTGACACCGCGCTTCGGTCAAGCCCCGCACCCCACCACATCGCGCCCGGGGTGACGAACCACAGGCCGTGGCGGCGGAGGCCTGACGATGTCCCCGACCCACCCCCGCTCCGGTGCCGTCCCACTGCGCACCGCGGCGCTCGCCACCACCGTACTCATGCTCGTGACGATCGCCCACCGGCCGATCCCGTCCCCGCCGCCTTCGCCGGTGCCGGACGTGGCGACATCGGCATCGACCGAGCCCGAATGGCGGCCGCGATCCACATCCGACGTACCGACCGCGGCCCTCGCGGTCCACAGCGGCGCCGTGCGGTCCGGGCGTTCGCTTGCGAAGATCGTCCTTCCGCCCGACCCGAACGGCATCCGCCGCGCGCCGGTGCCGATCCTGCTCTACCACCACGTCACCGCCGACGTTCCGGCAACGTCGGCCCTGCGGGAGACGACGGTTTCGCCGGCCGCGCTCGAGCTGCACCTCACCGCCCTCGAGCGCGACGGCTGGACGGTCGTCGCCCTCGACGCCGTCGTCGATGCCCTCGCTCTCGGCACGCCGCTGCCGCCGAAGGCCGTCGTGCTGACGTTCGACGACGGTTGGCGCGACCAGTTCGACATCGCGCTGCCGATCCTGCAGCGGCACGGCGTGACGGCGACGTTCTTCATCACGACCGAGCCCGTGGAGGCCGGCTGGATCGGCTCGCTGACCTGGGGTCACGTCAAGGCGCTGGCGGAGGGCGGCATGACGATCGGGGCCCACACCCGCACGCACCGCGATCTGCTCGGCCTGTCCGACGCCGCCCTGGCGGACGAGCTGACGGCCTCGGCCGACGTCATCGCCGCCCGCACCGGCACGCGCCCGCGCCTTCTTGCCTACCCGTACGGCAACTTCGACGGCCGCGTGCTGGCGGCGGCGGCGGCGGCCGGGTATACGGCGGCGGTCACGGCGAACCCCGACGGATATGCGGCCGGCGAGTCGCTGCTGGCGCTGCCGCGCATCGCGGTGCGCGGGGGATGCGACACGAAGGCGGCGTTCGAAGGGTGCGTGGGGGCTTGGCTGGGGGAGGCCGAGGGGTGGTGGGAGGCGGTTGCGCCGGGGAGGGGGTCACGCTAGGCTCGCATCGTGGCGCAGTTCGCTGCCGATTCAGGCACAGACCGCACGACACTGCCGCATGATCCTACCTATGACTCCGCGCCATCCCTGCCTATTGCCAGCCGCTGGACATACCCAGGACCGGCCGCCACCCCTCACGCCGCCCCGCCCGCCGCCACCGGCGCCGCCCCACCGGCCGCCCCCGCCCCGCCCCTTCGCCCCAGCCACACCATCTGCGTCACCAGCGCGATCGGCCCCACTGTGAACAGCGCGAAGTACGGCGCGTGGACGCTCACCAGCTGCACCCACTGCCCCACCGCGCCCCAGGCCACGTCCAGGCCGCCGATCGTCCGCAGGACGAACTCCATGGCGGCGACGAGGAACGCGACGAACATCTGCGGGACCTTGCCCTTCACGGTCGTCGGCGGGTCGGTGATCATGAAGAACGTGAAGAGCTGGTACATCGGGCCGGTGATCGGCGCGATCTCGGCCAGGTAGGGGTCGCCGGTGATCAGGTGGCGGAGGAAGGCGAACGCCAGGAAGGACAGGACGTACGTCAGGCAGATGTGGAAGCGCTTCAGGCGGCCGATGATGATCGCGCCCGCGGTCCAGATGACGAGCATCACGTAGAGCTTGTTGTCCCACTGGATCGAGAGCGTCGCCACGGCGTTGTGGGCCAGGATGACCATCATCGCGATGCCGAAGTTCGACGGGTTCCAGATGTGGCGGCCGCGGTACCGGATGACGTACTTCGAGCCGATCGTGATCAGCGCGCACAGGATGTACGGCCAGTAGTACGGCGAGCGCAGCAGCATGCCGATGCTGATCCCGCTGATGTAAGCGCTGGCGGCGTGCGGCCACTGCTTGCGGATCAACTTGGACAGCACGACCTCGGCGCCGATGCACGTGGCGATCGAGAGCAGCGTCTTGTCCATGCCCTCGAGGCCGCGGAACAGCGCGTTGCCGGCGATCAGGATCAGCGTGATCAGCAGCGGCGGCAGGTAGCGCTTGTCGATCGGCATCGCCAGCCAGTGGCTCTGCGGCACGGCCGGCGGCGCCGGCAGGGTCTGCGGCGTGGTCGACATCTCGTCACTCCTGATCGGTGATCATGGCCCGTTTCCGGCCGTCACGTCGTGCACCGTGTCCACGGCCGGCGCGGCGAGAGTCTGCTCCGTCCCGTCCGGCCACTCGATGATCGCCTCGTCGACCTGGGCCGCGCTGCCGAGGCCGAAGTGTAGCTGGCGGGCGTTCTGGGCGCAGAACCCGGACGCGCTCAGCACGCTCTGCACCTGCTCCTGTCCGCCCCAGCGCAGCCGCACCCGGGCGCCGACGGCGTCGCGGTTCACCTTGCCCGCCCCGGTCAGCGCAAAGCCGATCCAGTGCCGATCGGGTGCGACCTCGTTCTTGTAGACGAGCAGCGGCCCGCGCTGGTGCGCCACGACGACATCTTGAACGCCGCGGTTCCAGAGATCGGCGACGGCGACGGCCCGCCCGTCGTACGTCTCCGTCACGCCGACGACCTGCGCCACCTCCACGAACCCGCCCGCGCCGTCGTTCAGCCAGACGCGCTTGGGCTGGGCGCCGGCGAGGCTCTTGTCGGACATCGGCGGCCAGTTGGCGGCGTCGGAGATGATCGTCGTGTTGCCGCCGGCGATCTTGGAGTAGTCGTACCAGTAGCTCTTGCTCGGGTTCAGGCTGACGAAGCCGTTCGTCAGGAACAGGTCCTGGTGGCCGTCGTTGTTCAGGTCGGCGAACTGCGCCCCGAAGCTCCAGCCGCCGAGCTCGACGCCGAGCGAGCTGGCCAGGTTCTCGAACCTGGGGGAGTCGGTGGGCGCGTCGGCCTCGGGCACCCAGAGGTTGTTGCCCTGCAGCAGCACGCCTTCCTCGGAGATGTTCGAGATGTAGATGCTCTGCCGGCCGTCGTTGAAGACGTCGCCGAAGGCCACGTTCATCCCGCTCTTGGGCCGGAAGCCGATGCCGCTCTCCTTGCCGATGTTCGTGAAGTGCCCGTTGCCCTCGTTCAGCCAGTACTCGCTGACGCCGTAGTCGTTGGCGATGACGATGTCCTGCCGCCCGACCCCGCGCAGGTCGGCCGCGGCGACGGCCAGCGACCAGCGGCGGCTGTCGATGCCCGCCGCGGCCGTGACGTCCTCGAATCGCCCGCCGCCCAGGTTGCGGTAGAGGTAGCGCCGCCCGCCGTTCTCGGCGTACTCGAAGCTCTCGGGCATCATCTTCGTCGACTGCAGGTGCCAGAGGTCGACATCCTCGGCATAGTAGCCGGCGAAGAACAGGTCGAGCACGCCGTCGTTGTCGTAGTCCAGCCACGTGGCGCTGTTGATGTTCGCCCACGCGGGCAGCGCCGCCGCTTCGCCGACGGGCTGGAAGCGGACGCCGGCCCCTTCCGTCACGTTCTCGAACAGCTCGGAGCGCCCCCACTTGTAGAGGAAGACGTCCCGGTCGCCGTCGTTGTCGTAGTCCCCCCACACCGCGCCGGCCGAGACGCCGGTGCCGTCCCGGTTCACGTCGGCCAGGCCCGCCGCCGCCGCGATGTCCTCGAACGTGCCGTCGCCCTTGTTGCGGTAGAGCGCGTTCCGGCTGCCCTCGCCGCTGTTCGTGACGTACAGGTCCTGCCAGCCGTCGTCGTCGACGTCGACGATGCTGACCGCGGCGCCCATGGCCGCCATCTGCGGCATGATGTGGTCGAGCTGGGCATCGAACCTGGGCGCGGTGTGTGTGAACGAGATGCCGGCCGCGCCCGAGACCTCGGCCAGATGGAAGCCGTGGCGCTCCAGCGCCGCCGACCGGTCGCCGCCGGCCGGGCCGCCGTCGCCGCCCGCGCCGCCGCCGTCGGAGCGGTTCGCGAGAAAGGCGGTGAGGGCGAGCAGGCCGATGAAGCCGGCGCCGAGCGCGATGCGGCCGATCAAGTCCCCCCGGCTCTTGCCCCCGGCACCGGCGACCTTGGATCCCGATGCGTTCATCGATCCTCCCCCCACAACGCCCGCTGCACCGGCAGCGGCGAGACGTAGCGCGTGTGGTACGTCGCCCAGTCGTTCGCGTTCGCGCGATAGACGGGGTCGTCGGCCAGCGCCCCGGTGGCGCCGTACACCTGCTGATCGACGTACTTCGGGTTGTCGTGCGACGGCAGCGGGTGGACGGTGGCGGAGTAGGCCGTGTTGAAGTCGCCGTCCTTGTTCCAGCCGTCGCTCTGGAAGACGTAGTCGCGCACCATTGCCGCACCAGCGGCGGACGGCGCGACGTCGTCGAACACCAGGCGAACCTCGTCGCCGGCGTTGACGATGACGTAGCGGTCGTCGACCGCGGAGAGCAGGGGCTCGACGGGGCCGTAGCGGGTGTACCAGCCGGCCAGGTCGAGCCAGATCGGGACGGTCGAGGCGATCCGGTTGTAGTCCGGCGTGTCGGGCTGGCTGCGGGGCGAGGCGCCGGGGCCTTGGACGCCGCGGGCGTACTGGTTCGTCATCGAGAAGCCGTGGTGGCCCATGACGGCCGAGCGGAGCGTCGCGGTCGTCACGGTCGCGACGTCGGCCGGAAGCCGCCGGGCGACGCCGAGGCGGTCCCAGTAGATCTCCATGCTGTTGCGGAGCCGCAGCCGGACGAACCCGTCCGCGTCGCGCGGCGCCTCGGCGAGCTTGCCGAGGTCGATCAGCATCGTCTTGCCCTTGCCGGCCGGGAAGCCGATGAACGGCTCGACGACGGTCCAGCCGCCCTGGCCGTCGAGGGTCTCGAGCGACAGAGCCTGCGGCTTCGGCCCCGTGCCCTGCCCGAGCGCGACGTTGATCGAGCTGTCCGTGGGGTAGAGCCAGCCTTGGGCGATGACGACGGCGTTCGCGAGGTCGCCGCCGACGGATGCCGGGTCGATCGCGAGCTCGACCCAGTGGTCTTCCGCCAGCCCCTGGTACCTGCCGAGGGCGAACGTGTCGAGGTAGAGGTTGTCGCGGTCGGCGACGAGGTCCGTCACGTCGCGACCGCGGTGATCGACGGCGGCCGCGACGGCCTGCACCGGGCCGGTCGGCTGCACGGTCAGCGGCGCGGGCGGAACGACGAACCGCTCGTCGACCCAGACCTCGACATCGGGCGCGTGGTCGACGGCGATGAGGCCGAACCAGTCCCAGTAGTGCGTCTCCCAGAGCTCGCCGGTTACGCGCAGGTCGAGCATGCCATCCTTGGCCGCGGCTGATCCCGCGCACTTTCACCCAGTCCTGCGTCGTCACGACGCCGGCCGTGTCCTGCGCGTTCAGCCGGAGGCCCAGCGGCGACTTCCAGAGGACGTCCGTGACGAACGCCATCGCCGTCCCGTCCCAGGCATACAGCCAAGGGCACGACCCCTTCAGCCGCTGCTCGACGACGATCGGCGTGTCCACCGCAACGTCGAACTCCGGCTGGATCGTCCCGTTCGGCCACGTGAACCGCACAAGCTCCGCCGTCGTCCGATCCCCAAGGCCGATGTGGATGAACGGCCCGTCGATCGGCACCTTCTGCGTCAACCGCCCGCTCCGCGCCTCGACCGCCCCGCCAACGGCGAAGCTGTTGATCCGCTGGTCGGCGGCCTCCACGGCGCGCGCCTGGAGCGTCACGGCGTGGTAGGCCTTCTGACCGCCCTGGTTCATCAGGACGACGGGCCGGCCGGCGACGTTCACGCCGAGGAGGTCGATGCGGTGGTCGTTGTCGATGTCGGCGACGTCCGTAAGTCGGAAGCCCGCAGGGAGCGCAACCGGAGTCCAATCGGCCGGCGTTGCGCCGCCAAGCCAAGCCTGGCTCGTCGCACTCGTCGATGCCAGAAGGTCGATGGCGCCGTTGTTGTCGAGATCGGCACTGAACACGTCGATTACGGGCCAACCCGGACTTGGCGTCGGAATGTTCGCTGTACCGGTGATCCTCGCCACAGCCCAGGTGGCTTCGCTCGTCGATGGCGCCGAGAGCAGCACCAACCCCTGGCTATCCGCCGCAACGACGTCGATGCGTCCGTCCCGATCCATGTCCGCCACAGCCACCTGCCCCACTTCGAGATCACTGTCGTGCCCGGCGCCGAGGCGCTCGAAACGACCGCCCCGAAGATTGCGGAACACCCCGAGGTTGCCGGCTGTCACACTGCCGAGCGACGTCCTCGTTCCCACGATGTCGTTCACGCCATCCTGGTCGATGTCTAACCAAGCGACGGGGATCAGCCCGTCGAACTGCCCGTCGGCAACGGCGTTCCAGGTCCCTTCGCCGTTGTTCTGAAGGACCACGTTGCGAAGCGGGTCAGGACCAATGTCCGACGCACGGGACAGCGTCAGCACGAGATCTAGATCTCCGTCCAACTCGACATCGATCGGAAGCAGCGACGAATATGCATCTCCGGTAACCGCATCGCTCAATCCGGTGGACGCCGTGACGTCCTCGAACCGCCCCGGCGCTGCCTGTCGCCAGAGCCGGAGTCCGGTCAGGCCGATTACGGCCAGGTCTGGCAGGCGATCGTTGTCAAAGTCCAACAGCTCGGCATCAATGACGAGAATGTCGTCGTCCACGGGCAGTTCGATCAGATCGGCGGCTTTGAGCACGATCGGAGCGTACGGCATGACCGTCCACACGGCCCATGGTGCATCCGCCTCCGCCGTGACGGCCATGGCCCGAACACGCGCCAAGCGTGCCGCCGTGGACGTCGAGGGCGCGGTAGCGGAGATTGCGCCCGTCGCGGTAATGGCACCACCCGCATCCACATCCTCCAACACCCTTTCCTCGAACGTCACCGTCCCATCCGCCTCCGCCGCCGTCGCGCTCGGCACCGGCAGCACCATGAACGCCGTGATCGGCTCGCCGATCACCTGATCGCTCGACGTCAGCTTGGCCAGGTCGACGCGGAAGACCTCGGTGGCGCGGGAGAGGTTGTCGAGCATCGCCAGCTGCGAGGCGAGCGCCTTCGGGTCGCCCTTGGCGGCGGCCTGCAGCTCGGCGATGAGCGCCGGCAGGTCGGCGGCCACCTGGCGCTGGTCGGCGCTGACGCTGGCGACGAGTTCGTCCGTGCGCGCGGCGATCGCATCGACGGCCGAGGCGAGGGCGGGGGCGTCGCCGGCGCGGGCGGCGGCGCGGGCGGTGTCGAGGAGGGCCTTGAGGTTGGCGGGGTCGGCGGCCAGGATCGCGGCCAGGTGGGTGCGGATCTCGGCCTCGGCCTCGGGGCTCGCCTGGCGGGCGAGCTCCTGGATCAGCGCGTACTGTGCCCGCAGGTTGCCCGGGTCGTTCTCGATCGCCGCCCGCCAGAGCGTCAGCGCCTCTTCCGCGTTGCCGGTGCGGCTGGCGATCAGCCCGCCGAGGAACGTGATCCGGCTGTCGTCGACGTCCTTGTCCGCCTCGGCCAGCGCCGTGGCCGCCGCGTCGTTGTCGCCCATCCGCAGCCGCGCCACCGCCAGGTTCGCCCACCCGGCCGGCTCGGCCGGCGCCAGCTGCGTCATCGTCGTGAACATCGCCGCCGCCAGGTCGTTCTGCACGCCGGAGTCGAGCGCGCCGAGGCCGCTGTAGAACAGGCCGACGACACGGTCGTACGTGGCGGGGTCCAGCGGCGCGGGCTCGGCCTTGCGCTTCGTGCAGCCGACGAGGCCGATGGCGACGAGCGCCACGGCGGCCAGGGCGGCGGCATGCGAGGCGCGGCGGCGGGGCCGCGGCGGAGCGGCTTGGAGATCGTCGTGGGATCGGGACATGGCGTGCAACGTCCGGGGGTCGTGGGCGAAGGCGACATCATATATCGTCAGCGGCCGTCGCGACGCCTGCGGCGGACGGCCCAGGATGCCGCAGATATCGCCGGCGCCGGCGCCGGCGCGGACACCCTCAGCCCGCCAGCCGCTTCCCGATGACGTTGCTGCCGAACAGCACGGCGGCGCACCCCGCCGGGAACAGCACCTCGTTGACGGCCCACGTCATCAGTGCCGCCGAGGCAGGCTTGATCGCCGCGGCGGGCGAGACCGCCCAGATCGCGCTGCCGAACACGAGGCCGATGCACAGCCCGATGCCGAGATACGCCGCCAGCCCGCCCCAGCGCTGCCGCTCGACCCACCCGACGGCCAGCCCGAGGCAGCCGTACTCCACCGCCTTGATCGCCGCGATCACGGCCAGCGTCGCCACCGCCACGTTGCCCGCCGCACCGACGCCCAGCATCGTGCCCACGCTCTGCTGGACGCCCTTGGCCGTCCCGAACGCGATCGGCGCCGCCACGAGCCCCGCCAGCCCCGACGCCGCCGGCGCGCCGCCCGAGGCCGTCATCCCCGCCGCCACCCCGACGCACACCAGCGTGGCCCACGAGACGCGGCTCAGCGCGTCGGCCACGGCCTTGTCCGGCACGAGTGCGTTCCCGTGGCCGAGCGCCACGACCATGGAGAGCGCCTGGACGCCCAGGCCAAGCAGGATCGACAGCCACGCCACCTTCAGGAGCGTCGCACGAAAGCCGGGTGCGCCGGCGTCGCCGGACTGTGCCATTGCCCTATCTCCTCGGCTTCAGTGAAGTCGTATCTCGTCGTCGAATGCGCGAATCGCGTCCGCCACCGCCCCCGGCGCCTCGAACGGCAGCAGGTGCCCGACGCCCGGGAGCTCGACGAACGTCGCCGCCGGCTGGAGCGCCTGCCAGCGCTGCCACGCCGCGGGCGACAGTGTATCGCTCAGCGCGCCGCGGATCGCCAGCGTCGGGACGGTGAGGCGCGGGAGGACGTCCCAGACGTCGGTCGGTGGGGTGCGGTAGATCTGGGCTTCCCATTCGCGCGGGATCGACAGCGTGCGCGATGCGTCCGACGCGCCGCTCATGGCGCCGCGCTGACGCCCAGTACCCATCGTCGACCCGTGGACGTACGCCCGCAGAGCGGCATCGTCGAAGCGCGCGAAGACCGGCTTCGTGCGGAAGTGATCGAACGCATCCTCGACGCTGTCCCACGTCGTTCTTCGCCCGACCGCCCCTCGCACCAACGCCGCGCGCGGGCTCGGGCCGTCGTCGCCCTCGTCCGCCTCGTCGGCCGCACCCTCGACGTCGCTCGGCATCAGGAAGACCGGGTCGATCAGGACGACGGACGCGAACAGGTCCGGCCGCGCCACCGCCGCGTACAGCGTCAGCACGCCGCCGAGGGAGTGGCCGAGGCCGACGATCGGACCCGTCTGCTCCGCCGCCGCCAGCACATCGAGCGCCGCGACGAGGTCGTCGGCCATCGGATGCCAGTTCGCCAGCGCGGCGGCGGCGGCGATGCCGGCCGTCATCGGACGCGTGCGGAGGCCGACGACGCGGCAGCTGTCTGCCAGGGCCTCGGCCAGCGAGCGATAGCACTGCGGCGGGTAGCCGTTGGCGTGGGCGATGTGCAGCCACGGTGGATCCGTCTCGTCCGCCGCGCCCGCCGAGACGGCCACGCCTTCGTCGTCGCCGATCGCTTCGTCGAACGACGGCGTCGGCTCGCCTGCGAGCGAATCGAACGACCAATCGCCGGCCCGAACGCCGTCGCCAATGCTCATGACAGCCATCATCGGCCTCCCCAGAATGCGGACGGCGGACACGGCACTTCGCCAGCCACCTGTCGATAGATCGCCGCCAACTCCGTGGTCGAAGGCGCCTGGCGTGCCCGCGACGGGTCGCCGGTGATCCGAACGAGGAACGGCAGGTCGACGTCCGTGCCGAGGCCGATCGCGTACAGGACGACGTCCTGGGCGCGCAGTTCGGCCGCCAGCTCGATCGTCCGCGACTCGTCCGGCTGGCGGCCGTCCGTCAGGAGGACGACGACGCGCGTGTTGCCGGCCTTGTGGCGCGGGCCGAACAGCTCGGCCTGCGCCACTTCGAGGCCGCGGTCGATCCGCGTGCCGCTGCCGGTGGCCAGGCCATCGAGCGTGCGGTTCAGCTGATCGACGGTGCTGCCGAGCGGTGCCGCAAGGCGGGCGTTCTCATCGAAGGCGACCAGCGCCACTTGGTCGTGCGGCAGATCGAGCAGGCTGACGAACAGCCGCGCCGCCTGCCGCGCTGCGGCGATCTTGGCGCCGACCATGGACGACGAGGCGTCGACGGCCAGCGCGACGTCGGCATGGCGCTCGCCGGGGATGCAGCGCTCGCGCATGCCGATCGGCAGGTAGATCGGCTCGGGCCGGCGCGTCGCGGTGGGCGTCGGCGTCGTCGACGGCGTCGCGGTGACGGTCGACGTGGGCGACGGGGTGGCGGTCGAGGTCGGCTGGACGGTCGGCGGGCCGCAGTTCACCGTGACGCGCGGTACCGGGAAGTCCAGCCGGCCCGCGCGGCCGTAGCCGTCCGTGTACTCGGCGAACGCCGCGATGTTCGTCGGGGCCTCGCCGCACTCCAGCGGTTCGACGCGGTAGCGCAGGCCGAGGCCGGCGATCGGGACGTCGGTCAACGTCCAGCGCAGCGTATCGCCCTGGACGGTCGCCGGCGGCACGATCGAGCCGGCGACGAGGCGCATGTCGGGCGGGAGGCGGTCGGTCACGGTGATCGTCTTGAACAGGACGGCGGTCGTGACGCGGCCGGCGATGGCCTCGAAGATGGCGTACAGGAAGCGCGCGTCGTCCGCGACGAAGGCGTGGGCGGCGTCCGTGGCGGCGGAGCGCATGAGCGTGCTCGCGCCGCCGATCGCCACCGTGAAGATCTCGACACCGAACGTGCGCTTGAGCTGATCGGCCTCCTGCAGCGTCCGATTCCCTTCCTCCCGGTCCTCGATCCCGTCGGAGAACAGGACGATCACCTTGCGTGCATCCGCGCGGCCGCGCTGCTGGAATTCCTGCCGCGCGCGCGCCAGCCCGACGCTGATCAGCGTGTTGCCGGTCGCCTGCAGGTTCCGCACGGCGTCGCGCGGCGGGCCGGCCTGCGCCGACAGCGGCGCGTCGAGTGCGGCCGTGTCGTTGAAGCTCACGACCCCGACCCGACCGGTCGTGTAGTCGACCTCGGCGATGAACGACGCTGCGGCCTCTTTCAGGAGCCGCAATCGCTCGCCCTCCATCGATCCGGAGCGGTCGAGCACGAGCAGGATGTCCAGCGGCGTTGGCGCGGCGCGCGAGCCGCACCCCCCGCGCACCGTCAACCGCACGTCGACGGCGTCGCCCAACCGCACCGCGGCCGGATCGGCCGTCTTGCCCGGCACCGCCCGGCACTCCGCCCCGCCATCGGGCGGCGACTGCGGCGTCGCCGCGGCGTCCACGCGCCAGACCGAGACGACATCGGCCGCTTGATCCGTCACGAAGATCCGCCCCGCCCCGTCGACCGCCACGTCCGAGGGCAGCGACGCCGGCGCGATGTCGAACCGCGCGGCGTCGAACGAGCCCGTGCGCGCGCCGGCCGTGTCGAAACGGTGGACCCAGCCGTCGCGGTCGAGGGCGTACAGCGCCTGGCCGTCGGGTGTCACCGCCAAGCGGCGCGTACGCGGCGGCAAGGCGACGGTGCGGGCCGCCCCGCCGGCGGCACCGAGCGGGAGTACGGCGACGGTCCCGTTCACGCGGTCGAGCGCGTACGCGTTGCCGGCCGCGTCCATGTCGAGGTCACCCCACAGCGCGCGCTCGACCGCCGCCGGCGGCAGCGGGCGCGTGTTCACGACGCGGCCCGTCGCCCGATCGAACAGCTCGACGGCGTCGTTCAGCGTGTCGAGCGCGACGACGTCGTGGCGCGGCGCGGGCCCGATCGCAAGCGCGACGGCGTGCCCGGCGCCGCCGCCGACCTGCGCCTGCCACACGAGGCCCGTCGCCGGATCGTAGGCGGCCAGCGTGCCGCCGCTGCTGACGAACAGCATCCCGGCGTCGTCCGCGGTGACCGCGACGGGCGCGTGCATCAACCATGGTTTGCTCTTCTGATCGACCACGGCGCCGTCCGGCGCGAAACGCTGGATGCGCCACTGCCGGTCGAGGATCACGAGCCGTCCGTCCGCGCCGACTCCTACCTGCATCGGACCCTCGAACGTGCCCGGGCGGGCTGCGAGCTCGCCCCACGTGCGCTCGGGCGAGGCCGGCCGGTCCGCGCCCGGCAGCCAGCGATAGAGATAGGAGCCCTCGCCGTTCCGGCCCGGCTGCGTGGCCACGATGCCGCGCGCAGCGTCGAACGCGATGCCGAACAGGTCGCCGCGCGGGATGATGTTCCACTGGCTGCCGACGGACAGCAGGACGATGCCGACGGACGTGGCGGCCAGGAACCGCTGGTCGCTCGTCGCCCCGCCGTAGCCGGCGAACACGACGTCGTTGGCCTCCACGCCCGGCGGCAGCCGGAGGTCGACGCTGTCCTGGCGAACGCCGGTCAGCGTGAACGTCCGGACGTCGCCGTTCCGCCCGTCGAGGACGTGGACCCGCGATCCCGCATCCACGTCGATTCCGCGCAGCACGTCGCCGCGCTCCGTCGTCGCCTGGCTCGGCCAGGCAGCGCGCTGCGTCCCGTCGGCGTTCAGGATCCGCACCGTCCCGTCCTCGCTCGACCCGACGGCGATGCCCGTCCCGTCGGGCAGCGTCGCCACGCCGGCGGCAGACGGCACGGGCCACAGTGCCTGCTTCACGCCGGCCGGATCGAGGACGACGATGCCGCCCGCGCCCGCGTCGCTGACGTAGATCCGCCCGCGCACGCTGTCCACCGCGATGTACGTCGGCGCCACGAGGCCGGCGCCGGCCGCGTCGCCCAAGGCCTGCGGCTGATCCGCCGTGTCGATGACCGACACCGTCCGCTCGGCCGCATCGACGACGTACACCCGCCCGTCGGCGCCGTAGTCCACGCCGTGTGCGCGGCGCCAGACGCCGGGGGGGAGGGGGATGGCGGCGCTTCGCCAGGTGGCGGCGAGGGTGAAGGCGGTGGGTTGGGGTTGGGCTTGGGCGGGGGCGGGGCGATCGGCGTCCGCGCACAGGAGAAGCGCCGAGAGTGCCAGGATCGAGGTCGTGAGGCGATTGGTGGTTGGCATGGCTTCGACGTCCTCACATGTCGCGCGGGGGGTCCGTTCCGAACGCCAAGGATAGCGGATCGTCAGCCGCCGCTGTCCGCCGTTCCTCGAAATCCTTATCCCTCCTTCGCCAGCCGATACCCAAACCCCCGCACCGTCTCCACGTACCGCGGCGCCGCCGGATCGTCCTCGATCTTCTGCCGCAGGTACCAGACGTAGCGCTTCACGTAGCTCGGCTCGTCGGCGTACTCCGGACCCCAGACTGCGGTGAGGAGCTGGTTGTGGGACAGCGTCCGGCCGGCGTGCTCGGCCAGGATGGCGAGCAGGCGGTACTCGGTGGGCGTCAGCGGCACGGATTCGCCGCGGCGCAGGACGGAGCGGCCGGCGAAGTCGATGACGAGGTCGCCCACCGCCACCGGCGGCAACGCGTCGCCGGCGAGCGCGCGGGCGCGGGCGGCGCGGGCGAGGACGGCGCGCAGTCGGGCGTTCATCTCGGCCAGGCTGAACGGCTTCGTCACGTAGTCGTCGGCGCCCAGGTCGAAGCCGCGCAGCCGCTCGGGCTCGTCGTCCCGCGCCGTCAGGACGATGACCGGCACGTCCGACATCTCGCGGATCCGCTTGAGCGTCTCCCAGCCGTCCATCTTGGGCATCATCACGTCCAGCACCACGATGTCCGGCCGTCCGCCGTACAGCTCGCGCAGCCCGTCGAGGCCGTTTGGAGCCGTCAGGACGCGGTAGCCGGCGCCCTCGAACGACTCCGCCAGCAGCCGCCTCAGGTTCGCATCGTCATCGATCAGGAGAACGGTCGGGACGTTGCTCATCCGCCGGCTCCGCCAACGGCCGCGTCGCCCGCCCCGTGCCGCCGTTCATCGCATGCGTATGCGCGCCCGTCGTCGCGCCCGTCATCGCCCCAAGCGATGTCTCGATCCGCGTTCCCGGCGGCTGCCGGCAGCCGCAGCACGAACGTCGACCCCTCGCCCGGCCGGCTCGTCACGTCGATCCCGCCGCCGTGCGCTTCGGCCACAGCGCGCGCGATGTGCAGCCCGAGGCCGTGGCCGTACGTCTCGCGCGCGTCATCGCGCTCGACGCGGTGGAAGCGGTCGAAGATCCGCGCCTGCTCGCCTGGCGGGATGCCGGCGCCGCGGTCGGTGACGGCGAACGCGATGCTCGCCCCGCCCCCGGCGACGTCGATCCCGCGCACGTCGACCTCGATCGCCGACCCCGGCGCGGAGTACTTGGCCGCGTTCTCGATCACGTTGCCCAGCGCCTCGGCGGCGCGGTCCGGGTCGGCCAGCAGCGGCGGCACGTCGGGGGCGATGGCGACGCGGACGCGCACCCGGTCCGCGGCCGGCAGCCGGCGGAGGGCGGCAGCGACGAGATCGTCGGCGCCGGTCGGGGCGACGTGCAGCGTGAAACGACCGGCCTGGATCCGGCTGACGTCCAGCACGCCCTTCACGAGCCGCGTCAACCGCGACGCCTCGTGCCCGACGATCGCCAGCTTGGCCCGCACCCGATCGTCGATCGCGCCCGCCTCCATCAACTCGACCGAGGCGTTGATGTTCGTCAGCGGCGCACGCAGCTCGTGGCTGACGAGCGCGACGAAATCGTCCTTCAGCTGGTCGAGCCGCGACAGGTCGGCGTTCGCCTCCTGCAGGGCGATGTTCTTGGCCGCCAGCTCACCGGTCGCCGCTGCGAGCTGCTCGGTGCGGTCCTTCACGCGCGCCTCGAGGACGCGGTTCAACTCGAGGATCGCCCGCTCGGCCGCGATCCGCGTCGTCATGTCGCGCAGCACGAGCGACGTGCCGGCCGGCCGGCCGGCGTCATCCCACAGCCGCGTCTGCGTCATGTCCACCGGCACGGTGTGGCCGTCCTTGTGGCGGCACCGCGCCTGCACGCCGCGCACGAACCCGGCCTGCTCGAGCCGGTCGCGGACGCGCCCGAGCCCGCCGCCCGGCTGCAGCCGCTCGGGCACGATGCGGACGACCGGCTGACCGACGATCTCATCGGCCGTGAAGCCGAGCATCTCGGCCGCCCCGCGGTTCCAGCTGCGGACGATGCCGCCAAGATCGAGGCTCAGGATCGCGTCCGCCGAACCGCTCGTGATCGAGGCAAGGTGCCGCTCGCCGAGCCGAACGCGCGCCTCTGTTTCGGCTTGGCGGGCGAGGGCGCGCGCGATCCAGTCCAGCGTCCAGAACGTGACGAGCGGCCCGGCCAGCCCGTAGACGACCAGCGCGGACGCCATCCGCACCGAAGCGCCGGCCCCGGCCAACGCGCGCTCCTCCCAGATCTGGTGCGCCGCCACGAACGCCAGGATCGCCAACGGCAGCGCCCACCGCAGCCGCCGCACGACGACGAGCGCGCGCCGCTGGGCGGCGGTCGCCACGGCGGACGGCGCGGCCGACGCCGGCGCCGGGGTGGGCGCGGCGGGCGGGGGCGTTGGCGGCGCGGGGGACGCGGGAAGCGCTTCGCGCGAGGTGGAGGTGATCACGGGTGGTGGGCGACAGTATAGCGGTTGGGGATCGGCGGTCGGTGCGGGCCGGGTCCGTCATGCGGACAACGGCAAGGGCTCGACGACGTGCGGGCGATGGCGGGCGCTGCACTTCGGACCACCGATGACCCTAGTTGCGCTGCTTCAGTCGACGTGGCGCTCGGTTCCGAAGCTGGCCAGGAAGGGCAGGTACACGGTTGCGCTCGATTTCGCGGGGACCTCGGTCGGCGGCAGAGCGGTCGGGGCCGGTGGGGTGGGCGTCGGATCCGGCCCGGGTGTGCCGGACGTGGCCGCGGGCGTGCGGGCCGTGGCCACGGGCGTGCCGGCGGTAGACGACGATGTCAGCGTGGCCGAGGGCGTCCCGGCGGCCGTCGGGTCGGCGGTTGGCACGCTGGTGACCTCGGGTGTCGGCGCGGCCGAGGGCACGGCGGTTGCCGACGGCGCCTGGGTGGCCGTTCCGCCGGCGGGCATCGTCGCACTCGGTGTCGATGTGCCTGCACCCGGCGCGGTCGAGGTTGACGTCGGCGCCGGCGTGGCCGTGCTTGCCGTTGGCGTGGGCGCGGCCGTCGCCTCGGCGGTGGCCGTTCCGGTTGCCGGGGCCGACGGCCCTGGCGACGGCGTGCTCGTGAACAGGGGTGTGCCGCTGGCGGCGGCGGTCATCGTCGAGATCGGCGTGTCCGATGCGGGGACCGTCACGGTCGGCATCGCGGTGACCGTGGCGGTTGGTGTCGTCGCAGTCGCCGTGGGCGTGGCCGGGTCGGCCGGGGTGGATGTCGCGGTGCTGGTTGGCGTGGCGGTTTGGACGGGCGTCCCGGTTTGGGTGGTCGTGGGCGTCGACGTGAAGGCCGCGGTCGGTGTCGGCGTCGGCGTGGCTGTCCGTGTCGGCGTTGGCGTGGCTGTGCGCGTGGCGGTCGCAGTCGCGGATGGCGTGGCGGATGGCGTCGACGTCGCGGACGCGGCGGCGCTGCCCGTCGCGGTCGGGGTGGGTGTCGCCGTCGTCGTTCGTGTGACGGTTGGCGTCGCCGTTCCGGTCGACGTGGTCGTGGTTGTTGCGGTGGGCGTCGCGGTCGTCGTGCGGGGGGGGGGGGGGGGGGGCGTCGCGGTTGGCGTCGCGGTCGAAGTCGCCGTCGGCGTGGATGACGCAGTCGGCGTGCGCGTCGTGGTGGGCGTCGCAGTCGACGTCATGGTGGGCGTTGTCGTCGACGTACGCGTGGCGGTTGGCGTGGCCGTTCCGGTCGACGTGGTCGTGGTTGTTGCAGTGGACGTCGCGGTTGTCGTGCGCGTGGCGGTTGCCGTCGCGGTCGACGTCGACGTCGTCGTGGTTGACACAGTCGGCGTGCGCGTAGCGGTTGAGGTCGCCGTTCCAGTGGACGTGGCGGTGGGCGTGGCGGTGGCCGTCGCGGTGGGCGAAGCAGTCAACGTCGTGGTCGGTGTTGCCGTCGACGTACGCGTCGCGGTGGGCGTTGCGGTTCCGGTCGCTGTCGCGGTCGCGGTGGTTGTCGGAGTAGGCGTTGCGGTGGGCGTTGCGGTGGGCGTTGCCGTCGAGGTGGACGTCGCCGTTGGCGTTGAGGTCGATGTGGCGGTGGAGGTGGAAGTCGACGTGGGGGTGGACGTCACCGTCGGCGTGCGCGTTGCCGTGGACGTCGGCGTCGAGCTCGATGTGGACGTCGATGTGCGGGTCGACGTGGATGTGGATGTTGGCGTCGCGGTCGATGTCGACGTGCGCGTGGCGGTGGGAGTCGCCGTTCCGGTCGGCGTGGCGGAGGGGGTGGGAGCGATGACGACGATCTCACCGGCGAGGACCGTGGCTTCGATGGGCGTGCCGTCGGGTCGCGCCAGCCGCTGGTACGTGATCTGGATCGGGCTGCTGCCCACGATCTTGCCGCGGAACGTGATGCGGGCAAGGCCGCCCGTGCCGGTCACGGGCGGCGACGGGTTGAGCTGCGTCACGGCGTACATCGTCGTGCCGACGGTGTTGTCCGCCGTGTTGAACAGCACGAGGTCCGGTGAGATCAGATCGTCCAGAGGCTCCATCTGAATACCCGGCACCGACCCGTTGACGTCCACGACCTCGACCACGACCGGGTCGAACGAAAGCCGAACGTCGGCCGCGTTCAGCATCGCCACGTCGGCCACGTGGATTGTGACGAGCGCCGTCTGGCCAACGAGCGCAATGGCCGACGGTGGCGCGATGCTGACGACGGTCCCGTCCTGGGTAACCGTCGGCCCGCTCGATCGGATGCCGCGCAGGTGATCGAGGGCGACGACGGTGGCCAGGATGGCGACGAATGATGGCAGGACCCGGCGGCTGGCACGGGCCGTCACACGAGCAATGCGGCTGTCCGGCCTCGCTCGCACCGGGTTGCCTGGGAACGAATGGCGCGGGGTCACGATCGGCGGGTCATTGCGACAACAGCGGCGAACGTGAGCACTGCGGCCAGCGCCAGCCAGGGCCAGGGTGGGCGTTGCGCTGGGCGCGTGGCCTCGGCCGGCGATTCCGCGGCACGGCGATCCGCAACCGACGCATCAGGCGCATCCGGCGATGCGCGTGGCGCACTGATGGCGCGCTCGGGCGTGGCCCCATCGTCCGGCGACGCATTGTCCTCGACGCCATCCGACGGCATCGACCCGTACGGCGTCGACGCCGCCGGCAGGGCGTCGGCAGCACCGCCCGGCAGCACACCGCGCGTCGGCTCGATCCTGTCGGTGAAGGGCGGGGCATCGACCGCCGGCGCACCGGCCGCGCCGCCGACCACGCCGGCGCCTGCTGTCGGGCCGCTCGACGACTTGGCGCCCGCACCGGTGGACGGCACTGTCGCGGCGGCGGGCCGTTCGGATGCGCGGGGTTGCGTCGCACGGGCGGACGTTTCATTGGACGAACGGGGCGTCGGCCCGATCGCTGTCGGCGGGAGGACCAGTGTCGGCTCGCGCATCGGGACGGGCGTCGGAGTGGAAGGAGCTTGCGCGGCGGAGACGAGCGTGACGCGGCCGGCCGATGTTCCTGCAGGGATCTCGATCCCGTCGCGGCTCGACAACATCGACGCCGAGACGCCGACGTCCGTCGTGCCGCTGCTGACGAGCGCCCGGAAGGTGACGCTGAACAGATCGCCCGAACCGCTCGCCGGAGCTGCGGGGCTCAGCTGGGTGAAGGCGACATGAACCGTGCCTGCGGCGTTGTCGGCGAGGTTGCGGACGACGAGGTCGGCGGACAGCAGGCGCCCGAGTTGAACCTGCACACCCGGCTTGGCCGGGTTGGCGTCCTCGGCTTGCAGGACCTTCGGGTCAAACGACAGCTGCACGTCGGCCCCGTACAGATCGCGCACATCGCGGACGTGCACGACGACGGCGCCCGTCTGACCTGCACCGATCCTGGCGTCCCCGACGGCGATCGCGGCCCGCGACTGGGCGGAAGCCGGCACTGGAACCCACATGCAGCTGCACACGATGATCCACATCGCCCAGCGCCACGCCCGAATCACCCGGCGCCGGCGATGGTCCTGCTGTCGCTGCCGCGCAACACCCCGGCTCATCACACACCGACCAGCGCGCGGACGATCATCGTTGCCTGAACCCCGGGCACAGCGGCAGCGGGCCCATGAAGCAGTACTCGAACAGCGGGTTCCCGTCCTCGTCGTACGTGCTCTCGAACGGAATCCCGCGCTCGCCCGCCGCCTCGTCGCCCGGCACGTCCTCGCCCAGCCGCGCGCCGCGCCGCTCGATCGCCATCGCCCCGAGGCCCACGAGGTTGCGCAGGAAGAAGCCCGTCCCGTCGAACACGTCGTGCTCCCAGAACCACGCGCTGATCACCGCGCTGCCCTTGAACCCGTTGTTGATCCAGCCCCACGTCTGCAGGTCGATGTACTCCACCTGCTTCTCGTTCAGCTTCTGGCAGATGTAGTCGATCAAGCCGTTCTGGTCGTACACGTAGATCACCAAGTCCGTGAAGCCCGGCTTCGGCACCACGTTCGCGATCGCGATCTCACTGGTCATCTGCGAGCTGCCAAGGTCCTTCAGCAGGCTCGGGATCGCGATCAGGCCCACGCCCGCCTCGAAGTTCCCGCCCGAACGCTCGCCGATCTGCCAGTCGAAGATCTTGTGCTCCGGCAGCAGGTTGTACGCGATGCCTTGGGTGGCCGCCGTCCGCGCCGCGTCCGAGTACTCGATCAGCGTCGCCACTGCCACCACGTTCGGCGCCAGCACGTTCGGGTTCCCCGGCGAGATCCACTCCTGGCTCTCCACCCGCGCCGATCCCACCCAGTTCCCCGGCAGCGCCGCCACCAGCGGCAGGAAGAACGTCTGGCTCCCGCGCGGGCAGACCCAGTCGATGAGCGTCGTGATGATGTCCCCGCCGCGGTCCAGGAAGTACACCTTCACCTTGGCCGCCACCACCGGGCTCAGGTTCTGCACCTGGATCGCGCTGTCCCAGCCCTGGTACTCGCTGTACACCAGCGGCGCGAAGCCCACCTGGTTGCCGCCCGTGTACACGGCCTTGCGCGGGTCGAACGTGTAGTTGATCTCCGCCGGCTCGCCCGCGTACGTCATCAGCAGGTCGTGCCCGATGATGTCCACGACGATGCCCATCCGCTGCGTCGAGCGGATCCACGCGCTGCCCTGGAAGTCCGGGCCCACGCAGTCGTTCGCGTCCAGCTGGTACGTCTCGCCCGGCGCCAGCGTCGCGATGTCGCAGATCACCGCCCGCAGGCAGTCCTCCTGCTGCTGGAACCAGATCTCGATCGACGAGCACATCAGCCCGCCGTTCTGGATGTAGATCATCGAGTTGTAGCCGGCCTTGCTGGCGTACACCAGCGGCACGTAGAACCCGTACCCGCCGTACACGGCGTCGTACACGCCAAGGTGCGTGCCCGCGATCCCGTTGTACTTGCTCGTCACGTCCACACCCGGCGTCACGTCGCCCGGGCACGTCCGGTGCACGTCCACCGCCAGCGCCCCGTCCTGCGGTGCCGCGCGCGACATGTCGATCCCGTCGAAGATCAGCCCCTCGTCGTACGCCTTCTTGAAGCGGCGATAATCGTCCGCGTCGCCCACGACGTTGAAGAACAGGACCTCGCAGACGTAGTCGCCCGTGATGTCGTCCTCCGGGATCACGTCGATCCCGTCCTCGGACAGCTGCCGCGCCGAGAGCTTGAACAGGATGCCGGACTTCGAGCCCGTCGGCACCTGGGCGCCGTACAGGTTCCAGCTGCTGCCCGGCTTCAAGAGGCCCGTGCACTCCACCTTCAACGGCCCCGCCGCCTGCGGCGGGCAGAAGCCCGGCTCGCCCCAGGTCACCAGCGCCGCCTTGGCGATCTGGCAGCCCAGGTTCTGGACCTCGATCCAGCTCTCGCACACGTCGTCCTGGCCGAGGAAGTTCAGGATCGGCAGGTGGACCTGGTTGCTCAGCTGCGTGTTCGGGTCGATGACGGACGGGCAGTCCATCAGCACCTCGACCGCACCGCTCGAGCGGCTGAACGTGTTCACGCCGATGTTGAAGCCGTCGTAGTGCACCGTGCCGACGATCGGGATGATCGTCCCGGTCGGGATCGCGCCCTTGATGCGCAGAGAGAACTGGACCGTCACGCTCGCGCCGACGGCGATCGTGCCGTCCCACGTCATCTGCGTGCTCGTGGATGTGCACGTCCCGCCGCCGTCGAGCACGCGGCAGTCGAGGCCGACGACGCTGCCCGGCAGGATCGCCTCCCACTCCGGTCCGCCGTTGTCCCGCTGCGGCGTGAACGCCAGCGGGCCGGTGTTGCTGAAGCTCTGCGTCACGATGAGGAAGTCACCGACGCCGACGCAGTCCTCTTCGCTCGGATCGACGGTCGCGTCGGCGATCTGCACGTCCGCGCCGGCGCGCACGTTCGTCGAGGACGTGGCCGAGTTGTTGCCCAAGCTCGGATCCGTCGTGGCGGACGTCGTCGAGGCGGTGTTCGAGATCGGTGCGCCGGGGCTGCCCGGGCAGAGCGCTGGCGAGCATGGCGTCGTGATCGGCACGCTGACGATGATCGTGACGGTGCGCGCGTTTGCGGCACCCGTCACGGTCGTGCCGGCCCAGGTGCACGTCACGGTGCCGGTGCCGCCCACGACCGGCGTCACGCACGACCCGCCCGCGCTCGGCGCCGCCGACACGAACGTGACGGCCGTCGGCAGCGGATCGGCGATGACGACGTTGTTCGCCGAGCTGGGACCGTTGTTCGTCGACGTCAGGACGAAGGTGAGGTTGTTGCCAGCCGTCACCGGGTCCGGCGCGTCCGTCTTGGTCAGCGCCAGGTCCGCTGAGGGCGTAGGCGTGGCCGTCGCGGTCGACGTCGGCGTGGGGGTCGGCGTTCGGGTCGCGGTGTTCGAGGGCGTTGCGGTCGCCGTCGGCGTTGCGGTCGATGTTGACGTCGCGGTCGCCGTCGGCGTTGCGGTCGATGTCGGCGTGCTCGTCCGGGTAGGGGTGCTAGATGGCGTTGTTGTCGCCGTGGCCGTAGCGGTCGGCGTGGGGGTGGAGGTGTTCGTCGGTGTGGCTGTCCAAGTCGCGGTGGAGGTGGCCGTGGCGGTAGGGTTCTCGACGGTGATCGAGCCGTCTTCGACGGTGGACGGGATCTCGACACCGTCGATGTCGGAGAGCCGTACGTCGTCCGTCTCGAACGTCAGCGCCGAGACGCCGGCACCGACAGACGCGAACTCGATCGTGAACAGCACGCCGCTCCCGCTCACGGGCGAACACGCGAGCTGCGTGGCGACGAATGACAGCGTACCGAGCGCGTTGTCCGCCGTGTTGTAGAGGACGAGCTGGCTGCCGCACAGGAACGACCCGGCCGTCATCTGGACACCGGGGCCCGGAACGGCATCGACGACCGTGACGATGGCCGGGTCGAACGTGAGCCCGACATCGAACGCATTGAGGTCCGTGACGTCCTCGACGCGCACGTCGACCGTCAGTGAGCCGGGGTGGACGATCGAGCCGTTCTGCGGGTCGAGGACGATCCGCGCCGCGCCCTGCGCCGGCGCCGCGCCCGTGCGCCAGAGCGCTGGGCGCGGCGCACCCGCCACGGCGACGATCGCGGCGGCGGCCAGGAGACCGCGCGCCATCGCAGCGCCCGACGCCTGGCCGGGCCGGCGAACGCTTCGAGCCACGCGGGCGGATGTCACTTGCGGTACTTGTACGAGAATGGGCAATAGATCGCGTGTCTTTCGGGGCCTGGCGTAGCATCAAAGGTGGCTTCGGCCGTTACCGTTGCGGTGGGGGGCGGCGTTCCGGGCGGCGAGGGCGTGGGCGGCGGCGTCTCTGTCGCCGTCGGTGGCGGCGTGCGCGTTGGACCGCCCACGCCGATGATCAGGACGATCGAGCGCACCTCCATCGCGATGGGATCGCCGCTCGGGTGGACAAGTTTCTGCGTTTGGATCGAAAGGCTGCTCGTGCCGGATCTGAGCGCACGCAGTGTGATCCGCGCGAGCGCCCCGCTCCCGGTGGCCGGCGGCGACGGGTTGAGCTGCGTCGCCGCGTGCCGGACGACTCCGGTCTCGTTGTCCGCCGAGTTGGCCAGGACGAAGTCGGGCTTCAGGAAGCCGTCCAGGAGTTCGACCTGGATCCCGTCCGTGCCCGGGTCCGCGTCGACGACCGCGAGCAGCGTCGGATCGAACGCCACGCGCACGTCCGCCGCATTCAGGTCCACCACGTCGTGCACGACGACGTCGACGCGCACCGTAGCACCGACCTCAACCTGCGGCGCTTCAGTCTCCGGGCCGATCGTCGGGGCGGACTGCACAGGACGAGCGGCGGCGGCGCCGACGGAGGGTAGCGACGCCGAGCCGGGAGCGATGGCAACGAGCACCAGCGTGATCACCGCGCGGCCGACGGGCGTCCACCAGTCGCGCGGAAGGGCCCGGCGCTCTAGCGCCGGGCCCTTCCGTAGCAACGCAAACCGCAGCACCTACGGCGCCCAAGTGCTCGACGTGATGCCGTAGTTCCCGCCCATGAGCGACAGGTCGAGGATGTTCACGATTCCGTCCTCGTTCACGTCGGGGCTCGACCCGACCGGCGATCCGCCACCGCACGCCGACGTCATCGTCCCGTAGAACGCGCCGATGCACGAAGCGTCGCTGATGTCGATCGTGTTGTCGTTGTACGCATCCCCGCCGCGCAGCACCAGCGTGACCAGCGTCGTGAACGGTCGCACGCTCATCAGCTTGCTGTGGCTGTACGTCGTCGACACCTCCGCCGTTGTCGCCACGAACAGGTTGCGATCGGCCAGCAGGTGGTATGTCGTCCCCACTAGCAGCTCGTAGCCCACGTTGTGCGCCGTCGCGTAGCTGCCCGACGCCGCGCTCGTGCCCTGCGCGTACTCCACCGAGCCCGACTTCGTGGCGATGTCGAACACCCGCAGCTTACCGCCACTGTCGTTCGTCCGCCCCTGGAGGTCGATGAACCCGTTGTAGTTCGCCTTGCCGATGATGTTCACCGTGCCGTCGTTCGTGTCCGTGATGTCCCGGCTGGCGACCGAGGGCGCGTTGTAGCCGGCGTTGTTCAGGAAGATCTTCGCCCCGCCCAGCGCCGACGCCGCCGAGTCCGCCTCGAGGTGCGCGATGTCCAGGTTCGTCGGCCACGGGCCCGGGCCAGGCGGCGGGTTGGCGGCCGTGAAGTTCAGCTTCGCCAGCGTCCCGCCGTCCCATTCGCTGATGAACAGGGTGCAGAAGTACTTCACGATGCCCGGCCCCGACCCGTTGTTCGTGCATTGGCCCAGCCACGGCGCGATGAACGTCGTGCTGCTGAGCGTCAGGTACGCCGTGTCATAGGTTACCTCGAACTGGATCGAGTTCAGCTTCTGCGCGTCGACCTTTAGGTCCGCGACGAAAGCCGCGCCCTCGCTGATGTTTACGCTCGTCTGGTCGCCGACCGCCACCGGGTCCATGTCCAGGTGCAGCTCGGCGAACGTGTGCGGGGTGTAGTCCACCCCGGCGCTCGCCCCGTCGCCGCTCGGGCCGGTCGGCCCGGCCACATCGCCCCAGCTGTTGCGCTCCGCCGCCAGCGGGCTCGTCGTGCCGTCGTTCTGGATCCCGTTGCCGCCGTTGACCTTGAACAGGTTGCCCTCGATCGTCACGACCCCGCCGAACGCGACGCCGCTGTTCACCTGCAGCCCGGCGCCGGTGTTGCTGTGGATCCAGTTGCCGAACATCTTGAACGACGTCACGCTCACCGCTACCTCGACGCCGTCCGCCCAGTTCTTCACCTCGCTGTCGCTCAGCGTGAAGTTATCGCCGCCCGTCGTCACCAGGACCGCCGGGTCCCCGCTTCCGCCGCCGTCCAGCACCGCGTTCGTCAGCGTGACGTCCGCCGCCGCCACCGTCAAGAACGGCGATCCCGGGCCACCCGTCCGGCCCTCAAGGTCGAGCGTAATGCCTGGCGTCGTGATGACGATGCCGCCGGTCAGGGGCTCGCCACCGACAACCACGATCGTATCGCCATATTGCGCCGAGGCGAGCAGGGCGGCAAGCGTGCCGTACTCGCCCGTGCGTTCGTTGCGATACGTGTCGGGCTGGGAGCAGCCGGCGCTCGTCCACGGCGTGAAGTCGATGTTGGCGCTTGCCGAGTCACCGGTGCCGCTCGGGTTGGAGGTGGCGTTGTACGGACCGCTGGCGTCGCCCCACCAGTTGTTCTCGGCGTTGACCGTCGGTGAGGTGACGTTCGAGGTCATGCCCTCGTCGTTGTCCGTGAAACAGTTGCCGCTGGCCGACATGGCCGTGAACACGCCGGCCCCGCACGTGCTCTCACACTTCCACCACACGACCCCAACATCGAAGCCGTTGATGATGTTGTTGTCGATGTTCACCGCCATGTCGTCGGGGCCGTAGCCGGCATCCGCCTCGATCCCATACGTCGAGGTGTTGTCCGCGCCGACGAAGGCGATCGTGTTGCCCGTCACCGCGACGGTGAGCAGGGCCTGCGGCGCGAGCGCCGACAGCGCCGACTGCAGGCCATCGCCCGCTGCACCGGCCGCGGCAATCGCGCCGCCACCGCCACCGCCGAGGTACGCGCCGTCGACGGGCTGCGGCACGGCGTGGGGCGGGTCGCTGGCGATGATGCCCCAGCTGTAGTCGCCCACCTCCACGACGGTGATGTCGTTGTCCGTCAGGTTCGCGCCGCCGTCGTAGTTGTAGATTCCGGTCTGGGCCCCGGTGATCACATTGTCGTCGATCGTGAGTTCCGTGTAGTAGTTGAGAATCGACGAGGCAACGGTGCCTGAGCCGCTGTAGGCGATGCCGCTGATCGTGTTGTCCTCGATCGTGCCTGAGCCGAGGTCCGACCAGACCTGGATCCCGTTCTGGGCGGTGGACGGCGTGTTGCCGGCGCCCGTGACCGTGTTGTTGGCGATGCTCACGACGACCGCCGTGCTGGCGCTCGTGTTCACCGTGATGCCGTTCTTCTGGAACCCGCTGATCGTGTTGCCCGTCACGTTGATCGTGCGCGTCGTGGCGTCATCGTTGTAGGTATAGAACGCGTTGCCGTGCTGCGTCCCGTCGAGCGGCGCGTTGCGCACATCGACGATGTGCGTGTTCTGCACCGTTCCGCCGGCGTTGTTGAAGCCGACGCCGACGAACCGATAGTTCGCGTTGCCCCGGCCGGCGCCGTCCACCTTGAGGTCCTTGATGACGACGTCGTTCGTGCCGTGCGCGTAGAGGACCGGGCGGTTCGCGTTGGCGCCCGTCAAGAAGAACAACGTCAGCGCCGTCGGCGCCTTGATGATCGACGTCGTCCCGACGCCCTGCAGCGTGCGCGCCGCGGTGATCTCGACCTGCTCCTCGTACGTGCCGGCGGCGATGCGGACCGTCCCGGCGGCGAGGGCCGAGTTGACACCCTCCTGCACCCGCCCGGTCGCGCCGGTCTGCGCGCCGTTGTCGTCCACCCACAGCGTGCTGAAGTCACCCTGGAAGCCCATCGTGCCGCTCGTGTCGGTGCCGACGGCCAGCCACGGCGTGAAGTCCACGTTCGCCGAGGCCGTTCCCGCCACGTCCGGCGCGCCGCCGGGGTTCGTCGCGGAACCGCCGTACGCCACCGGGATCTGCGCGGCGTAGCCCGGCTCGGCGCTGTTGGCCGTCGTGACGACGGGCGTGATCGTGCCGAGCCAGTTGCCGCTGAAGTTCTTGAGGTTCGTCGTGCCGGGCGCCGGCAGCGCGCCGCCGGTCTGGCGGTCGACGATGCCGCCGTACCAGTTGCCGGAGATGTCGTTGTTCTTGATGGTGGCGTTCAGCGCCGTCTGGAGCGGCACGTTGGAGCCGACGCTCGCGTCGAGGAAGAGGATCCCGACGGTCCAGTTGTCGGTGATCTCGTTTTCCTGGATGTTGAGGTTGTCGGTGACGTTGCGCATGATGAGGCCGGTGCGGTTGAAGTCGATGACGTTGTTGTGGATGTTGGCGCCGCTATTGTCGTTGATGTCGATCCCGGTGCGGTTGCCGGTCAGGACGCAGTTGCGGACCTCCATGCTCTTAGCTGTGCCCTGGATGGCGATCCCGGCGCTGTTGATCCCCGGGTCGTTCCACGTAGCGGGGGCGTTCCCTTCCCGCGTGATCGTGAAGCCGTCGATGACGACGTTCAGCGCGTTGACGGTCAGCGTCGTTCCGGCGGGAGCGGCCAACGGCCCCTTGATCGTCGTCGACCCGCTGCCGGCGCCCAAGAGCGTGACCGGCTTGTTCGCGTCCACGTCCCCGATGTACGTCCCGGCCCCTACATGCACCGTCCCGCCGCTGTCCACAAGATCGATGCCCTTCTGGATCGTCTTGACCGCGCAGTTCGGCATGGCGGTGGCGTCGGCATCTGCGGTGCCGTTGCAATCCGTGTCATGGCCGTCCGTTCGGACGTAGATGGGCGTGGCGGCCAAGACTGTGCTTGCCGCTGTGGCGGCCAGGGCCAGTCCAAGAGCCGCAGCGGCCAGAGCCTTGTGGGTGTCGGTGAACAGGCAGTGAAGCCGAGCCATGTGGATCTCCTTGCGAGTCGATGAAGTGGAGCGAGTCGTGGACGGCAAACTCAGAGTTCAGCCAACCATCATTCCATCCCGGTAATCAACTGAACCGTCGACAACTACTGACAACCGAGCGAGACCATACCATAACCAACCACAAGAGAGATCACCTGCTAGGGAGACTCGAATCATGATCGGGCGACGCACGGGTGTCAGCAAGGAGTTAACGAGGGGAAGGGTCGAAAGATACGTGCCGCTTACGTTTGGCTGCCAAGGCCCGCAACGGCCCCTCAATCGGGTGCTGTGACTCTCCCCCGCAACCGCTTGCGCCAGGTGCGACGACAATCGCGTGGCTCGGCAGGCATCGGCATGAGGTCGACGCGTTCGCCGCGCGCGCGGTCGCTCGCTATCATCCGCCCGCCGCGGCCGTTCGAAGTCGGTCGTGGGGGGCGGTGGCGGAACTGGCATACGCGGCGGACTTAAACTCCGTTGGGGAAACCCATGTGGGTTCGACTCCCACCCGCCCCACTACAGAGTAATACAAGCCTCCGATGGCCCGATTGTAGCACAGCCCATACTCGCTTGACCCTAATTCTGACCCTAGTTTGTCTTGTCTTCGCCGCGGAGCACCGAATCCATCCGTCGAGCAGCATCGCGCTGAGTCTCGGGCAAGACGTGTGCGTAAGTGTTCATGGTCACGGTGATGCCCGAGTGACCGAGGATGGCCATGATGTCGCGGTGGCTGACGCCCTGGGCCAGGAGGAAGGTGGCGCAGCTGTGGCGCAAGTCGTGGAAGCGCTTCCTCGGGAGACCGGCTGACACGAGGAGCTTCTGAAAGCCCCTCGTCACTTCGGGGCCATCAAGTGGTGTCCCGATGCCGGTCGTGAAGACGTATGGCGTTTCCTGCCACCGCTCGCCGGCCTTGAGACGATTCCGGTTTTGCTGGGCGCGTTGACCCCGCAGCGCCAAGACAGCTGTCTCAGCAAGGACGATCGTCCGCTTTGACTGGGCCGTCTTCGGACTGACGAGTTGGAGCGTGCCGTCCAGCCGTTGCAGAGCGTTGCGAACAGTGAGGTGTCCGGCATCCAGGTCGATGTCCTGCCACGTAAGGCCGAGCAGCTCTCCCTGTCGCAGGCCAGTCGCCAGCGCCACGACGAAGAGCGCCTCCCATGAATGCCCACGTATGTGCTCAAGGAACACGCGAGCCTGTTGGGGAGTGAGCGGTTCGATCTCTGAGTGTTCTTCCTTCGGCAGGTCGACGAGCGTTGCGACATTGCGCGTCACCTCGCTCCACTTGCACGCTTGGTTCAGAGCCGCCCGAAGCGTTGATCGTATCCTGTTGATGGACGCGGGAGAGAGACCGCTCTTGCGCTTCTCGTTCAGGAGCTTCTGAACGTGACCGGGCTGGAGCTTGGCGAGGGGGATCTTGCCGATCGCCGGCACCAGGTGCTGACGAACATGCATGGCGTAAGACGTGTAGGTTCGGGGGGCGACGCGGGGCTGTACGCTGTCCCGCAACCACCGCTCCAAGAACTGTTCAACCGTCTGGCGCTCGTCGGGTAGGGGAATGCCCTGGTCGACCTGGCCCTGAGCAGTACGCATCTTGCGGGCGACCTCATCGCGGGTCTTGCCGTATACCGAGCGCTGGCGGCCAGCGACAGTCAGTCGGGCTTCCCAGCGTCCGTCTGGGCGCTTGCGGATTGTTCCTTCGTTGTTGCCGCGACGGGTCACAGGGCTGCGCCTTTCTCTCGTGCAGGCGCCTCAGGCACCAGCGTGGAGTAGTCTAGCCACGCGACCTAGAGCTTGCAAATCCCCAATGCATATGATACAGTGGGACATATGAGACACTGTGGAGTGACACTATGAATCCTGAGACGGACATTCGGACACACGTCATCTTGCCCAAGGACATCCTGGCGAAGATCGACCTGCGCGTCGGTCAGCGCCGACGGAGTAAGTTCTTGGCCGATGCCGCCCGTCGCGAGCTTGAGCATCTTGAACTTGTTGAGATCGCCCGAGCAGCAGCCGGAAGCGGCAAGGGCCAGCCTCGGCCCTGGGGGGACACATCGGAGTCGATCGCACAGTGGGTGCATGACGACCGCCAGGCCGGTGGCGAGAGCGACGATGAGTTGGATGCGCTTCGCGCACGCGTCGCCGAAGATCGGCCATGAGCGGCTTTGTTCTCGATACCACCGTGCTCATCGAGTACGCGCAGGGGGTCGAGCCCACAACGGCGCGCGTACTTGAACTGATTGAGGCCAAGGCAGAACTGCTCATCTGCGCCGTTCAGTTGGCCGAGTATTACGCTGGCGAGACGCCGGGCACGAATCCGGCGATGGACGCCTTCATTGCGCGTCTCACACTCATGCCGCTGACTCGACCGGTGGCGTTGCTTGCCGCTAACTATCGATACGAACTGGCATTGCAGGACCGCCGGTTGCGAACGCCTGACGCCCTTATTGCCGCGCTCGCCCGAACGACATCGGCCACGCTTGTGACCAACAATGTGCGCGACTTCCCAATTCCCAACATCACGATTGAGAGACTGGGCGGAAATCCATAGCTACAGATCCTGTTGACATTGTCTAGCATCGCTTGATACAATCGAGCGTGCCCGAGCGTAATGTTATTGAATAGTTCGCTCGCGCTCCCAATCAATGCCAACAACCGAATATTCCCAGCCAGAGCCACGGCCCGAAGAACGGCGTCGCCTACCGTTGTTCTCTTTGGGGGAGGTCGTGGCAACGCCTGGGGCGCTCACCGCGTGCGAGGAGGCGCTTGCCGATCCGCGCGTCTATCTTCGTCGCCACGTCACGGGGGACTGGGGAGACCTTGAGCGTGATGACAAGGCCGCCAACGACGAGGCACTCACCACCGGCGCCCGGATACTCTCCGCCTACTCCCTTCCCACCGACGAGCGACTCTGGATCATTACCGAGGCAGACCGAGCGTACACGACGCTCCTCACGCCACTGGAGTATTGACCTCGTCCCGTTTTCCTATGGAGCGTACACCACATGACCATCGACTGCTGAGGGCTGCTCGCAGCCTGCACAACAACCGAGCACGGGAGGCTGTCCTGCGGGATCGCATCGAGGCTGCTGAAGGATCTCTAACCGAGTGGCTGATCGCCTCCGGGGCCACCTACGCACTCCTCGGCCTGTTTGATCTGCACCTAGAGGCAGGAGAGCTTCATGTAACCAAGCGCGCCGTCCCCAACTCCGATCAATTACCACCCCCACACCTTGTCCCGCCTCACGAGGCGTCACGCGCTCAACTCGGGATTGGACTTGAGCTTGGGGATGCTGGCGCCCGACGCGTTGCCGAGCCCGATGGATACACACGCCGGCTCGACAGACTCACTGGTCTCTCTGAGGGCGAACTGGCGAGCCTAGCGCGCGTCGTCCTGGCCTCGCTGTCGACCGCTGAGGTGGCGCCACTCCTGGCTCGACACGAGGCGAGCGTTGTTCTCTCCCACCCTCGTCAGGTCTTTGAACTGCTGGCTCCTGAGATGAGCGGTCTCTCCCAGGAGCAGCTGCGAGTTCTGACCCTAAACACCCGCCACGGCCTGCTCGGGGCACATCTGGTGTACCAGGGCACCGTGCGAGAATCGCCGGTGCGCCCAGCCGAGGTCTTCCGCCCAGCGGTAGTGCAGCAAGCACCTGGCGTCATCGTCGCTCACAATCACCCCTCGGGCGATCCGACGCCCTCGCCCGACGACTTTGCCTTGACCCGCCAGCTTTCACAGGCGGGTAACCTGCCAGGTATCCGGATCGTTGACCATGTCATCATCGCCGGCTCATCGTTCTACAGTTTCCGCGAAGGCGGGCACATTCCAACAGATACTGCTGACAGGATTGCTGCCTCAGACCTCATGGGGTGCCCACTGGCGAACTATTGCTGGGATGACGCTCTTGTGTCCAACCAAAAGTGACGTACCAAACTCCAAGAGCCTCGATAGACACCTGCATCAGGGCCGTTTTATAATAGCCTATCGCGAAATATGCGTGATATTAAGCGGCAAGTAAGCCCGACCTGAAGCGACCGACGTCGGAGTTGGGCGCACACTTCCATCTCGCACTAACATGGCAGAGTTCACTCGCCCCCATCCAACAAAAAGAATTTGGTCACTGGTGAGCATTTGAGCATGCGAGATGCCATCCATAGCTGGAGGAGGATCCAACTTCAACCACCTTCCAGTCTCAGGCACAAGCCACTCTGCGTGCCTCCACAGCATGCCTTGACTATTGTCCCATCCTCCAGTCACGATCGCGCCGCCGGAAGGCGTGATCGCGATTGAACCAGTATAGGCATCATGCCGCGTAGCCTCAATTTCCGTCCATTCATCGGCTAGAGGATCGTAAAGTTCGGCAGGTTTCCAAGGAGTTCCGCCAACAACTAGCACACGCCCGTCACTAAGGGTGGTAGCAGAATGAAATAGTCTCGGGTTATGCATGCTCGATGCCTTGGAATAGTGGTTTCCACTCTTGAAGTTAACTACTGCAACACTGGCCGTAGGATCAGGGGCTTCATCAAATGGAAGTCCAAGGTATTCATCCGTCCGCCCGCCGGTCAGTAGTATTCTACCGTCAGCCAGACGTGTCATGGCACCACAGCATCGAGGCTCAGCAAGAGGTGCCACTTGCGACCATTTCTTCGAATCGATGTTGAAGGAAAATACAGATGTTGAGGTTCGGTATCCCGAACCAGCTACACTCCTATGGACATCCATAGCGACGACAACTGTATGATCATCTAGGGCCGACGCAGCAGTCAAGTCGTAGTAATAGCCTGGCATTTGCTCACGAGCAGGCCCGGGCAAATCCTCCCATCTGTTACTTGTCCCGTCATAGAGATGAAATGCTGCGCCAGAAGGATCTACGTCCTTTGGCGCACTAACTTCCATGAAGAAAGCCCTCTCGTTGGAAAGTGCGATCAGAATACAATTGCAGCCGTACGCCCTCGTTCCAGTGATGCTTTGACCCGCATTGCGCCATTGACCTGACGCCGGATCGTAAATCACTGCATGGGACGAATAGCCACCAATGCGTTCAGGAATTTGGCCAGTCTCGACAAGCTTTCCTCCCACGAGCATGGAAGAGCCGTCACTCAACAGAGTCATATGGCCCGTTGCACGCCCAATAGGCATTTGCACGGTGGGCTCCCAATGCCATTGAGGTATTGCGTCGGCCTGCGCTTCCCTCGCCTGAGAGGCGAGGTCAGAGACTGCAGCGTGCCCTGAGCCACCTTGCAGCTGCGCAAGCGGATCACCGAGTAGCCCAGCTACCATGACCATCGCTATGGTAACCGGAAGGAAGTTGCGATACATCATTTTGCTACTCCTTTCGCAGGGTCGTGTGGGCGACAGTCAGACCTAGCTCTGATTCCAAGAGTGCCTCCTCACAGTCGCAGCAATATTCGATGTTGTACCAGCTAAGGCCCTCGTCATGTCCCGAGCCATTCGTCACCTCGAATTCAAAGCTGGACGGCTTGTGGTCCAAGCACTTCGACATTTCCCAAGCCGCATCAGCTGGTACATAGGTCAGGCCGTAGCGATCACCATCGAATTCCACGGTGACATTGCCCCCCGTGTCGCACGTAGATCCCACCTTGATCGTGATCGTGTATGGACCTTCAGGATCGCAACTTAGTACCGGTGGGGTTACCACCACCTCATATCGGCAGCCAGGATCTGCCGGCGGGCCCGATTGACATTCGACACATTCACGGTCCCCTTCAACGGTAGCGCACGCAGGAGCTGATGGAGTCGCAGTCGGTGTCGGAGTTAGTGTATCGGTTGGCGTGGATGTATTGGACGGGGTCGCCGTTACAGTCGGAGTCAACGTATCAGTTGGAGTGGACGTGGGCGTTCGAGTAGGAGTAGACGTCTTCGTCGGCGTAGGAGTGCGCGTCGAAGTAGATGTCGGTGTCGCACTTGGTGCACACGTAGCAATGGATGAGGTTGCATATGCAGCAAGGGTAGGCGTCAACTTTGGTGCCACGGTCGGAGTGTTGCCCGGCCAAGGGGTTTGTGCTGGTGGCCACAAGCTAACAGTATCACTTGTCGCAGCACAGAAGTTCTGTAGGCCTTTGCTGTCATTGGGTTCTATAATCGCTGTCGCCAAGGGAACTAGCGTCGGACACCAAGGTGGATCAGAGGGTGTCGGGGTCAAGCACGGGCCATGAGGACACCGTGTGTGCCAGTTCGGGTCCTCTAGCGGCAGGGGCGTCGGAGTTTCTGTCGCTAGTCCACCCGGCGTTGGAGTAGGAGTCTCAGGATTGGTAAACGGACCGGCTCCACCGATTGGATCCATGTACCAATTTGCGCACGTGTCATTAAAGCACATCCCATTGTCAATGCGGAGACCCATGAATCCATTTTGGGCATGATATGCTCCGTTGGTCATGGGTGCCGTATCAATAGGTACTTCACGCGTAAAGTAGATCTCAAAGTGATCGAGACAAAACTGGAAGTCGCAGTTGGCGCAGGGCTCTGGATCGCCCGGTGAGCTCCCTGGGATCAACGAATCTGGAGATGAGTCGAAGCCAAGTAGATCAGGACTGAAAGTGAACTTCTTGGCTCGCCGACCAATCCCCGATGGATTTAACTCACATCGTGGATCGGTCGCGCCGGCCGCGCACAGCGCATCGATAGCGCCGCACATCGTTGTAAAGTACTCATTCTTGATTTCCGCGATGTTGCATTGCTGACCGAGATCCGCCCAAAAGTTCAGGAGAGTGACGCGCGTGAAAAATAGCCCGACGGCTCCGCCTCCGTGAGTGCTGCCGAGGAACTTTTCGTCGCGTCCCGACCACTGCTGACCGGTTCCGTCAATACCGTCTACGAAGCGCGCCGCACAAACGACTGGACCATATGCCACCTCCCCGACCTCGCAGGGGGTTAGCATTGTCAACGGTCGCCGCAACTCTCGCCTATGTGCTTCCTGGGTCGCATCTGGCGATGGAGGATACAACGCCTGAATGTTCTCCTCAGTACAGCCACAATCCTCTCCTTCGCTCAACGCTGCGGCATCATAAAATACGTTCCAGTTGGACGATTCGCCAAACCCCCAGTGATCAAGATAGATCGTATCACCGTTAGAGTTAGTTCTCTCAGCCATGATCTCCATTTCCTTCCGGTAATCATTACAGTCCGGGTCGCTAGGATTGGAACATGGCCAGTTGTAATAGAAGTCGATGCACTGTCCACCGAATGAAGCTGGTAGTCCAATAGGAATACCAGCAACATTATATGTCGATTGACCAAAATTGCACTCGGCGCCCCACCAGTTGATCGGTAAGCGTTCAGCCGGTTGCCCGATCGGCGAAGGCCTGATAGCCTGGGCGGCATGACAGCAGAGGCGCTTGCGGCCCTGACGCGGGAGGATCTGATCCGCTTGGTGTTGAGCCAGGCAGAGACGATCGTGCGTTTGGAGGCGAAGGTCAGCGCGCTCGAGGAACGGCTGGGCCAGAACTCGGGCAACACGTCGAAGCCGCCGTCGAGCGACGGGCCAGGAGCCGGCGGAGGGGAGAAGCGAGGCCGAGGTCGGCCGCGAAAGATTGGTCGAGGCGGCCAGCCTGGTCACAAGGGTCACAGTCGATCGCTGGTGCCGACGGCCGAGGTCGATCGCGTGATCCCTTGCCGTGAAGTGGAATGCGAACGGTGCAAGGCACCGTTGTCGGGTGAGGATCCTCACCCGTTGCGATACCAAGTCCACGAGATCCCGCCGCAGCGGCTTGAGGTGGTGGAGTATCAGGTCCACCGACTTCGCTGCCTGGCATGCGGGCATACGACGACCGGCAAGCCGCCGCCGGGAGTGACGAGCAGCCGGTTCGGACCGCGGGTCCATGCCTTGGTGGCATTGCTGACGGGTCGGCTGCTGCTCTCCAAACGAGAGGTCGTGGAGTACTTCCAGATGCTCTACGGCGACGGGCCATCGGCCGGGACCATCAGCGCAATCGAGCGGCGTATGAGCATGATGCTCAGGGCGCCGGTGCTGGCGGTGGTCCATGCGGTCCGAGCGGCAGGCATCGTTTACGCCGACGAAACGAGTTGGCGGCAGGGGAAGAAGGGCGCCTGGCTGTGGGAGGCGGGCGCTGGCAAGGGGCTGGTGTTCTTCCGTGTCCAGCTGGGTCGAGGACGCATGGAAGCCAAGCGCCTGCTGGGTAAGAACTTTGGCGGCTTGGCCGTCGTCGACATGCTGGGTGCCTACAACTGGATCGCCCTGCGCCAGCTGTGCTGGGCTCATGTGCTGCGGGTCTTCCGCGCCATCGCGGAGCGTAAGGGCTCCGAGTGGCATGGTCGCCGGCTTGAGATGGCCGGTTACAGAGTGCTCGCTGACTGGCGGGCTTGGCGGGACGGCAAGATCTCTCGCGACGAGATGACCAAGCGCATCACCGTCCATCGCGCCACGATTCACGCGCTCCTGGAGCGCGTTGCCGACGCCGGACTCGCCGAGCGCAGCTGCAGGCAATCCGCCTGGCTGCTCAAACGCGAACCTCTGCTGTGGACGTTCCTCAACCACGAGGATGTCGAGCCCACCAACAACCTTGCCGAGCGCCGCGTTCGCCGCGGGGTGCTCATGCGCAAGAAGACCTTCGGCACCGATTCGGTCCACGGTAGCCGCTTCGTCGAACGCATCCTGACCGCCACCGGTTGTCTTCGTGAGCAAGAGCGCGACGTCCTCGCTTTCCTGACAGATGGCTACGCGGCCCACTTGGCTGGACGGCCCCTGCCGTCTCTGCTGCCGCTACCCAGCTGAACGCTTACTCTGGAAGAGGAGTGACAGGGCTGGGAGTGCTTGATGGGGCCATGTCGGCGACTTTGTCGACTTCGTCGACGCCAGTTGAGGACGTACCTGTCGACCCCTCTGTCGCCAGCTCCCGCAGCGACTCGATGACCAGGAGTACCATTAGGGGAATGGCTCCTCCTAGCAACGCACCCTTGGCGAGCGTCCAGGCATCCAGCGTCCGAATCGCCTCCCACGTGATCGCCTTGCCTGTGAGGGATTGCAGGCTGGCGTCGTAGTTAGCGAAGATGGAGGCTGACACGAACAGCAGGATCCCGGCGTAGAGCCGTCGGTTCCGGTGGCCCGTGCGGGCTCGCACGGCTATCGTCAGGCCGATGGCAACCACGCCAAGTTCGATGGCGACCGCCCCGCCCCAGTGCAGGAGGGGAGACGTGCCGGTCTGGACATCGGCGAAGCCATGAGCGACATTGTGCAGGCCCGAGGCCAGCAGAGTGACGAGGGACACGAGGAGCGTGGCGGCGGCAAAGTCTCGACTGTAGATGCGGTGGTACAGGGAGTTCACGGTAGCCTCCGACGTGTGTGTGCTCTGCCTGTTGGACCTGACCCTGGTTTGACCCTAATTCTGACCCTAACCCAGACGAACATCGGCGATTAACGGCGGCGCTGGATGGACGGGTTAGGGCCAGTTTTACAGACAGAAACGGGGTTTCGCGATCGGAGGCGAACATTGGCGAAAGGCCCGAAAGAGGGACTTAAACTCCGTTGGGGAAACCCATGTGGGTTCGACTCCCACCCGCCCCACTGACTGCCGTACCGTGACGATCGGGAAACACATGCCGCGCACCGCCCTTTGCTGCGCCTTCGCCCTCCTGCTCTGGCTGGCGACGGCCTACTCTGCCGCGCACCCCACTCGGGTGACGGCGATCTCCGCGTCCGTCGCTATCGCCGCACCCGCCGCCCAGGCACCCGCTGCCACCCTCTCCCTCACCGGCCAGCTCGGCGGCCTCACCCGCGCCGTCGCGCTCGACGCCGACCGCACCTACCTCGGCGTCGGCGCGCGGCTGCGCGTGTACGGCGGGTGCATCGACCCGCTGACGCACCTCCTCGGCGAGACCGAGGCGCTACCCGGTGTCGTGGAGGACGTCGCGCTCTCGCCCGACACCGGCACGGTTTGGCTGGCGCTGGGCGCAGCCGGCGTCTGGGCGGTCGATGTTGGCCAGCCGGCGCGCCCGGCGCTCGGCGAACGGGACGCCGTGCCGGACGCGGTGGACGGTGTGCCGGTCGAGTCGCACCGCGTTGCCGTCGACCGCATGGGGCGGCGCTGGGTGTCGACGAACGTCGGCCTCTTCGTCGTCGGCCCGGGCGGGACGACCCATCTCCGCGCACCGGCCGACGACGCCCCGCCCGGCCCCGTGCACGATGTCGCGTTCGTCGGCGCGTACGCGCTGGCGGCGTGGGGCACCAACGGAATCGCCCTGCTCCATGCCGACGCGTTCGATCATGTGCGGACGATCGGCGTCATCGCGCTCGCCAATGCCCAGGCCGTGGCGATGACCGGCGGCGCCGGCATCGCCGCCACCGCCTGGGTCGCCGACGGCCCGACGCTGCGCGCGATCGACGTCCGCGACCCGGTCAACCCGATCGCTCTTGGCGAGCTGGCGCTGGATGCGGCGGGCGGGGACGGACGCGCGATCGCCGTGCGCGGCACGACGGTCTTGGTCGCCTTCGCCCGCGCCCCGGCCGCCACGGCCGCGCTGGCCGCCGTTGACGGTTCGGATCCGAAGAACCCACGCCTTGTCCAGACCGAGCGCTGGCCGGCCGTCCTCGCCCAGCTGGACGACGGCACGCTCGGCGGCCTCGGCCTCGACGTCGCCGCGGCGGGCGCATGGGCGATCGTCGGCGGCGACGCGCTCGGGCACCGCGCCGTCGAGATCGACCGCTGGCTGGAGGGCGATCGGACGGCGTTCACGGCGCAGACGACGGAGTCGATCGTGCCGAGCGCCCTGCAGTTGCGCGCCGACACGCCGTCGGCCTGGCTGGCCTGCGGGCGCGGCGGCGTCGTGCCCACGGCGCTTCTCGGCGAGGATGCCGCCGGCGCCCGCGCCTACTTGGTGCGCGCCCCCGGCCTCGTGCTCGATGCGCCCGTCGCCGACGCCGCGCCGTTGGCGCCGCCGGGCCGGCCGTTCGGCCGCTACGCGCTCCTGGCCGCCGTGCGGCCGCGGCTCGTCGGGCTCGAGCACGTGCCGGGCGTCGGCGAGCAGCTGCTCCTGCGCGGCGCGATCACCGGGCTCGACACGTCGAGCGCGTCGGCGTGGTGGGCGATGTGGGCGTCACCGTCGATACGCCGCTCGGCTTTGCGGTTATCGACATCGCCGATCCGCTGGCACCGGTGCTCTCTGCCACGCTGCGCGTCACGGATGCCGCCGGGCTGCCGGTCGTCCGAGCCCGCGACATCGCCGTCGACCCGGGCGGCAAGCGTCTGGCAGCCGTCGCCGCCGGTGCCTCGCTGGCGATGTTCGACTTCAGCCGGCGCGATCAGCCACGGCTCGTCGGCATCGCATCGTCTGTCGGCAGCGCCGCCGTCGCTTGGGATATCGACCGTCTCTGGATCGCGACGGACGGCGGCGACCTCGTGGCGTACGCGCTGGACGCCGTCGGCGCACCGCAACCGGCCGCTACGACGCTGCCGCTGCCGGCGCCGGCAGAGGACTTGGCGATCCGGGGCGGCACGCTGTACGCCGCCCTCGGTCCTTCCGGCGTGGCCGTGGTCGACGTCTCCGGCGCACTGCCGGCGCTCAAGGGCATCGTCGAAACGCCCGGCTGGGCGAGCGGAATCGGGATCGACATCGACGGCCGTGTCTGGGTGGCGGACCGGGCTGCCGGCGTGATCGTCCTCGACGTGCCGCCGGCCGGCCCGCCGCCGACCACGGCCGCGCCGACGGCGGTGCCGCTCCCGACCGCCTGCCCGCGCGCGGTCGTCCCGCTCCTCTGGCTGCCCGCGGCCGAGCGGCCGTGAGCGACGGCGGCATCGGCCCATCCGCCGCTGTCGGACGGGCCGCGCTGCCGCTCGACACCGCTGCGCTGCGCGCCGCGCTCCGCGCGTGGTACGCCGTCCACCGCCGCGCGCTGCCATGGCGGGATGCGGCCGATCCATACGCGGTCTGGGTGAGCGAGGTCATGCTGCAGCAAACGCGCGCCGCCACCATCGAGCCGTATTTCCGGCGCTGGATGGCGCGCTTCCCGACCATCGCCGCCCTCGCCGCGGCACACGAGGACGACGTCCTGTCGGCATGGCAGGGCCTCGGCTACTACAGCCGCGCCCGCAACCTGCGGCACGCCGCCCGGACCATCGTCGCCGTTCACGGCGGGACGTTGCCGCGGACGTACGACGATCTGGCGGCGCTGCCCGGCATCGGGCCGTACACCGCCGGCGCCGTCGCCTCGATCGCGTTTGGGGCACGGGTGCCGGCCATCGACGGCAACGTCCGCCGCGTCGTCGGCCGCCTGCTCGCCGCCCGGACCGACGTCGCCCGTGGCGAAGGAGCGCGCGCCGTCGAAGCCGTCGCGGCGGCCCTGGCGGACGACGACACGCCCGGTGACGTCAACCAGGCGCTGATGGAACTCGGCGCCACCGTCTGCGCCCCCGCCAACCCGCCTGCCCGCGCTGCCCGGCCGCCCCATGGTGCGCCGCCCGCGCCGCCGGCGAACCGACGCACTTCCCGCCCGCCGGCCGCGCGCCCGCCCGCGGGCCATGGCCGCCGTCGCGTGGCTCGTCACCGACCCCGACGGCCGCATCCTCGTCGCTCGGCGCTCGCCGAGCGGGCTGCTGGGGGGCCTTTGGGAGTTCCCGCTGACGCCGCCCGATGAGACCCTCGTCGACGTCGACACCTTGCCGACCGGACCGGCGCTGACGCACGTCTTCACGCACATCGCCCTGACCGTGACGCCCGTCCGCGCACAGGTCGCCGTCGCCGTCGCGCCCACGCGGACCGTCGAGCCCTACGTCGAGTGGCGCTGGCTGGACCGCGCGATGATCGACGGCCTGCCGGTTTCGACGCTCATGCGGAAGTTGCTGGGTCGCTTCGACGCCTTCGGCTAGGCAGACGCGCTGATCAATGCAATGAAATCCCTTCCGGCCCTTCCCCAACCCGTGATCCTCCCCTCCCCAGACTTGGGGGAGGGGTCGGAGGGCCGTAGGCCGGACGTTTGCGCGATGTTCGCCGGTTCTGCTCAGCCCCCCGCCAGCGTCACATCCCCGCCCGCACCGCAACCACCCCCGTCCGCCCCCGTCACCTCCAACGCCCCGTCTGCCCCGACCCCGTCGCTTGCCCCTCGGCCACCACCGCCCCGCTCACCGCGTCGCGCACCATGACGCAACGACCGAGCGTCGAAAGGCGCGCCGACCAGCGCGGCACGAGGTCGACACCGGCGAGCACGTCGGCGTAGTGGCGGTCGGCGGCGCGGAGGACGTCGATGGCGAGGGCGGTGCGGGCGAGATCGCGCGCGCCTGCCAGCCGCAGGCTCACCGCACCGTCAGGCAGTGCCGCACGCGCCTGGGAGACGTTGAGGCCAAGGCCGACGATCACGACCGGTCTGTCGCTCCCCCGCCACGTCGTTTCCGCCAGGAGCCCGGCGATCTTCCGGTCGCCGACGACGATGTCGTTCGGCCACTTGAGACCAAGCGGCGCGTCGGCCGGCAGACGGCCGGCGATCGCTTCGAGGGCGCCGAGGGCGACGGCCATCAGGGCCTGCGGGAGCCGATCGGGCGGGACGGGCGGGCGCAGGACGATCGAGAGCATCAAGGCCGTGCCGGGCGGGGCCAGCCAGGCGCGCCCGTGCCGGCCGCGGCCCGCCGTCTGGACGTCGGCCAGCACGACGGCGCCGTCAGGCGTGCCGGCCGCGGCGAGGGCAGCCGCGGCATCCATCGTCGAGGCGACGGACGGGCAGGCAACGACGGTGTCCCGAGCCGGGCGCGCGCAGCGCGTGGGCGATGGTCGCGGCATCGAGCGGACGACGAACCAGTACCCCGCCGCTGGACATGCCTGGGGTTGCCGCCAGAGTATGGAACCCGGAGACTCTGCAGCGGTGGTGTACTAGCGCACCGGCCACGTGTGGAAGGACACCGGCAGGTAGACGCCGCTTCTGGGCGTGTCCGTCGGCGGCTCCGTCGGGACGTCGGTCGGCGTTCCGTCGGCACCGGCGTGTCCTGGACTTCGGGCGTCGCCGAGGGCGGATCCGTCGGGCGCGTCGTGCTCGTCGGCCGGGCGCCGCCGCGAGGGCGATCGTCGGGCAATCGATCTGGACGGTGCCCGTGCCGGCCCGATTGTCGATGAACGTCGCGGTGAACGCGGTGCACAGTGCGGCGGCCGGGTTGGCCCGCACGCCGCGCACCTTCAGGCGAATGCGCTCGGATTCACGCGTGCGGAGGAGCTTCCACGCCACGCGGCTGCCGTCGGGAGCGGCCTCGGCGGGCGGCGGGCTGCCGCTCTCGGCCACGTATTCGAGGTCCGTACCGATCGTGGCCGTCACGGCTAGTTGGGCCAGCGGGCTGACCCCATCGCGTTGGCCAGTTGGTCATAGTAGTTGTAGAGCCGGTCCGGGTTCGCAAGGTCGCCGATGAACTGCTGGGCGGAGGCGATGCGACGGATGCACGCCAGCTCGCACTCACGCACACCGCCGACCAGATGACGTCGGGGTTCTCGAGCTTGAGGGCATCGCCCTCTTGATGACGAGTCGCATCCGGCCGTCGGCTGCTGCGCCGGGTTGAGCGCCGCCAGCGCCTCGGCGACCTCCAGCGGCTGGGATGTGCGCGGGTCGGTGTAGTCGTTGGCGCCGTCACTGTAGAGGAGGACGAACTCGCGCAGCCCGGAGCCGGCACCCGGCCGGCCGCGCTTCAGGACGTTGATGGCCTCCTTGAGCGCCGTGTCGAGCCGCGTCTCGCCCTCGGCCGACAGGCCGTCGACGCAGTCGATGATCTCTTCCTTGTCGTTCGTGAGGTCGCGCAGCCGCTGCGAGCGGTCGTTGTACTGGACGAGGCCGATCCCTGATCCATGGGTTGTTCGGCAGATCGAGCCGCTCGATAAGGCTCTTGATCGAGGTCTGGACGTCGCCGCGCAGGTGCTCCCCGGTGTCGGGGGTTCCGCGCAAACGCTTCGGACGCCTCCACCAGCAATGCGATGCAGCGGACCGTACGCACCCGCCGGGCAGCCCGCCTTGAGCGTCAACGTCAGCGGTACGTCCTCACCGACGGCCGCGCCGGCGGGGTGCTCGGAACGTCGGCGTCAGCGTGCACGGGCTTGGCGCGAGCAGCCGGCGGGCCGCGGTCGGGCCGGCGGCGAGGCCGGCCCACAGCAGCAGCGCCGATCGCGGCGGCGGTGACCGCGGCCGCGAGAGGGAAGGGTGAGAGGGACGTCAGACGGCGCATGCGCGCTTCCTCCTGCAACACATCTGCAGATCAAGGGACACCTGCAGCTCAAGGGACACCTGCAGCTCAGTGGACACCCGTATGATCACGGGACACCCGCAGATCGGGGGGCCAGCCGGCGAGCGGCCCATTGTAGCAGCGCCGGATGCTATCGTTCCTCCCGTGACCGCCCAGACGCCCCCCTCACCGCCCTCGATGCCCACGCATGGGCGCCGGCAATGCGCCGTTCGACACACCGCCGGCCGTCGTGCTCGACGGCGTCGCAGGTCTTCTCCGAGGCGATACGTCGCACACCGTCCTCGAGGACATCACGCTGACGTTGCCCGCCGGTCGGTTCATCGTCATCCTCGGTCGCAGCGGCTCAGGCAAGAGCACGCTGCTCAACCTGATTGCCGGCATCGACAACCCGGAGCCGCGGACACATCACCGTGGCCGGCGTGCCGATCACCCGCTTGGCCGAGCGCGAGCGCACGATCTTCCGGCGCGACCACATCGGGTTCGTCTACCAGTTCTTCAACCTCATTCCGACCCTCTCGGTGCGCGACAACGTCGCACTGCCGCTCGAGCTTGCCGGCCGCACCTCCACCGCCCGCACCGCCGCGGACGCCCTCCTGGCCGAGGTCGACCTGCTCGACCGCGCCCGACAATATCCGGATCGCCTCCAGCGGCGGAGAGCAGCAGCGGGTCGCGATCGCCCGCGCCTTGGCGGCCGCCCCGCCGATCGTCCTGGCGGATGAGCCGACCGGCAACCTTGACCTCGAGACCGGTACGCGGGTCTGGCCCTGCTGCGCCGGCTGGTGGGCGACCGTGGCCGGACGCTGATCATGGCCACCCACAGCCGCGCCGTCGCCGCCGCCGCGGACGTCGTGCTCCGCGTCGAGGGCACCGGCCTCGTGCCGGTCCAGCCGGGTCGCCTGACCGACGCAGCGGGTGAAGCGATCCGCGCCGCGCGACGTGGCGCGCCGCCGTGCGCTGGCCGACCGATTCGCCTCCGCCCGTCCCCTCCTCCGCTGCCGTCGCCAACCTGCGCCGCCGCAAGGCGCAGAGCGCCTCCCCTCGTCGCCGGCATCGCGCTCGGCGTAGCCGTCGTCGTGGCCATCGACCTGGCGAACGCGAGCGCGCTGGCCGCCTTCCGCCGCTCGGCCGCCGCCGTCACCGGCCGCGCAACGCACCGCGTCGTCGGCAGGCCGACGGGCATCGACGCGCGACTACGTTCGCATCGCCACCGATCCATCGCTGACCGCCGGCCGCGGCACCGGTGGTCGAGGGTCTCGTGGAAGTACCGGCCCTTGGCGACCGCACGCTCACGCTGCTCGGCATCGACCCACTGGCCGACGCGCCGTTCCGTGACCTTCTGACCGGCACCGCAGGCGATCAGGCCAGCGTCGTCGCCCTCTCCCCCACCGGCGGCAGCCAGCGCGGCGCGGACCCCGTCGTCGGTCCGGGCATGCTGCTCTCACGCAGCGACGGTGTTCTCCTCGGCCGAGCCCTCGCCGATGCCACCGGCACCGATGTCGGCGCGTCGCTCATCATCGACACCGGCGGCGGACCGATCACGGCAACGCTCATCGGCATTCTCGACGCATCCGATGCGCTCGGCCGCCGCGCCCTCGAGGGCCTCGTCCTGGCCGACATCGGCGCCGCGCAGGCATTCCTCGGCCGCGGCGGTCGCCTCGACCGGATCGATCTCCGCCTGCCCGAAGCGCCCGCCGCACGCGACGCCGCCCTCGCCGCACTGGCCGCCCTGCTCCCGCCGAGCGCGGTGATCGAGCCCGCCGGCGCGGCCGCCGACACCGTGGCCTCGATGACGGACGCGTTCCGGCTCAACCTGACCGCGCTCAGTTTGCTCGCGCTGCTGGTGGGGATGTTCCTCATCTTCAACACCGTCCGCTTCAACGTCGTCCAACGCCGTCCGGTGCTGGCCTGCCTGCGCGCGCTCGGCGTCACCCGCGGCCAGATCTGCGCCCTCGTGCTGGCCGAAGCTGCCGCGCTCGGGGTCGTCGGCGCCGTGCTCGGCGTCGGCCTCGGCCTGTTGATGGGTCGCGGCGCCGTCGCCCTCGTCAGTCGGACGATCAACGACCTCTACTTCGCCGTCGACGTCCAGAACGTCGACGCGAGCCCGGCCTCCCTCGTACGCGCCCTCGCCGGCCTGGCTGCTGCGCTGCTGGCCGCCGCGCTGCCGGCCCTCGAAGCCGCCCGCGTGCCGCCGGTGACCGCGCCCGCCGCTCGACCGCCGAGGAAGGCGCCCGTCGCGGCGTCCGGCGCGGCGCCATGGCTGCGCTTGCCTGCGCCCTGGGCCGGCGCCGCGCTCCTGTTGCTGCCCAGCCGCAGCGTCGCCCTCGGCTTCGTCGCCCTCCGGCCTGATCGTGTTCGCCTTCGCCCTGCTCGCACCGGCTGCAACGGTCGGGATGATGGCCGTCCTGCGCCCCGTCCTCGCCCGCGTCCTCGGCCTGCCGGGCCGGATGGCGCCGCGCGATGTCGTGCGCTCCCTCTCGCGCACGGGCGTGGCGGTCGGGGCGCTGATGGTGGCGCTGTCCGTCAGCATCGGCGTCGGGATCATGGTCGGGAGCTTCCGACAGACGGTTCAGGACTGGCTGGCGCAGACACCCGCAGGCCGACATCTTCATCTCGCCCGCCGCGGCCGGCCCGGGCCGTGGCGGCCGGACGCTGTCGCCCGAGGTCGCCGAGCTGTTCCGCGCCCTGCCGGAAGTGACCGACGTCGCCACGGCCCACCCCGTGACGCTGCGCACCGCCGCCACGGATACGGACGCCGCGGCCGATGCCGAGCCCATCGACGTTCTCGTCGTCGGCCGCGACATCGCCGGCGCCGGCCGCCGCTACCTGTCGGCAGCCGGCGACGCGGCTGCCGTCCAGCGCGCCCTCGACGCCGGCGCCGTGACGATCTCGGAACCCTCGCCCGCCGCCTCGGCCTCGCCACGGGCGACGTCCTGACGCTGCGTTCCGACCACGGGCCGCGCGCCTTCCCGATCGCCGGCGTCTTCAACGATTACGGAGCCGACCGCGGCATCGCGCTGATGCTGGATGTCGTCTATCGCGCCGCGTGGGACGATCCGCGGATCACGAACATGGCCGTGACGCTCCGCCCCGGTGTCGATGCCGACGCCTTCACCGACGAGTTGGCACGCCGCTTCGGCCGCGTCGACGGCTCCCGCCTCGACTTCCGGTCGAACCGCAGCCTGCGCGCCGAGGTCTTCCAGGTCTTCGACCGCGTTCTCGATCACGACGGCCCTCCAGGTGCTGGCCGTCGTCGTCGCGTTCATCGGCGTGCTGGCCGCGCTCGGCCGTCCAACCGAGCGCGCGCGAGAACGCCACGCTCAGGGCGACCGGCATGACGGTCGGCCAGGTCATTCGCCTGGCGCTCACCCAGACCGGCCTGCTCGGCCTCGTCGCCGGCGTGCTCAGCTGGCCGGCCGGACTCACGCTGGCGCTGATCCTGATCTACGTCATCAACCGCCGCTCCTTCGGCTGGACGATCCAGACCCACATCGATCCGATGATCTTCGCCCGCGCCCTCGTCCTCGCCGTCTCTGCCGCTCTCCTCGCCGGTCTCGCCCCGCCTGGCGCCTCGTCCGCATGCCGATCGCCGCCAGCCTGCGCGAGGAGTGAGGACGATGCCGGTCCCGACGACGCGTCGTGCCGCGGGCGCTCTCTTCGCCGCGATGATCTTTGCCCCGGCCGTGACCGGCTGCCGCCCCAGCGCCCCTCCACCGGTCAGCGCCGACATCGTCGCCATGATGTCCGGCCCGACCGAGGGCTTCGCCCGCGCCATCGGCCCCCCGCCCGCTCCGCTTCCCGGACGACGAGGGCGCCCACCCGGAGTACCAGACGGAGTGGTGGTACTACACCGGCCACCTGTTCGCGCGGGCGGGCGAATCAGGTGCATCCGCGGTCCCAGTGAACCCGAACACCGTGCCGAGCTGGCTCCTCGAACGAGACGCGGGAGACCGCCGCCGCTTCGGCTTCCAGCTGACCTTCTTTCGCAGCAGCGTGGCCCCTCCAATGGCGGCGTCGACGTCGCCACCCACCACGGCCTGGACGACCACGCAAGCCCACCTCGCCCACTTCACCGTCACGGACGTCGCCGCTGACCGCTTCCATTCCGCCGAGCGGCTCGCCCGCGGCGCGGTCGGCTGGCCGGCGCGCTGGCCGAGCCGTACCGCGTCTGGCTCGGGCCGTGGTCGGCAGCAGGCGCGGCCGGGCGGTGTCGGCAGCGGCCACGAGGCGGCGGCGGGCGTGCGGCTGCGGGCCCAGGGACGGGCCGGTGGCCGTCGACGTGACCGTCCGAGCCGTCAAGCCGCCGGCACTGCACGGCCAGGAAGGGTGGAGCCGGAAGGGTCCCGAGCCCGGCAACGCATCCTATTACTACTCCTTCACCCGGCTGGCCGCGACGGGCGTCGTGACGACCGCGGCGGGCGTCTGGCCGGTCGACGGCGGCGTCTGGATGGACCACGAGTGGTCGACGAGCGCGCTGGCGGACGGCCGCCAGGGTTGGGACTGGCTCAGCCTGCAGTTGGACGATGGGCGGGACATCATGGCCTTCCAGATCCGCGATGCGGCCGGCGCCGCGGCGCCCGGAGTCCAGCGGCAGCCTCGTCGACGACACGGGCAGCGTCCGGTCGTTCGGGGCGAGCGACTTCGACTTGGTGCCGACGGGCTCGTGGCGGAGCCCGCGCACCGGCGCACGCTACCCATCGGGCTGGCGCTTTGCAGCTGCCGGGCGAGGACATCGACCTGCGCTGAAGCCCCTCACGGCCGATCAGGAGCTGGCCACGGGCTTCCGCTACTGGGAGGGCGCGGTCACCGTCGACGGCACTTCCGGCGGGCGCATGATCAAGGGGCGCGGCTACGTCGAGCTGACCGGCTACGCGGCGGCGCCGGCGCCCTGACGTACGACGTGCTCTGTCACTATCCCCACGACAGTGGGGCGTGTTACGCTTTCACGGGTCCGGGCCATCTATCCTATGCTCGCTGCGCGGGACCGTTCGCATCCGAACGGCTTGACGCGCCGGCGAGCGGTGCGACCGGGCGAAGGGGGATCATCTCATGACGGGTTCGCGAAGCGGCCGGAGCGGCCGCATTGCCATCGCCGCGGCGGTGGCGCTGACGGTGTTCGGTTGGGTGCGCGCCAGCGGGGCGCAGCCCGTCCGCGCCGCCCTCCCACAGGCCTACACGCGTCGCAAGCTGGCCGTCACAGCCAATGCCGCCGATGCCCGGCCGCTTCCTGGCAGCCGCCGGCATCGACGTGGCGGACGACGGACAGGTGTACGTCGCCGACGCCGGTGCCGGCCGGGTGCACGTCCTTGCCCCCCCGATGGGACGGGGTTGCGCCTGATCGGCCGCCCCGGGAGTGCGCCGGGCGAGCTCGCGTCACCGAGCGACGTGGCCGTCGACGGCGGGCGTTTGTACGTCACGGACACCGGCAACCAGCGGGTGCAGGTCTTCGATGCTGCCAACGGCACCTTCCTGGCCGCTTGGGCGAACTTCGGCAACCCGCACGGCATCGCCGTCGGCGAGGGCAAGGTTTTCGTCAGCGACCCCATCGCGCGCCGGATCATCGTCCGCGACCTCACCGGCGCCGACGTCAGCACGTGGGGCGCGGGCGCGGCCGTCGCGCTCGATCTCGAGGGCCCGCGCGGTCTCGACTTCAAGGACGGTCGCGTCTTCATCGCCGACACGCCGGCGACGCGCGTCGTGATCTGCGACACGAACGGCCTGCAGGTCGACGCCCTCGATCGGCCCGGCAACAACATCGAGTACGACGGCCCGGTCGATGTGGCGGCGGAGGATGGGCGGTTCTACTTCACGACGGTGCGCCGCCTGTTCGTCGTCCGACCGGACGCCACGGGCCGGCTCGTGGAGCAGAACCAAGGCGGCTACATCTACGGCGGGTTCGGGATCGCCATCGGCCCGGGCGCCGGGCTTGCGGTCACGGTACAGGATGCACGTTCCGCGATGTCGGGTGTGTACCACTACGCGGACCGGGACGACCTCAGCGTCACCCTGCCCGTCCTGTGGGGCGATGTCGCGGTGCCGGTCGGAGAGCTCGACGGACCGCGGCGGATCACCGCCGCCGGCGACGGCACGGTGTTCATGCTCGACAACTGGCCGCGCGTGCAGGTCTGGCGCGGTGACGGCACGCCGCTGCGCCACATCGGCATACCAGGCCCGACCGACGTCGCCGGCGACGTTAACAGCGGTGACGCACACGTGGCCACCGGTGGCGACATCCGCCGGATCAAGCCCGACGGGACCCAGGTCTGGAAGTGGACGCCGCCCGGCCAGGGTGCTTGGCTGCTGGCAGCCGCAGCCACGGACGGACTCGTGGCGATCGACGCCGGCGGCAGCCTGATCGCCCACATCGACGCGGCCGGCAACGCCACGACGTCGCCGCTCACCGGCGTGATCGTCGACATCGCCACCGGCGGCGGGCGCGTCGTCGTGGCCGATCGGACCGCGGCGGCGATCCGGATGATCGCGCCGGACGGCAGCGAGCTGGAACGCTGGCCGGTGCCGACGCGCCTCATGCGCGTCGCCGGCGCGGCGGACGGCAGCCGTTGGTTCGCGCTGACCGCGGACGGCTGGGTTTGGGCATACGACAACACGGGCACGCCGCTGGCCGCTTTCGACGCGTCCGCGGACGGTGCGGCGGTGGACCTGGCCGTCGATCCGACGGGCCGCGTGCTCGTCGTCGACGACACGAACGAGCGCGTCGATGTCTGGCAGCTCGACCCGACCGCCACACCGCCCGAGCCGCCCGCACCCGACGATCGCTGCCAGCTGCGAACGACGAAGGTCGCCGGCCCGTCGCCGGTGCGCGTCGACGCGCTCGTCACGGTCGAGCTCGGCCTGAGCGGCAGCTGCCCGTCGCAGAGCGTCGATCTCGACCTCGTCATGGTCATCGACCGCTCGGGCTCGATGGAGGGGCCGAAGCTCTCGGCCGCGCAGCAGGCGGCGATCGACTTCACCGCCGAGCTCGACTTTGCCCGCGTGCGAACGGCCGTCGTCGCGTTCAGCGACGCAGCCCGCGTCGCGCAGGGCCTGACGAACCGCCGCCCGAGCCTCGTGCAGGCGATCGCCGGCATCCTGCCGGGCGGCAACACGGACATCGCCGAGGCGATCAGCGAAGCCCAGAGCGAGCTCGCCGGACCGCGCGGCCGCTCGGGTGCCCCGGACGTCGTCGTGCTGATGACGGACGGCAAGCCGAACAGCGACGTCGAGGCGAACGCCGCCCGCCGCGCGGCGACGTCCGCACGCCAGGCGGGCATCTCGCTCTACACGATCGGCCTGGGCGGCGACGTCGATGCAGCGCTCCTGATCGAGCTGGCCGGCTCCCCGGACCGCAGCTTCACCGTGCCGTCGCAGGCCGAGCTGACCCGCATCTACACCCAGATCGCCCGGCGGCTCTCGACGAGCGTGCTGCTCGAGCGGATCGAGGTCGTCGACGAGCTGCCGTCCGACATGCGCTATGAGACGGGCTCGGCGGTGCCGCCGGCCGTTGTCGCCGGAACGGACCTGCGCTGGTCCCTGTCGGCCGTGCCGGCGTCCGGCTTCAGCCTGCGCTACCAGGTGCGCCCGCAGCGCTGGGGCATCCGCCCGACGAACGTGCGCGCCACCGGCACCTACACGGACGGCATGGGCTTCGGTGGACAGGTCGTGTTCCCGGTGCCGCAGATCGAGGTCATCGGCGACCATCGCGCCTACCTGCCGATCCTCTACCGCACGCAATGCCCGACGCAGCGCACGGATGTCGTGCTGGCGATCGACACGTCGTCCAGCATGCAGGATCTCGATGGGACGGGCGCGACGCTCCTGGCGGGGGCCAAGCACGCCGCGCGCGCGTTCATCGAGCTGCTGGCGCTGCCGATGGACCAGGCAGCGATCGTCTCGTTCAACGAGCACGGCGCCATCGCCCAGCCGCTGACCGGTGACCGGCCCACGCTCCTGGCGCGGATCGACGGCCTGTCGAGCGCACAGGGCACCCGTATCGACCGCGGCCTCGCGCTCGCGCTGGCCGAACTGACGAGTCGGCGCCGGAAGGCCGAAAACCTGCCGGTCGTCATCCTGCTCACGGACGGACGGCCGCAGGGCGGCTCAGAGGCCGCCACCGTCGCGATCGCCAAGCAGCTGCGCGACGCCGGGATCGTCGTCTACACGATCGGCCTCGGCGCCGACGTCGACAGCGGCTTCATGGCCAACCTGGCTGGCTCGCCCGAGCGCTACCGATTCGCGCCGACGCCGCAACAGCTTTCGGAGATCTATCGGGCGATCGCGTTGAGCTTGCCCTGCAGGTAGGACGTCGATCCGAAGCCGTCCGGCTTTGCCCTACCAGTACGCCCCGAGCGGCGTCGGCATCGGCTGCGGCGTTGGGGTCGGACCAGCACCCGGCATTCCGGTGGCGCTCGGCGTCGGGGATGCCGTCGGCGTCGGAGACGCGGTCATCGTGGCGGTCATCGTCGGGGTCGCGCTCGGCGACGGGGACGCCGATGGTGTCGGCGGCGGGTCATCCGGCGTCATGACGCGCGGCGGGCCGCCGGGTGTCTCGGGGACGGGCGGCGTCCCGGGGAGGGCGCCGGGCGGAGAGTCCGGCGGCGTCGATGGCGTGGCCTCCGGCGTGGCGCCGCCCCCCCTGCCGCCTTCCGGCGTCGTAGGGGTGGCCGGCGCGGCGGCGTCCGTTGCCTCGGGCGAGCCCGGCGCAGGGGGTGTCGGGTCGAAGGGCTGGCCCTTTTCCTGGCCCGTGGCTGCGGGGCTGCGCCGCAGGTCCTCGCCCGTGCCTTCGCCCTCCACCGTTCCGGCGGCGCCTCCCCCGTCGCCGCTCCGGCGATCCCGCCCGCGCGCACCGATCGGCTCATCGACCCCATCGCCAGCGTCGCCGGCGTCGGCGCTGGCACTGGCGTGGCCGGGCGGAGGAGCGCGACGGCGGCGGCCAAGGGGCCGGTCGGCGTCGGGGTCGCGCGCCGTACGGCGACGGCCGCGGCCGGCCGGCCGAGGTCGGCGCGCTTGGCCGCCGGTTCGGCGCCGGGCGCGTCCGCGCGCGGGGACGCGGCGGTCGGCACGGCAGTTCGGTTGCCGTTCGGCAATTGGGCGACGTTGCCGGGCGTGCGGGCGAACCACGTGACGATGGCGACGAGGCCCACGGCGGCCAGCGAGCCCCATGCGAGCGGCACGTAGGCGAACGCGCGGCGCCGGCTTGCCTCGGCGGGCACGGCCATGAGCGCGGCGGTGAGGCGCGGGCTCGGGCGGAGGCCGGGCGTCAAGGCGAAGGCCGGGGCGATGCGCGCTTCGAGGGCGGCGAACGAACGGCAGGCGTCGCAGTTCGCCAGATGCGCGGCCAACGCAACTTGTTCGGCGGCGGCGAGGCCGTGCGGCGCGTCGATGCGCGCGCGCCTGATCGCACGAGAGCGTCATGGACGGGCGTCCAGCGGTGGTCGCAGCGCAACCTCGGCGTCGCCGACGGGATCGTCAGCGTCGTTCGGCAGCGTCTCGCCGATGGCGGTCCAGGCAACTGCGAAGGCCTCGCGGGCGCGTTGGCGGCGCTTGCGGGCCGCGGCGGGGGTGATGCCGAGGATCTGGGCGACGTCCTCGGCCGGCAGTCCCTCGTGGCTGAAGAGGAGGAGAACCTCACGCTGGTCGGCGGTGAGGCGGGCGAGCGCCTGCTGGAGCGGATCGCGCCGGGCGACGTCTGGCGCCGGGTTGCCGCCGCCGGAGACGTTCGGGAGAGCGTCCAAGCTCAACCACCGGATCCGGCGCTGGCGACGGGCATGGTCGGCGATGGCGTTGTGGGCGATCGTGTACAGCCAGGCGCGGCGGCGCGCCTCGGCCCCGTCGTCCAGCTCCAATCGGTCCAATGCCCGCCACGCCTTCACGAATGTCTCCTGCGTCAGATCCTCGGCCAGGTCGGGGTCACCGACGCGGCGCCAGATGTAGTTGAGGATGGCCGACTGGTAATCGCGCACCAGCGCCAGATAGGTCTGCTCCGCCTTCGCCGCCTCGGCCGCCGAACGCGCCGCCACCGCCGGGCTCACCGACCGCAGGGTCGCCGGCCGGGCGCACAGGGTGTACGCACGGCGGCGGGGCAACGTGACGCTGGGGGTGAACTGGCATGACTCGACCAAACGCGGAGGGAAAGGGAACGGTTCGTCGGGAATATCGGGAATGATGATACTTTGACGTCGCCGCGAAGGCCGTTGACACGGTCTTAAGCCGTGGGCTAGACTAGAACGGTTGTCGGCGCGTGCCGGCGACAGTCGCCGGCACCCCGCGGTCGCCGCGGGGGCCGGGTGTCAACGGCCACGGCAGCGGGACGTCGATCTCCGACGTCGGAGACGGGCCTTACGGGGGGACCAGTACCATGCAACGCTTTTCATCGGGCACACCGTCGGGACGGATCACGCTTGCCTTTGGCCTGCTCGTGGTCGGCGGGATCGCCGGGCTGACGAGAGACCGTTTGGCCGCAGCGCCATCGGCATCATCCGCGCACAACACATCATCCGCGCACCATAACGGTGCCGCACGGGCCGCCGAACCGGCCGCGCCGGTGGTCTTCAAGGTGGATCCCGACGCCGTTTCGAACCCGATGCGCGTCAACGCGCCCGCGCAGGCCGTTGAGTGCGGGGTTCCGGGCGTCGTGCGGTTCGTGTCGGCCAACTGGGAGTGCTCGAACTTCCCGCGGTGTTCGGATGCCCACTGGGTCTCGTTCGATCAGTTCGCCTCGATCCGAAGCGTCACGGACGAGATCACGTGGGGTCGCGCCGCCGGTGAGTCGACGGTCGGCACGAAGCCCGACGACGCGGGCACGTACGGCATTTGGGCGGTCGGGGGCGGATCGGTCGGCAAGGACCTGGTCGCGTCCGCCAAGGAGTACCCGGGCGTCAACGGCAAGCCCTGCCGGACCACAGGGGCGTGCCGGATCAACACGAGCTTCCAGTTCAACTCCTTCGACGCCACGAACGTCGTCGGCGGCCTCCGCGTCATGATGGACTACAAGACGAAGCTGCCGACCGGCGCCCGTTTCTTCGTCGCGATCGCGGACTTCAGCAAGCGCGACGGGGACGGGAACCTGACCGCGTTGAAGTCGTATGAGGCGGAGATCCAACGCGACACCGGCGGCGACTGGGTCCGCGGCGCCACGTTCCTCTTCCCGGAAGCGGCCGGGGTGGCCGAGGTGCTGATCACGATCACGTACATCAATGACCCGGCCACGGCGGACGGCTACGGCGTCTTCCTCGACAACATCCATTTGGATGCCCTGTTCACCGCGAACGCGCCGCCCTGCCCGTCCCCCGCCACACCTGCGCCGCCGGCCACCGACACGCCCGAGCGGGCCACGGCGACGCCAACGCGCCGCATCGTCATCCCCACGAAGACACGCACTCCGACGGTCGAGCCGAATCGCAAGATCGCGCGCCTGCCGTACGTCCTGCGCGACGTCGTCAACCGCCCGGCGCAGGCCACCGTCGTTCCTACGGCGCCGACGCCGACGAACACTGTTACGCTGACGCCGGAGCCGACCGAGACGCCGGAGCCCACCTGGACGCCGGCCCCGAGCGACACGCCCCAGCCGACGCCGACATCCACGCCGACGCCTGAGCCGGTGCCGGACGTGATCATCGACCGCGTGACATACCAGAAGCTGCCGGGCGGCATGGCCGTCCAGATCGTCGACCTCTTCAACCAGGGCGACGGCGCGCAGCAGATGTACCGCTGGAACGTCACCGGGACCACGAAGATCCCGGTCAAGGATTGCCGCTTCACGACGCAGGGTGTGACGATCGAGGCGGGTGAGCACTACTACGTCCTCGCCGGCACGGAGGCCGACAAGCAGGCCCTGGTCGAGCCATACCTCGGACGTTCGATGATCTGCGAGGACGGCTACATCTTCCACCAGACGGCGGACATCGTTCTCCTGCTGAACGAAGGGTTCGACGAGGTGGACCGGTTCTGCTGGTATCAGAACGGCCCGTACGAGTGCTCGAAGTAGCGCACGGGTTCCGGCGCAACCGCGGCGGGCCGCCGCAGTGACCGCTGGACGGCGAGACTGAGCATCCGCTCAGGCCACGTCGTGCACATCGCGCCACAGCTCGAACGGCGCATATCGAAGGGGAGGGGCGGGTTGCAGACCCGCCCCTCCCCTTCGTTCTCGCTTGGCCGCTGAACGGCGGCCCCTCAATGGCGAACGGCGTCGACCTCGCCGACGTCAGCGCGTCGTCAGCATCCCGGCACCGGCCCGGCTGGCCACGGACCGGCCCGGGGCAGGCAGCAGTCAAGCGGGCACCGCGATCCGCCCGTACACTCGTCCCCGTTGACTTGCTCCCCCGCTTGGTCCGTTATGGAGGTTCATCCCATGTCGCTCGTCGCCTTGCGCCCGTCCTTCCGCACCGTCCTTGCCGCCGCCGCGCTGGCTGGTTTCGCCCTCGTCACCGCCGCGCCGTCGCACGCACACGCCGAGACAGCGACGCAGCGCAACCGCGCCTACTTCCAGGCCATGGATGGCCTGACCGCCTCCATCGATACCTGGAACGCCGATGTCGTGACCGGGATCGCCGCCGCCCAGACGAAGCCCGAGTTCGTTTGTTCGGCCGACTTCGCCGAGCTCGTCCGCCGCGGCCACGGCTTGGCGAACGACTTCGAGGGCACCGGCCTGATCGCCCCCACGGCCGTCGCCGGCAACCACGACGGTGCCGCGCAGGGCCTGCGCCAGCAGTACGAGGGCTTGGCCGCGATGGCCGTGGACTGCGCGTACAGCCCCACCGGCACCGGCCCCGGCACCGAGATCGCCAGCGGCCAGGCCGCGTACGCCAAGTCCGTGCGGTTGATCCGCTACTACACGGCCCGCTACCGGTAAGCTCGATCGGCCCCTCGGGGCCGGTGGATTCGAACTTGGATTTGGACGGGCGGCCCTGCGTGGGCCGCCCGTTTTCGTACAATCCGTCGAACGATGGATTGCGCGAGCGATTGAGGTGCCCGATGTGCGGCCGCTACACGATGTCCATTCCCGCGGAGACCCTGGCCCAGCACTTCGGCCTAGAGGCTGTGCCCGACGTCGCGCCCCGCTTCAACATCGCCCCGACGCAGGCCGCGGCGGTCGTGCGGTTGTCCACCGCACGCGAGGTGCCCGTGCTGGACCACCTGCGATGGGGCCTCGTGCCGTCGTGGGCCAAGGACGCGTCCGGCGCCGGGCGGCTGATCAACGCCCGCGCCGAGACCGCGGCCGACAAGCCGAGCTTCCGCAGCGCCTTCCGCCACCGCCGCTGCCTCGTCCCGGCCGACGGCTTCTACGAGTGGCGCACCGAGGGCGGCGCCAAGCAGCCGTATCGCATCGCCCGCCCGGACGGCGCCCCCATCGCGTTCGCCGGGCTCTGGGAGCGCTGGGGCAAGGGCGATGAGCCCCTCGAGACGTTCACGATCCTGACGACGGCAGCAAATGCCGTGCTCCAGCCGCTGCACGATCGGATGCCCGTCATCCTGGACCCGGCCGACTACGCGCTCTGGCTGGACCCGACGGCAACCGACCCGGCGCTCGTCGAGCCGCTTCTCACAGCCGCGCCCGACGACGCGCTGACGTATTACCCCGTCGGCCGCGCCGTCAACAGCGTCGGCAACGACGACCCGTCGCTTGTTGCCCCGGTGATCGGCAGCTGACAGTCGTCGGGCAACGGCAGGCGCAGCCACTCCCCGTTCACGAACCCACCCGCCCCGTCCCCGTGATACGCCGTTACCCGCACCGACGACCGCGCCGCGTCGTCCGCCGGCACCGCGATCATGTCCCGCACGCGCTCGCCGACGGCCCACCCGGTCGTCGGCCGCCAGCCGTCGACCGGCACGGCGCGGTCCGCCTGGGCCACGACGCGGTCGTCGGGACCGGCGAGGACGTGGACGGCGACGCTCTCGTCCCGCTCCGGCACGCGCGTCGCCACCCAATCGACCGTGACGACGAGCGTGGCGGGTTCGTCGGCCGGGCAGCGGACATCGGCAGCGGCGATGGCGATTGCGTCGTTCACGATGAAGGGTCGCCGTGGGGCATCGGGCTGGTGCGCGTTCGGGAAGCCGTCCGGCAACCGCAGGCTCCAACCGAGACCTTCCGCCACACCAGAGATGCGCGCGTCGTCTGCCGCCCGCGACGAGCCCCGAAGCCAGACGATCCCGGGCGCGATCATCTCGGGATAGACGGCTCCGAGTCGCTCGCGCCACCACTCGACGGGCAGGACCGTGACCGTGGCGCCGGGCGTCACGAGCAACCGCTCGCGCGCGATCGATCCGACATCGGCGTTGTGGTCGACGAGCGTCAGGCCGTCGATGCGGTGCTGGTAGCCTTGGGCGTAGGCCAGTGCCCAGAAGCTGTGGCCCCACAGCGCAACCAGCGTGACCGGCGGCCGCACCGCGGCCGGGCCGATCGACAAGCGGTCCGCATCGGCAACCAGCGGCGCGAGCGAGGCATCGCGCACGATCGGGTGAATCGTCCGCCAGCTCCGCACCGCCACCCCCGCCACGCCAAGCGCCGCGACGACGATCGCCACCCGCCCGATCCCGTCGCCCAGCCGCATCGCCAGCCACGTCAGCCCGAGCGCAAGGCCGACGCCGGCGATCATCGGCACCGGCAGCTTGACGGCCAGGAGCGCGTCCGAGACCTTGCCCTCCCAGATCACGAGGCACAGCGCGGCGTACGGCAGCCAGGCAAGCGTGAGTGCGGCTGACGAACGCCATGGGTTGGGCTGCGAGTCGCGGGCGAGCGTCGCGAGAGCGAACACGCCGACGAGGCCGAGGACGAGCAGCGGCCACCACACATCGTCGTTCAGCAGCCCGGCGACGGTGCGGGCGCGCTGCCACCACTCGGCCGCGTCCGCCGGCGGCCGGACGATCCGGTCGACCTTCGTGTCGAGGACCATCGCCCAGAAGCCGCGCCACGTGCGGGTCTGGCCGAACGTCCACGTGGCGCCCATCCACTCGCGCAGCGGCATGTAGAGGTAGACGAGGGGCGACAGGACGGCGACGGCGACGAGCGGCCGCCACGCGCGGATGATCTCGCGGGCGCGCGGAGCGACGAGGAGCGCGAGGGCGGGGGCCAGGAAGAGGACGGCGCGCATGTGGAGCACGCCGTGGACGAACGCGAGGGCCAGCCAGACGAGGTCGCGACGCGCGCCGGTCTTGTCGTAGCGGACGGCGAGGAGCAGGCAGAGCGCCGTGAACGCCATCGTAAGGCTGTGGACCTCGGCGATCGAGCCGTTCATCCACGCCGACGTCGACAGGCCGTAGGCCAGCGCGCCGAGGACGGCCGGCGCGCGGCGGGCGCCGAGGCGGACCGCGAGGGCGGCGACGAGGGCGGCGGCGACGACGGACCAGAGGGCGGAGTACAGGGACGAACCGAGAGCCGGGCCGACGCCGACGACGCGCAGGAGGGAGACGAACGCCGAGCCGAGGATGCTGTAGACCGGGTAGCCCGTGAAGTGCAGCGTCCCCCATCGAGGGAGCGCGTTCTGGATCTCACCGACGTCGGTCGTGTAGACATGCGGGCTGGAGTTGTAGGTCCATTGGAGGGTGGTCAGGCAGGCGAGGGCGATGATCAGGGCGGCGGCGAAGGCCGCAGTGCGCCCATCGCGCGAACCCCACCGCGACGGGCGGGCGTCTGACGTCGTCCCACGTCGTGCCGTCAAGGGGAAGCGGCCACCTGCCACGGCACCGCCGGCGGCAGCGCCGGATCCGCCCGCAGCCTGGCCCAGAGCGGATCCTCCGCCTGGAAGCCGAACTTGTTGCAGTAGTCCTTCGTCTTCCCGCCCGTGCGGCGCAGCGTGCCCGGCGCGTAGTCCCACAGGAGGTAGCCGGCTGCGCCGTCGTCGATCGCGTCGCGGAGGTCGTCCGTGATCCGTTCGGCACGGCGCGGGAGGGCGTCGTCGCTCTGGGGGTCGCAGCCGTCGGTGTACGCGGCGTCGTAGATCTCGCCGTACAGGAGCGGCTTGTCGATCTCGTCGGCCGTCTCGCGCTCCTTCTCGCCGTCGTCCGTCGAGCGGCGGTGGGCGGAGACGATATCGATCACCGGCTCGCGGTGGACGCGGCGATACATCGTCAGGTCGTTGTCATAGTTGCCGGCGCCGATCATGCCCGTCGAGACGAGGTGGCAGGCGTCGATCGCCTTCACCTCGGCGGCGCGGCTGCGGAGCCAGCCCTTGATCGTATCGAGGCACTCCTCATCGTGCCGCTCGCCGCAATTCGGCTCGTTGATCAGCTCCCACATCAGAACCTCGGGCCGATCCTTGAAGCGCGCCACCGTCTCGGCCAGGTGAGGGCGATAGCGCTCCTCGTCTTCGTCGCCGCCGAACCAGTCGCGGCCCTTGAAGACGTTGTCGGCCAGCGTCACGACGAACCGCACGCCATGCCGGGCGCCGATGTCCAGCAAGCGATCGAAGCGCTCGGGACTCTCGTCGTGGAAATACCAGACGCGGACCGTGTTCACCTCGCGCGCCGCGAGCGCGGCGACGATCGGTTCGACCTGGTCCTCCTTGAGCTCGCGGGCCATGAGCATCGTCGCGTTCACGCCGAACAGCGTGACCGGCTGGCCGTCGAGGACGAGGCGCCGGCCGTCGCGCTGCAGGATGCCGGCGCACGGGGCTCCGGGGGAGGCCGGGGAGGCGACGTCGACGACCGCCGCCGTCGCAGCGTCGCCATCGACGGCCGGCGTCCCAGCCGCACCCGCCTGGGCCACGGCCGGAAAGTGCAGCGGGTCACGCAGCCGGGACGTCGTGCCGTCCGTGTCGACGAGCGGTGACGACGTCGATGGCGCGGCGGCATCCGTCGCAGCGGGGACGACGACATCGGCCGCGGGCGGCGCGGCGGGCGTTCCCGACGGCCCCGTCGGGGGCGGGGTGGGCGTGCAGGCGGCCAGAGCGGCGACGAGGGCAAAGGGCAGGATCGTGCGGGGGTTCATGCCGGCGATGGTAGCACGCCCGTCACGCGTCCCGCCGCCGCCGGTGATGGCGTTCGCTTCGTCGCCGCACCCCGGTCCATGCCACCGCCAGGGCGAGGATCATCGCGGTGAGCGTCGAAAGCGCGATCCCGGCAATCGCCCAGCGGTCCGTGAACCGCAGCGTCACGGCGTGCTCGCCCGGCGGGACGGCGACGGCGATGAGCGCGACGTCGGCGCGGAGCACGGGTGCCGGCCGGCCGTCGATCGTCGCGCGCCAGCCGGGATGCCAGACCTCGCTGAACACGATCCAGCCGGGCGTGCCGCCGTCCGTGCGCACGGCGACGTCGCCGGCGGGGCCGCGGCCGTCGACGCCCGTCGCGCCGTCGGTGCCGTACGGGCCGCCGCCTTGGGCGCCGTCGTGAAGGAGGACGGTTCCGAAGGGGTCGAACGCGTCGTCGCGGAGCTGGACGAGCGCGTCGTCGTCGCTGCCGACCGGGACGGCGCGGAAGGCGCGCCAAGCGTAAGGTGATGGGTTGGCCAGCCCATGGACCGTCGTGCGGAGGTTGCCTTCCCCGACGCCGAGCAACGGCTCGGCACCGTCGATGCGATCCCGCCAGCTGATGACCGCGCTCGTCGCCGTGAGCTGCCAGAAGCGCGCCTCGTGCGCCGGCAGCAGCCCCTCGCGCAGCCGAAGGTAGTGCCGCAGGACGAGCGGGCTGGCGCCGTTCGTCGACTCGATCCCGTGCAGCACGCCGATGTTGCGCGGGAGCCGGTCGTCGTCGTGGACGCGGCCGAGGCCGGCGCTGTTGCGCAGGAGCGCGATGAGCGGCGTCGTCGTCAGCTCGGACGGCGGCTGATCGGCCAAGTTCACCCGTGCGCCGACCGCGTAGAGATCCAGCCAGGCCAGCGCGATGAGCGCCGGCGCCAGCCATCGACCGATCCCTCGACGCTGTGCCTTCCACCACGTGCTCGACGAAGCCCGGACGAGACCGCCGCCGGCGAGCATCGCCAACGCGAAGCTGACGAGGAAGGCCGCCCGCTCCTGGCCGCGGAAGAGGGCGAAGCCGGGGGCGAGGTGGTAGGCGGCGTCGAAGGCGATGGACCGGGCGCCGAGGGAGAGGGCGAGGGCGAGGGCGGCGAGGGTGAGCCAGAAAGGGGTGGGATTGTGGTGCGCAAGGCCCTCTCCGTCCGACGGCCTAAGGCCTTCTCCCCCCGACCCCCTCCCACCCCTCAACCACCCCCACCCCGCCCACCCCGCCAACACCAGCGGCACCACCCCCACGTACAACGGCGACCATTGCGTCAACCCCGGCACCGCCAGCCCCAGTAGCTCGCGCGGCGGGAAGCCGTGGCCGAGCATCTCGTAGCTGGCCGCGGCGCGGTTGGAGAGACGGAGGAAGTGGGCGGCGGGCAGCCAGCCGGCGGCGGAGAGTCCGAGGGCGGCGACGGCGGCAATCGATAGCGCCGCCCAGATGCGGCGCGGCGTCCGGCGCCACGGCCAGGTGCGCCAGAGCGTCCACGCGACGCAGGTGTACGCCAGGTAGAGCGTGGATTGCGGGTGGCCGGCGAGGATGGGCATCGCGAGGGCGATCGCGAGAAGGACGACATCGGCGATGCGTCCGCGCCGTTCCTCTGCATGGCCTCCGGCGATCACCCGCTCGATGGCCAGCAGCGCCAGCGGCAACCACGCGTTGCTCTCCAGCACCGCCAGCTGCAGCGGCGGGTACCCCGTCACGTACCCCCCGAACGCGAACGCCACCGCCGCCATTACCGCCCCCCCGCGCGCACCGAACACGCGACGGGCGAAGGCGTACATGAAGACGGCGGTCAAGGCGATGTGGGCGACGGCTTCGAACTGCAGCGCGGCCACGCCGACACCGCCGGTCAGCGCCAGCGACGCGCCGACGACGGCCAGGCTCGGTGGGTAGGCGACCGCCGCCTGGATATCCGCCCAGAACGGGCCGCCGCTGAAGGCGTACGGGTTCCACAGCGGCAGCCGGCCGTTCGCCAGCGCGCTCGCCTCGAAGCGGGCGAAAGCCAGGAACTGGTCGACGAAGTCGCCGTCGACGAACCAGCGGCGATGCGGGGCCGGGGCGAAGAGGGGCCAGAAGTAGGCGAAGGCGGCGGCGGTGAGGGCGAGGGCGATGGCGGTGTCGGTGCGGGTCCAGCGGGCCACCGACGACGGCACACGAGCGTCGTCCGAAGGGATGCTCATCGCACGGGCTCGACATGGACGTCGGCCGCGTGCGACCACGTGAACGCGGGCACCAACGTCGCCTCGTCGTAGAGCACGATCGACAGGTGGTAGGGGCCGGAAGGCGTGGCGGCGGGGATGAGCAGGCCGTGGCGGTCCGTGATCTCATCGCCCTCGAGCCAGCCCGTCGTCGGGGCCGCGCCGGCGGCAGGCTCACGGTCGGCGCTGGCGACGATGTTGCCGGCGTCGTCGACGAGGCGGACGGAGACGTTGTGGGGGCGCCGGGCGGGGGGTTCGTCTCGCCAAGGCGGCTGGTACTTGAAGACCCCACCAGGAAGCCATGTGAGACGAATCGCCCATACTTCGCCGGCGCGCGCGACGAATGGCCGGTCACCCTCCCAGATGTTCACGAAGATCGGCGGCACGGCTGGTCCGCCAGGATAGTCGGGATGCTTCACGTTGACCGCGGGGGTCCCATCGCCGTCCAGCGGCACATACCACCGCTCCAACGTCACGTCCCCGATACCCGTCGACGTCACCGGATACGCGTTCGTCGCCAGCCACCCGTCCGCCCACCCCTTCGCCGCCCCATCCGTCGCCAGCCACAGGTGCGGCCGCCGCCGCGCCAGGTCGTCGATGCGGGCCTCGAACGCCGCGGGATCTTCGACTTTCAGCTCCGAGTTCTTGTCGCTCTGCACGTTCTCGACCTTGAGGTCGGCGCCCGCTGGCACGTAGCGCTCGGTCAGGCCGGACGATGGGCCGTCGAGGAAGACGCGCGACTGATCGGCGGGCGCAGCCTTGAGCACGGCGTGGACGAGGCGGCGGTAGTCCGTCTTCCGCTGGGCCGGATCGGTGTAGTAGCCGGTGAGCGGCGGCACCCACAACGCCACCAGCGCCGCCAGCGGCAGCCAGCCGGCGACGCCGAACCGCCGCGCGAGCACGCGCGCTCCGGCGGCGGTGGCCATGAACCAGACGCCGAGGAGCGGGTAGAGGTAGCGCGGGTGGTAGTCGGGCTTGCGGATGAGGGCGATGGCGGCCACGACGGCCATCGCACCGAGCCACAAGAGCGCCCTGCAGGCGCCGATACGGCGGGTCGATCCGATCTCACCGGCTGTCGAGTCGTCTCTCGCCCGGTCGGCCTCCGCCCGGCTTCGTCGCGCCCGACGGAACCACGCGACGACGCCGGTCGTGAGCAGCCCCAGGCTCATCGCCGTTGCCGCCAACGCCCAGCCGTCCGCCGCCCGTCCCGCCGTGACCCCCGTCTGCGCGCTCCAGGCGACGGCCAGCGTGCCGGGCACGCGAAACAGGGGCAGATCGTCCCGCCAGCCGGGATGGTCGGCGACGCGCAGGGCGCGGGGGAGCCACGGGGCGAAGAGCGCAGCGGCGACGGTGCCGGCGGTCAGCCAGCCGCGGGCGCGGGCGGCGAGCGTCGAATCGCCGTCGGGCGGGACCGAAGCGACGGCCTCGTCCCCCCGTCGACGCGCGGCAGCGACCCGCTCCGATCGGCTGCGCCGCAACCAGGCGATGACATCCGGCAGGCCCCACGCCGCCAACGCCGCCGCCAGCAGGACGCCGTAGTAATGCGTGTAGACCGTTGCCGCCGCGAGCGCCCCGCAGGTCAGCCACAGCGCGCGGGCCGGGCGGCCGGCGCGGGCGCCGGCGCGGGTGCGGGCATCGGCCGCGAGGGCGGCCGCAAGCGTGGCCAGGGTCAGCGTGCCGACGAGGGCGTACATCCGCGCCTCCTGGCCATAGCCGACGAGAAACGGGTTCACCGCCAAGAGCAGCGCCGTCGCGCACGCCGTCGGGCGGTCGGTCAGGCGGCGGGCGACGGCGTAGCCGAGGGGGACGGTGAGGACGCCGGCCAGGAGGGACGGGTAGCGGAGCGCCAGATCGCCGTCACCGGCGAGGCGGGTCCAGCCGCGCATGAGCGTGAAGTAGAGCGGCGCGTGCTCACCGGGGAGGCCGGCGAGCATCGCGCCGAGGGCCGTTCGGGCGCGGTCGAGCGTGATGTCCTCATCGCTCCACAGGCTCTGGCCCGCGATGTCCCACGCCCGCAGGCCCGCCGCCAGCAGCGTGCACGCTACAAGCCACGAGCGGGTGCGGACGGAGCGATGGACTGTTGGCATCGCGACATTCTAACGGCGGCCACCGATTGGTGGCCGCATCGCCGTGCCGCCTGGCACACCACCACTGCAGAGTCTTCGGGTTCCGCACTCTGGCGGCAACCCCGAGCGTATCCCGTGGTGGTGTGCTAGGTCGTCTTCTGCACCCAGACGTTGCAGTAGCCGCCCGGGTTGATGGACCCCGGTACGACCTTGCACGTGCCACATGCAGCTGGGTCAGCCGCGGCCACGTTCTGCTGGCAAGTGGTGCACGACTTGCCCTCCTGAACCGACTTCTCCACGTACCCCAGCGCCGTCCGCTGCGCCTTCTGTGCATCGTCGAGCGCCGAGACATCATCGCACTTCACGCTCGCGGCCGACTTCTCGCCGTCCACGCCGTCGTCGCCGCCGCAGGCCTGCAGCGCCAGGCCGGACGATGCGGCCAGCGCCGTCCATACGCCCACGCGGTGGATGAACGTCCTTCGGGTCAGGGATGCTTCCGTCATTTGATGGTTCCTCCTCAAGGATTCGAAGCGTCGCCGGCAACGGCGAGGCGTGTGGCGATTAGGGTACGCCCGTCACGGCACGTTGGGATTGTGCCGCGGTCTTGATTCGGTCGCAACGGCCAGATGGCCAAGTGAACCCGTGGCCGCCGGGCCGCCTTCAACGTACCGCCCGACGGCTCACCCGACGGCTCACCGCACCTCGACCGCCGCAACATCCGCCGCCCCATCCGTGTCCCCCGGCAGCCCCAGCCGCTCCCCCGTCCCGGCATCGTACCAGCCGACGTGCAGGCGGAAGCGTCCGGGTGGGACATCGTCGGGCAGGCGCAGGACGTAGCGGTCGATCACGGTATCGCCCGCCTGCCAGCGCGAGGTCGGCAGCGAGCCCGCCAGCGGCACGCCGTCGTGCTGGGCGATGGTGCGGCCGTCGGCGGCGACGAGGTGGGCGAAGGCGGTCCAGTCGCGGCCGGGTGCGGCAGCGGCGCGCCAGCGCAGGGCAAGGTCGATCGACGCGGCGTCGTCGCTGCACAGCAGATCGTCCACCGGCGGCAGCGCGTCGCACGACGGGCCGCCCGCAACGGCCAGAAGCGTCAGCCCGTCGAACGCGGTGTCGGCTGCAACGACGTTGCCGGTCTCCTCGGGCACGGCGTCGATCCGCAGCGTCCGCCAGCCGGCTGCGGCGCGCGATTCGGCCAGCCGCAGCCGCGGCCAGCGCTCGAGCACGGCCTGCAGCGCGTCGCCTTCGACGTCGGCATCGAAGGCCAGCCAGGCGTGGCCGACCGCCGGCACAACGAGGCCGCCGGTCGCGTCGATCGGCGTGACGTCGACACCGTCGAGCAGGAAGCGGTACACCGAGCGCTCGAGGATGACCCGCGACGGGAAGACGCGGCCGGTCCCGGCCCCGGCGAGCGCCCGCAGCGCGTCGGCTTTCGCCCGCGTGGACGCGCCAAATGCCTCGGCGGCCTCGGGCGCATACGCGTAGCGGCCAAAGTAGTCGACCAGCGTCGACGCGCCGGCAGGGATCAGCAGGACCGCCAGCAGCAGCGCCGGCGACCGGCCGACATCGCCCCGGCGCGCGATCGCGATGTCGATCGGTGCATCGGCGCGCCGTCGTGAGGCCTTCGTCAACGTCGCCGCCAGCATCCGGGCGGCGGCACAGTAGCCGAGCGCCGGCACGACGAAGGCGATGGGCATGAGTCCGACACTGCGCGAGAAGTTCGGCGCGCCGCCGGTCAAGACCGCCGGCAGGGCCAGTACGATCAGCCAAACGGCGACGAACCCGGCGAGGGCGCCGCCGTCGGGCCGCGTCGAAGCGCGCGATCCGCGGGCACCCGATGCCAGGACGCCGGCCCCGACGACGGCCATGACCGCCGTGACCCCATCGAACACCGGCCGGCCCTTGACGTTGTGGTACCACGAGTCGCTGCCGTCCCAGAAGAACGCCCGGAACGTTCGCAGCGCGCTGAGCGTCACCCGCCGGGCCAAGCCGCCGGACCGGTTGTCGGCCTCGAGAACCGACACGCTGACGCTGTGGCCGAAGAACAGCTCGCGATGCGTGAGGGCGTACGCGACGAGCGGCGCGGACACGACGGCGGCGGTCGCCGCCAACGTCGCCAGTCCGGCGAGCCGCGAGCGCGCCCGGGCAACGTCGCCGCGCCGCCACGCCGTCAGCGCCTGCCCGCCGAGGACGAGGACAGGCACGAGCGGCATCAGTCGCGCCGCGGGGTGGGCATACAACGCCGCGCCGAGGATCGCGCCGGCGAGGGCGAAGCGGGGCCATGGTTGCGGTCGACGACCTGTCGGCTCGTTCGCCGAAGCCGTCGACGCCGCCCGCCACAACGCCCACGCGAACGCACCCCCCAGCAGCGGCATCAGGATCCCGCGGATGCCGATCCGGCTGAAATGCAGCGGCCAGACCGACACCGCCATGAGCACCGCCGTCGCCGCCGCGACGAGGCGCGGGCGGGCCGTCGGCAGCGCGCGGGCGAGGCCGTAGGCGACGCCGACGGCGGCCGTGCCGGCCAGTGCCGATGCCAGGCGGAGCGCCCATGGCGTCGGACCCCACAGGCCCACGGTCACCGCCTGCATGTAGCTGAGCAGCGCCTCGCGCCCGTTGTTGCCCGCCAGGTACAACGGCCGCGCCCCGCGCAGGATCGCCAGCGCGTCGACGCCGTTGTGCGCCTCGTCGACGTGCAGGCCGGGCGGAACGGCGCCGAGGCGCCACAGGCGCAGGGCGAGGGCGACGGCGACGATTGCAGTGAGGGCAATCACCTCGGCGCCGGACCACGACGACATCCGAACCCCGGCGCGCCCAGGCAAAGCACGCCCAGGCTGCGCGGTCACGGCCTCACCATTCCGGCCGCCAACCCTACCGCCCCTCGATCGCGATCGGCCGCGGGCAGAACGCGTCTTGCCCGTCCGTCGTCGTGAGGCGCGCACCGGTTGCCCCGTCGTACCAGCCCAGGCACAGCCGGACCGCGCCGGCGGCGGCGGCGTCGAGCACGGGTCGGTACGCGTCGATGATCACCTCGCCGCCCTGCCAATCCATCGTGCGGTAGCTGGCTTGGCCCGGCTCGCGGTCGTCCTGGCCCCAGTTGATATCGCCGGGTCCGAGGAGGTGGACGAAGACCGTCAGGTTGGCGGGCGTCGGCTCGAGGGCGCGCCAGACGAGGGTCAGCGGCAGCGCTTCGCCGGGCCGTGCCGCACCCGCCGTGTACCCGACGAGCTCGATCGCCCCGCCGAAGCGCAGCTGCGTCCAGATGACGGGCTCGAGCGGCGCGTCGGTCGGTGGGGCGAGGTCGCCGAAGGCCGCCGCCGGGACGCGGAGCAGCTCGAGCAGCGGGTTGCCTTGCGCGTCGTCAACCCGTTCGGAAGTCGCTGGCGCGTCCCCAAGGAAGCCGCGCACCTCCTCCGCCCACCCCGTCTTCTCGGCCTCGCGCGCCGGCATCGCCACGACGACGTCGCGCCCGTCGTCGGGATAGACGATCGTACGGCGGGCGTCGAGCTGGCCGATGCGCGTCGTCGCGCTCCCTTCACCCGACGACCCTTTCTCGCCCGACGCATCGATGATCCGCCCGGCATAGGCGGGGTCGTCGACATACTCCATGAAGTCGGCGGTGGCTTCATCGACGGCTGCTTCAACGGCCGCGCGGTTCAGGTAGTCGATCGTGGCGTGCGTGGCCCAGACCGGCGCCAGGTAGACGGACGCTTCCGCGGCGCGGGCGCGCAGCGCGGCCAGGGCATCGAGCTTCTCGACGTCGTAGCTGTAGTAGACCTGCGGGTCGCGGGCGAACGTGCGGAAATAGTCGTGCGCGGTAAAGGCGGCGGACAGGGCGATCACGGCCGCGATCGCGCCGGCGCGCGCGCGGTCGCGAGCCGCGGCGGGCGGCACCCGCCGCGCGATCGCCCGCAACCCGAGCGCGACGAGCAACGCGATGACCGGCAGCGCCGCCGTCGAGCGCGAGAAGTTCGGTGCGCGGTCGGACAGCACCGTCGGGACAAGCCCGACGACGAGCCAGAACGCACCGAGCACGGCGTGCTCGCGCCACCGCGCCGCCCACCGCCCGCGCCCGATCAGCGCGCCGGCCGCGATCCCGACGCCGATGACGAATGCCAGCCCGGTCACCGGGTCGAGGAGCGGCCGGTAGGGCAGGTTGTGGAACGTCGACGGGTCGCCGGCCACGAAGAAGGCGCCGGCCACCGCCGCCAGCTGCGCCCCGAGCGCCGCCACGAGATTGCCGCCGTGATGCGCCGCCGCGACGGCCGCCAGCCCGACATCGCTGGCATGCCCCGTGAACTGCTCGGGATGCCGCAGGAAGTAGAGGCCGACGGGCGCGAACAACACGACTGCCGTCGCCCCGGCGATCCCAAGGGCCTGCACGTCGCCGCGCACCGACCGACCGCGCGTCACCACCGCGCGCCACAGCACGTGCCCGACGAGGATCAGCGGCAGCAGGCGGCCGGTGGGATGGGACCACGCGGCGGCGGCCAGCCCGACACCCACGACGACCGCCCCCCCCCACGCCACGCCCCGTAGGGGCAGGCCCCCGTGCCCGCCCGCCTCCGTCCCCATCCCCCCAACGCGTTTCCCAACTTTCGCCCGCCCCCCGCCCCCCGCCGCCGGCATGTCCCCCACCCCCCCCACCACACCCCACCAGACCCCCACCACGATCATCGCCCACAACGGCGCCACGATCGTCCGGATCCCGTACCGGCTGAAGTGAACATGGGCGTACATCACCGCCAGCGACGCGCCGGCCAGCCGGCCGAGCCCCCGATCGCCCGTCCAGCGGCCGATGCCCACGAGGACGGCGGCAACGGTGAGGACACCGATGAACGCGCTCGTGAGGCGCAGGGCGAGGACGGGGTGGTCCAGACCGAGTCCGCCGAGGAGCAGGGCATGGGCGTAGGAGAGGAGCGCCTCACGGCCCCCGTTTTCGGGCAGGAAGAGCGGGCGGGCGCCGTGGACGATGCGCGCGGCGTCGATCGCGTTGTGGGCTTCGTCGAACTGAAAACCAGGCGGCACGGCGCCGAGGCGCCACAGCCGCAGCGCAGCCGCGCCGAGCACGATCCCCAGCGGCACCAGACGGCGCCGCATCAGCCGCCGCCCACGGGTGATTCGGGCGCCGCAGGAGGGACGATCGTCGTGGACGCCACGACGACCATCTGCCGGCCGCGGTCGTCGGTGATCGGGTTCACGTGCGGCGCGGCGGCCGGACCGTCGGGATAGGCCAACGCGTACCAGCCGAGACGGAGGACGGCCGATCCGACCTGCGCATCGGCCGGCACGTTGAGCCGATGGCGGCTGAGGACGACCTCGCCCTGACGCCAGCGATCCGTCGGGTAGCTCCCGCCCGCCGGCAGGCCATCCCCGTTCGCGATCCCGTCGCCCCCGATGGTGTTCAGCTGGACGGCCGTGCTCAAGCTCGGCGTGGTCCGCCCGCCGGCCAGCCAGGCGATCGTCGCCGTCACGCTGCTGCCGGCGGCGATCCGCGTCGGCAGCGCGACATCGAGGAACGTGATCGCGTCGTCCCAGCGCGCCGGCTGCGGCGAGCGGCGCACGGCCCGCCCGATATCGATGCCCACGACCGCGCCGCGCAGCGCCCCGACGTCGGCCGGCGGTTCGGACAGCGCGCCGACGCGGGTCGTCAGGCGGACGTTCGGCAACCCGACGGCCGACCAGCCTGCCAGGGACGCCCCCTGCTCGGCCGTCCACGGCAAACGCGCGAGGTCGACGTAGCGCGCCTCGCCCCGCCCGTCCGCGTCGGCCGGCACGGGCACGACGAGGCCGTGCCGCACGTCGATGCCCATCGCCGGGCGGGCCGCTGCGGCGCGGTAGGTGGCATGGTCGGCGGTGAGCGGCGATGTGAACACGGCCGGCGCGGCCGGCAGGCCGTCGACCCAGCGCGCGAACGCCTCGATGTCGGCGTCGAACGCGATCCGCGTGACTGGGTCGACCGCCCAGGCGCGGTAGGCGCGGGCGGTCGACCCGGCGGTGCCGGCGACGACGAGCGTTGGAACGAGGACAGGGATCCACGAGGCGAGGCGGACAAGCCGCATCGACGGCGCACCGCGGCGGGCAAGGGCGGCGTGCAGGCCGCCGCCGACGGCATCGCCGACGGCGACGGCGCCGACCGCCGCCAGCCAGGCAGCCACCGGCAGCACCCCGATCGCCCGTGAGAAGTTCGGTGCGCCGTCCGTCAGAACGGAGGGCAGCACGAGGCCGACGAGGGCGATGACGGCCAGCACCGCCCAGTCCCGACCCCGCATGGCCTGTCGGACCGCAAGCGCAAGGCCGATCAGGAACGCGGCGCCGCTGACGAATTCGAACGCCGGCCGCCCGGGCACGTTGCGCCACATCGCGGCGTCGCCCGCCACGTTGAACATGCCGGCGACGCGGGCGGCGTTGTCGGCGACGGCGGCCAGACCACCGCCCAGGATCGAGACCTCGACCGCGTGCCCCGTCGCCTGCCACGGATGGGCCAGCCACTGGACAACGAGCGGCAACGCGATGAGGGCGCCGACGGCCGCCGCGATGCCGAGCGTCCGCAAGGCGGTGCCATCGCGACGCCGCGCTGTACGCCAGAGCGCGTGCGCCGCCGGCAGGGCGATGAGGGCGCGGCCGGCCGGGTGGGCGTAGGCGGCCAGGCCGAGGACGAAGCCGCTGTCCATCGCCGCGCGCCGCCGCGCGTGCGGCTCGTCGGCCGTCGCGGCGCGCGACCACCGCGCCAGCAGCACGGCGACGAGCGCGGGCAGGAGGATCGCGCGGATGCCGAAGCGGCTGAAGTGGAGGTGCCAGTACGTGGCGGCCAGCAGCGCGGCGGCGGTGAGGGCCGTGCGGCGGACGCGCCGGGCATCGACGTTGGTTCCGTCGCTCGCGTCGGTGCCCGGCCCGATCGATCGGACCATCCACCACACCAGCGGCACCGTCAAGGACCCGACGAGCGCGCTGGCCGAGCGCGCCACGCCGAGGCGGTCGCCGATCAGGGCTAGAAGCGGCGCTTGCAGGTAGGTGTACAGAACGTCGCGGCCGGCGTTGGCGGGCAGGAAGATCGGCCGCCAGCCGTCGATCACGGCACGGGCGTCGAGGATGTTGAACGCCTCGTCGACGTGCAGCCCGGGCGGGACGCTGCCGAGGAATGCGAAGCGGGCGGCGGCGGCGGCCAGCGTGAGGACTGCGAGCGTCAGCAGCTCGAGGGGCAGAGCCTCGCGGCGGGCGACGGGCGGTGCAGGGGCGGGATCGGGCATCGCGCGCTGTCGACGCCGCGCGCGGCGACTAGAGTCCCAACTCCGCCATCAGCTGCTGGCACCATGCATTGACCCGCGGGCGCGACTTGTGGCTCTCGTTGTCGTCGTCGAGGGCGAGGCCGACGAAGTGGCCGTCGACGACGCCCTCGCTTTGGACGAAGTTGTAGTCGTCCGTCGGCCAGAAGCCGTACAGCTCGCCGCCCTTCTGGACGACGACATCGCCCAGGATGCCGAGCGCATCCATGAAGTTGTTGATGTAGCCGTTCGCGTCGCCGACGCCGAAGATCGCCACCTTCTTGCCGCCGAAGTTCACGTTCGGCAGGCTCGGGAACTGGGCCTTCCAGTCCTCCTGGAGCTCGCCGACGTTCCACGTCGGGCAGCCGATCATGATCAGATCGTAGCCTTCCATCGTCTTGAGGTCGGCCGTCTTGACGTCGTGCAGCTCGACCATCCCCGGCTGCTTCTTGTCGAACTCTTCCTTGATGGCCTGCGCCGCCGCGCCGGTGTTGCCCGTCGTGCTGCCGTAAAAGACGCCGATCTTCATGGTTCGCCTACCCTCATGCTTCAGTCTACCCCGTGCGCGCCGCACGTGCCTGCGCACGCGCCGCGATCATCGCTCGAATCTTGGCCTTGCGGTCCTCGGGGATCAGCCCGCCCATTCCGCGCGGCGCGTCCGCCTTGGGCGCCGCGGCGGCGACCGGGCCGCTGTCGGCCGGCGCCGCAAAGCTGTCCGGGCTGCCCTCGATCGCCGACACCGTGCTGACGACCTCGCGCACGCCCGGCATCGCCCCGATCAGCGACTCGGCCCGGTTCTTCATCGACTCGGCCGCGGCGAGCGTGTCGGCGAAGATCAGTCCGCCGAGGTACACCTTGCCGAGAAGGCACTTGACGGCGATATGGTCCGTCGTCAGGTCAAGCGTCTCGTCCATCGCCAGCTGCATCGCGATCTCGTGCTCGACGTCCGTGTCCGACACCAAGCGGTTCACGAGGCGGCCGACGCCCGGCACCTTGCCTGCGATCTCGCTGGCCACCGCCTTGAGCATCGCCCCGCGGATGTTGCCGTCCAGGTAGACGACGTCGCCCTCGGCATGCACTTCGACACGCGCGTTGGACTGCCGGATCGGACCGTATGACCAGAGAGCCCCCTCCACCGCCGTTTCCAAGCCCTGCACGACATGTTCGCTGGGGTGTTCGATCTCATGGGCGGACGGGAGCGCGGGGGCCATAGCCTTGGTTCCTGACGTTTGGTCGGCCGGATGTGGGCGGTCGGGGATATGAGCTGTCGGTCGGGAGTCGGCGACCGGCGAGCGAGTATACCGCGCCGCGGACCAAAGCCTCAAGCGCGGGCCTCGGCCACCACGAGACGCGCCGCCGCAGCCGTCAGCACGTCTCGCAGGGCCTCGGCATCGCCGCGCGCCAGAAAAGGGATGACCAGCGCGTGCTCGCCATCCGTGCGGCCGGCGGTGTCGATCCGCACGGACGCCATGCCGGCGCGGCGATCGAATGGCGAGGCGTGGAGCGAGACGGACTGGATCTTGCCCAGGCGGGCGAAAGCCACCGTGCGCCGAATCCAGCCGTTCCGGACCGCGAAGACATCGTCCGTCAGCGCCCAGCCGAGCCCCGCCGCCGTGCGCGGCGCGTCCAACAACGTCCAGCCGCCGAGCACGACGAGCGCCGCCGGCCCAAGCCAGCGGGCGAACGGCACGGGGGCCGATCCGATCGCGACCAGCCCGATTGCGACGAGGGCGGCCACGATCCAACCGCGGCGGCGCATTCGCCCCGCCGCGCCCGGGTGCACGCCCCGCCACGCCAGCGCGCCGATGTCGAACCCGGGCTGGACCTCGGCCAACAGGACGTCGAGCTGGTCGCGCGGCCAGATCGGCGCGAGCCACGTTCGCTTGCCGGACGCTTCACCCTCGCCCGGCTTGCCGCCGCCCGCCGTCTCGACGCTGACCGCGATGCGGTCCAGCCAGCGGTAGAACGGCGAGTCCCAGATCGCCACGCTCTGGATCCGGAACCGCGGGATCGTCGCCACGTGCCGGGTAAAGAGGCCATAGCGCGCCCGCAGGTCGTCGCCGTCGCGCGTCAGCGTGAAGCGCCAGAGCTGCGCCGCCGTCCAGAGCGCGCCGATCACGGTGAGGACCGCGACGAGCGCCGCCAATAAGGCGATGCCCGCCGCGACCGCCAGCCACACCAGCCCCAGTTCATCGAGCCGGAACAGCTGGCCGTACCAGCCGATGACGTTCGACGGCGCGAACCGGTCCCACCAATCGTTGCCGGCGCCGGCCAACTCGAGCACGTTCCAGCCGATACCGATCACCGCAAAGAACAGCGCCGCCCGCTGATTCCGCGTCAGCCCGTGGGCGATGACCTCGACCGGGCCGAGTTGGACGATGGGTGCAGGCTGCGCCGGTTGAACGTCGATCGGAGCCCCCCCGCGCCGCGCCAACACGAACCGCCGCAGCGCCTCGACCTCGCCGAGCCCGAGCACCCGCATCGTCGCCTCGGCGCCCTGGCCGCTGGCGGTCTCGATCCGCACCTCGGCGACGCCGAGCAGCCGATGGAGCACGTTCTGCGCGGTATCGACGTTCTGAATCCGGGCATATGGGATCGTTCGCACGCTGCGCGAGAGAAGCCCCTCCTCGATGATCAGCTCGTCCGGCGCCATTCGGTAGCGATAGCGCGCGTAGCCGACGATCTCGGCAGTGAGCGACATCCCGAAGAACGGCACGAGCCACCACAGCCATCCCAACTCCCCGGCGAACGCGCCGGCCGCCGTCGCCAGCACGGCGTTGCGGATCGTGCGGCCCGCCAGGAAGACGATCGACAGCGGGTGGAGCCGCCCGACAGCCTCGTCGCCGCCCACCACCGGCTCAAACGGCGTCGTCATCGTCCCCCCGCACCAGGTGGTCGCGGACCGCCCGAGCGATCGCGACCTCCAGCCCGCCAAGCTCGACCGTCGCATCGACCGTGCCGGCCGTGTGGACGACGAGCTTGGCGACGCCGAACCGCCGCTCAACCGGCCCTTGCACCACATCCGTGTGCTGCACGCGCGACAGCGGCACATCGATCTCCTGCCGCCATAGCACGCCGCGTCGAATCCGCAGCGCGGCGCCGTCCAACCGCCAGCGCGTGAAGGGATGGCTGTAGGCGGGCCACCACTGCGTGAAGGCGACGAATGGAAGCGCGGCCAGGACGGGCAGGCTCGCGGTCCACTCCCATGGCGGCTCGATCGCGATCCGAAGGATCATCGCCCCGACCGCGGTGCCGCCGAGCACGCACGCGCCGACGATCCCGCCGACGATCCGTTCGACGGTGACGTGGCGCGGGCTCGTGCCGCGCTCGGTGCCGTCGGCGATTGAATCGTCCATCCAGCGGCTCCTTGGGATGCGGTCGAGATGCAGGGCGGGCGGCGGAACACGCATGATCGAACCGCCATCCCTACGGTCCACCGACATCGACGGTTGCGCCTCACCGTAACCCCTGCCGTCCCCCCGCGTCAATCCATCCGATGCGCCCCCGCCTCGCCGCCTCTGCCTGCCTCGTGATCGCCGCCGCTGGCGCGGCTGCCCTCGCGCGGCTCGACGCGCTGCCTGGGCGGCGGGTCATCGCACAGACCGCGGCCACGTCGACCGCCACCGCCTCGCTCGCTGCCCCGGCCACGCCGCTGCCCGACGGCTTCAGCCTCGCCGCCGTTTGGGAGCCCGAGGTTCCGTCCGGCAACCGCCTGTTCCACCCGGCGGGCATCGCGTTCGACGCGACCGGCCGCCTCGCCGTCGCCGAGGCCGGCAACCACCGCCTGACCTGGTCCCGCACGAACGGCGAGGGGTTCCTGCCGAACGAGTCGGCGAAGCGCATCGGCGGCCGGGGCGACGTGCCGGGGCGGTTCGTGGCGCCCGAGGACGTCGCCGTGACCGGGGCGGGCGACCTCTTCTACGTGGCCGACACCGGCAACCGCCGCGTGCAGGTGATCGACGCCGCCGGCAACGGCGTCGCCCAGTGGGATGATGTCGGGCTGCCGCGCGGCATCGCCCTCGGGCCGGGGGTCGGCGCGGACAACGAGCCCGTGGCGGACGGCCGCGTGTATGTCAGCGACGCGGAGGGGATGCGGATCCTCGTCTTCGACCCAGCCGGCATCCGCCTGGCCGCCTGGGGCCGCCCGGGCCGCGGGCCCGGCGCGTTCGACACGCCCCTCGGTCTGGCCGTCGCGCCGGACGGCGACCTCGTCGTCGCCGACCACGGCAACCAGCGCCTGCAGTGGCTCGACGCCGATGGGTCCGAGGGGCCGGAAGGCGCCCCCGTCGGCTCGCTCGACCTCGACAACCGAGCCTCGCCCGGCGGTGCGCCGCAGGACGTCGACGTCGACGCGAACGGCGACGTGTACGCAGCGGTCGACCGCGCGATCCTCCGCTTCCGCATCGTCCCGCCACCGCCAGCGACGCGCACCGCGGCGCCGCCGCTGCCGACGAACGCCCGCACCCGCACGCCCGTCCCGACCGCGACACCGCGCCCGACGCCGACCGTTCCGCCCGGCGCCGGCGTCGCGGCCGACCTCGAGTTCGCCGAGGCCGTGCCGCCGGTGGCCGAGGTGATCGTCGCGCCGTGCACGCCCGGCGCGTGCGGGCCGCAGAACCCGCGGGCGATGGGCTGCTACCGCCGGCAGGTCGAGGCCGGCAACCACGAGGGCATCCAGCGGCTTGACCTGCGCCCCGGCGTCGGGCTGGCCGTCACGTACGCGCCGTCGACGCGCTGGCCGGACCGCGTGATCGTCTACCCCGCCCTGCGCGGCGGGCCGGGCGCGCCGCCCGACCGCGGCGGGATCACCCGCGCGGGCGATCAGAACGTCACGGTCTGGCCCCGCCAGTGCCGCGACTACGACGGCGCCCAGCGGCGCCACGCGACCGACCCCGACCGGATCGCCGCCGCGGACGATCCGTACTACGCCCGGGTAAGCGACAGCACGGATGAGACGCATGCCTGGAAGAGCACGGGCCTGTGGTACGACACGTCGCGCCCGTTCGTCGGCGGCCGGGGAATCGACATCGCCGCCAGCCTCGGGCTGCCGCAGGTGACGGCCGTGCTCACCGGCAACCAGATCCAGTTGTCCTCCCTGCGCTGCTTCTCGGGCTCGGGGGACGATGTCTGCCCGCCGCGGCCGGTGAACATCCTCACGGCCGCCCAGATGATCCGCCGCGACCGCACGAACGAGTGCCGCCGGTCGCTGCCGATCCCGTGGCGCCCGCTCGTGCCCGACGGCCCGTGCATCCCGGCCGACGCGTGGTGGAACATCGCCCTCGCGGCCGGCGGCGGGACGATCGGCCAGGCGGTGCGCCCCGAGGGCCGCGTGAACGCACCGCACAACTACAGCGTGGCCGTCCTGAACGCGGCGGAGCAGCGGGTGGCCATCCGGACGCTGTGGGTCCTGCCGCCGGACGCCCCGACGCCCGCCGGCGGCGGCCGGCCGCGCGGCCCGGATCAAGTGCTGCAGAGCGGCGACATCCGCCTTGGCGCCCGCACCGATCCGTTCCGCGCCTGGGCCGACGTGGCGTACGACGTGCGCGGTGATCTCTGGGCCCTGTCGCGCGACGGCACGGTCCGCCACTACGACGCTCGCGGCCGGGAGCGCGGCGCGCAGGCGTTGGAGGGCCTTGGCGGCCGCACGGCCGAGTCCCTCGGCATCGGCCCCGACGGCAGCCTCGTCGTGCTCACCGGCGACGGCTGGGTCATGAAGTTCGCGCCGCACGACGACCGCCCGCCCGTCCCGACCGCCACGCCCACCCGCACCCCCCGCGGCACGCCCCGCGCCACGCCGACCCCCCGCTCGACGATCCCGCCGACCCCGACCGCCACCCGCCCGCCGCGCGCCGCGCTGATCGCGGCTGTCCGCATCGCCGATATCGCCGGCCCCGGCCGCTACCGCGACGCCGCCGTGGCACCGGACGACCGCGTCCTCGTGCCGGACGGCGCATCGGACCGCATCGTCGTCCTGCAGCCCGACGCGCCGAGCGCCGAGGCGACGCCGCCGCCCGCGCTCGCCGGCGGGCCGTGCCGCTTCGAGCCCGCCAAGAGCGCCGACCCGGCCCGCCTCGCGCTCGGCGGGACGACGGACGTCACGCTCAGCCTGATCGGCGACTGCGGAACCGCCCACACCGCCAAGGACGTCGTCATCGCGCTGGACGCCAGCTGCCAGATGGGCGGCGACCGGCTGCGGTTGGCGCGCTTGGCCCTCGCCGGCTTGGCGGACGCGATGGTGCTGTCGAACGACAGGATCGGGATCGTGACGTTCAACGACGGTGTCGGTGACGCGCGCGTCGTCGTACCGTTTACGACGGACCGCGAGGTGATCAGGACTTTCGCCAAGGCCTTCACCGTCGACTGCCACATGAACGCGGCGTGCTTCAACGCGCGGATGTCCAAGCCGCACATCGGCACGTTCCTCTGGCCGTACGCCTGCACGACGGACGGCCGGATGAGCGACGGGCTGCGCGCGGCGCGCGAAGCGCTGTTCGGCGCGGCGGGGCGCGCCGACGCCGGCAAGGCCGTCGTCCTCCTCTCGCCCAGCCTGTTCGACACGCCGCGGATCCTGGCGATCCTGGCGCAGGAACCGGACACGTTCGAGCCGCCGTTCACCCCAACCGAGCAGGCGCTGTGGGAAGCGGACCGCAATCCGCTCTTCCCGATCCCGCCGCAGGGCGAGCGCGAGCTGGCGCGGTGGGAGGCCGGGCAGCTGCGCGACCGCGGCGTCGAGATCTGGACGAGCGGCGTCGGCCAGGACAGCTTCGGCGGCGGCCACCCGCCCGACGAGGCGCTGCTGGCGGCGCTGGCGTACCCGGCCGACCGCTACCGCCCGGCGGCGGCGCCGGCCGACCTCGTGCCGGTCTTCAGCCAGATCGGCCGGACGATCGCCGCGCGCGTCCTGGCCCGCCGTCTTGTCATCGTCGACCGGATCCCGGCGAACATGGCCCTCGTCGCCGGGTCGGTCAACCCGCCCGCCGAGTTGCTGCCCGACGGCGCGCGCCCCGACGCCGTCCTGCGCTGGACGCTCACCGACATCCCGCTCGGCGGCGCGCCCGACCTGACCTACACCCTTCGCCCGCTCGAGCCCGGCCGTCACGCCACCAACCTCGACGCCGTCGCCGACGGCACGGACGGCCACGGCCACGCGGCCCACGTCGTCTTCCCGGTCCCATTCGTCGAAGTCCTCGGCCCGCCGACGGCCACGCCGACGGACGAGCCGACCGCCCTGCCCCCCACCGCCGGCCCGTCGCCAACCCCTGGCCCGACGGACACGCCGACGCCCGCGCCCACGCCGACGGCACGCCCGACGCGCGACGGACCGGCGTTGGCCTTCCTCCCGTTCGCGCTGCGCGCCGCGTGCAAGCCGCAGCCCCGGCCGGTCGACGTCGTGCTGCTCGTCGACACGTCGTCGTCGATGGAGGGCGACAAGCTGATCGCAGCCAAGGATGCCGCCATCGTCTTCGTCGATCAGCTCGACCTCCGCCCGTCCGCCGACCGGGCCGCCGTCGTCGGCTTCGACGAGACCGCCCGCCTTGACCGCCCGCTGACGACGAGCCGCGGCGCCGTCGTCCGCGCCCTCGACGGCCTGTCGACCGCGCCCGGCACCCGGCTCGACCTCGGCCTCGACGCTGCCGCGGCCGAGCTGACCGGCCCGCGTGCGCGGATCGGCGCCGACCGGGCGATCGTCCTGCTGACGGACGGCCGGCCGCAGGGCGGGACCGAAGACGCCGTGCGCGCCGCCGCCGAGCGGGCGCGGGCGGCGGCAGGTGCGGGCCTTTGGGCGATCGGGCTGGGCGAGGACGTGCTGGCCGACGTCCTCGGCGAGGTGACCGGGGACGAGACGCGCGTCCACCTGGCGCCGGGACCGGACGAGCTGGCGGCGATCTACCGGGCCGTGGCAAGCGGCATCGTCTGTCGCTGACCCAATGGCAGTCCGTGGTGGACGCGCTCGACGGCCGGCAAACCCTGCCGATTCCGGGGTGGCTGTTGACATTTCGCGCGCATCCGCCTAGCCTGACGTCCTCCCCTCGGCCAGGCGATGGTCTGCCGAACCCGATTTGCGCGCCGCAGCGCCGTCGTCGAGCCGCCCTCCCCACTCGGGCTCGAGTGCACAGCGATGTGGCCCCGGCCAAAGGGATCCCATGATCACGACACTTGTGCCCGCGCGTTCGCGGGTCGTTCTGTTGGCGCTCACGCTCGGCGCTGTCCTTCTCGGCGCGCTCCGCCCATCCGTCGCCCCGGTCGCCGGCCAGAATGCGCCGAACGCGACGCCGCTCCCGACGTCGCAGAGCTCGCCGCGCGGCAACACGAGCTCGTGCCAGGGCACGACGCTGTCGACGGTGATCACGCCAACGCTGCGGACGTGCGAGGAGGCGGAGATCCAGCTGCAAGCCGAGGCGATCTGCCCGGTCTGCCCAGCCGGTGTAAACCTGATCGTCGTCATGCAGGAGTTCGCCCACGAGCCGCTCTGGATGCAGGCGGAAGCACAGGCCGTCGTGGACCGGCTCGAGCGATTCAACGAGCGGAATCCGGACTCCACCGTCCGTGTGGCCGTGATCCACTACGACTCGCGCGGCGCGCGGACGGCGCAGGCGCTCACGGACAACCTCCGGACAGCCAAGGGGGCGATGAGGTTCGGGACGGGAACGAACAACTGCCTGGCGCCGGTGTGCTTCTGCTATCCGTACCTCGGCAACCTGCGGACGGTGCCGGCGCTCATCACGCGGATGCTGCGCGACGTGCGCAAGGATTCGAACCTGGGCGACGACGACAAGACGTGCGACTTCGTGCTCCTCTTCAACGAGAGCACGCTCGGATCGTGCGCCGGGTTCAGCTTGGAGGAGAACGCTCTGAATGCGATCGGCGCCGGGCGCGACATCGAGCGCAATGTCGACGCGTTGTTCGTCGGCTGCCCGTCGACCGCGATCTCGGACTGCGAGGGCACGGTGCGCATGCTCTCCAACAAGCGGTACTTCGCCCAGCCCCCGTTCCGCGGCGCCCTCCCCGGCGCGTTCGACGGCGAGCTCGATCGCCTGCACGAGCCGAACCTGCTGCGGAACATCACGATCAAGCAGCAGCTCCCGCCCGAGCTGAGCTACGTGCTGAACTCCGCCGCCCCGACGCCGTCCGTGGTCGACGTGACCGAGGCCGGGACGAGCCTGCAATGGGTGTGGGACAAGCTCGGCGTCGACGGCCCGCACGACGTCCGCTACCGCATCGCCCCCAACGCGACGGGCCGCTACACCGTCACCGGTGTCACCGACATCCTCGACGGCAACGGCAAGGACCGGCAGGTCGTCATCCCCCCGGCGTCCGTCGATGTCTACGAGCCGTGCGTCACCCCCACCGAGCCGCCGCCGACCGAGACGCCCACCGTTCCGCCGACCGCCACGTTCACGCCTTCGGCAACGCCGACCTCGACGCTCACCCCGACCTCGACGGCCACCCCGACGCCGCGTCCGAAGCCGGTATACCTGCCGATCTCGCTCAACGAGCGCTGCGACCCGGAGCGCCGCGCCGCCGACATCGTCCTCGTCATCGATGCCTCGACGAGCATGCTCGAGACGACCGGCGGTGGTCGCACGAAGCTCGCCGCCGCGGTGGCCGCCGCACAATCGTTCCTCGACCAGCTTCACATGGCCACCGGTGCCGACCGCGCGGCGATCGTCGCCTTCAACGCGCAGGCCCATCTCCTGCAGCCGCTCACGCAGAACCGCGCCGCGCTCGACGCCGCCCTGAACGGGATCGTTCCCGCCACGCTGACGTGCATCCCGTGCGCCATCGAGACGGGCGAAGCGGCGCTCAGCTCCGGCGGCGCCCCGGGCCGGTCGCGGACGATGATCCTGCTGACGGACGGTCGCTCGAACCCGCGGCCGGTGTCCGAGGCCGTCGCCAGCGCCCAACGCGCCAAGGCCGATGGGATCGTCATCTACACCGTGGGCATCGGGAACGACCTCGACGTCGATGCGCTGCGCGACATCGCCAGCGGCGCGGACCACTCCTTCCTGAGCCCGGACGCAGCGGACTTGGAGCAGATCTACGCCGCGATCGCGGACCTGCTGCCTTGCCCGCTGTTCTGGCCACAGGCGCCGTAGCGCATGGCGGCACGGGCGGGGGTCGCGGCGTTCGCCGCAGCCGCGGTACTGGCGGCCGTCGGCATGTCCGCGCCATCCCCCCACGCGCCCCGGGCGCGCGCCGCCACCACGCTGCGGCCAGGGCCGCCCATGATGTTCGGGGTGCCCCCCACGTGCGCCGTCGTCGCCGACGTGATCCCGTCGACAACGGCGGTGCGGGTCGGTGAGGTCCTCACGTTCACGGCGTCGTTTCGGGCCCATTGTCCCCAGCTTCTGTCATCACGCGCCATCCTCATCGTCGTCGGCGGGCTGCCGGCGCACGCCGTGCAGCCGGTCCGCAACAGCCTGGGGGCGTTCGTCGACACCGTGGCGAAGGCCGGCGGCTCGAGCGCGCAGCTGCTCGTTGTCGACCGCAACGTCCGGCCTGTGGGCTGGTCGACCACGGAAGGGCAGTTCGCCGCATTGGCGCGCGACGCGCGCCGGCTTGTCGAGTCGCCGGCACGATCCGCCGAGGACTGGACGGCCACGATGGCCGCCGCCGAACGGATCGTGCTTGCGGTTCCCCCGACAAGAGGCCCGATGCTGGTCGTCATCGACGGCTTCCTCGTGGCCGGCGGCAATGCGGACGCAGAAGCGGCCGCCGCTGCGGCGGTGGCCCGCGCCGTCCGCAGCACGCGCGACGGGGCCGGGCACAGCGTGCTCTTCGACGTCGGCGCGGCCCAGTGGCTTCGTCCGGTCATCGACGCGATCGGCTCGGGATCCGAGAACCAAGTGCTGCTCGTCCACACGACCGGCGCCGCGGTTGAAACGGCCATGGGGAGCGCCCTGGCGACATTTCACGCCCCGCTCGCGTCTTGGACCGGCACGATGCAGGAGCTGACGGCGGGCACTTTCCAGCCGGTGGCGGCGGATCACGAGGCCGACATCACGGTGTCCGGCCGGATCACGTGGCACGCACCGCTGGCCGGCCACAGCATCGCCGTCACGGCAACGGGCGCGTTCCGCGCCCTCGACATCGTCGGCCCCACCCGGCTGCTGTTCCAGCCCAGGTTCGTGCGCCAGGGAGGCGCGGAGGAGTTCGGCCCGGTGATACCCGCGTTGCTGTGCATCCGCCCCGCCGCACCCGAGGCGCCCGATCGCTGCCCGGAGCCCGAGGCGCCGCCTTCATCCGTCCCGCCCACCCCGGGCACACGGCCGGGGACAGCCACACCGGCGCCGCCACCGACCCGCCCGCCGGACATCGATGCGCGGTGGCGGATCTGGCTTCCGCACGCCGATCGGTGATCAGCCCGCGTCCGGCACCCCATCGAAGAAGTCCACGATCCCGGTTTCCAACGAGTACTCGGCCCCGACGACGACGAGGCCGTCGCGTTGGATCCAGTGCTCGAGCACGTCCGATCCATGCCTCAACTGGTGGGTGGACACGCGGATGTTGGCCCGGATCGCTTGCTGAACGAGGGCATCCGGATCGTGGCGCAGGTCCATCGCCAACAGCGTCTCCACCGACGGGCGGATGCGGTCGACGATCGAACGCATGTTGCGTGACTGCTCCCGGGCAGGACGCTGGAGCTCATCGATCGTGGCGAGGATGGCGCCGCACTTCGAGTGGCCGAGCACGACCACCAACCGCGTGCCGAACTGCTCGACGGCGAACTCCACGCTGCCGATCTGGGACGGGGCGACGATGTTGCCCGCAACCCGAATGACGAACAGGTCACCCAGGCCCTGATCGAAGACGATCTCCGCGGGCACGCGCGAGTCCGAGCAGCCCAACAGGACGGCGAACGGTTCCTGGCCCGCCGCCAGCGCGAGGCGACGCGCCTGGCTGGTGAGCGGTTCCGCGCGACGCGTGTCCGACACGAAGCGCCGATTGCCGTCCCGCAGGCGTTCGAGCGCTTCCTTGGCTGGGATCATGGCACCGTCACCTCAACCGAACCGCGGATCGATCGCCGGTCGGAATCATACCCTCGGTCTGCCGATGCGCATGTAAGGTTGCGGCCGGCCGGCTCTCGATCACGACGACTCGCTTGCGCGAAGGACTGACCTCGGAGAGTGGACTGGGTGCCGCCGTAGACTCAGCCGACGAGCGGCCAGTTGAGCTCCGTTCGCCAGTTTGCCGGGTCGGGGCTCGACTCCGGACCCGCCACGTAACTCTCCCATAGGTTCGGGGCCGGCGCAAGACCTTCGGCTTCGAGCCATGCCCCGAACTCACCCCACGCTTCACCGATGCCTTCGTAGCCGCCGTGGTAGACCGTCCGCGCCACCTTCGCAGCGGGCAATTCGCCCGCCGTCACGCGGCCCGTCGGGGTGACCGGGGCCGTGACGGGCACGCCGATCTCGAAGTCGAAAGTGTCGGCGTCCATTCGGAAGTGGTGGCTGTACACCGGTCCGGCCGGGCCGATGCCCTGCGCGACGGCGGCGGCAATCACCTCGCCGATGCCGGGACCCATGACTTCTTGGATCTCGGCGCGCGGAATCGTGAGGCGGATGACGGCCGCCGGCTGAGCGGTGGTCTGGGTGATCTGGGGCTTGTCGATCATGGGAGGTCCTCCTGGAAAGGGTGGCTTGGGGTGGCAACAACCGGATGTGCGGCACGATCACTTCACGCGGAGGTGGTGCCCCGTCATGAACGTCGTCCACTGCCCGTCCTCACCGAGCACGCTGCTCGTCAGCACCCAGTGGTCGGCGCTCTTCAACTCGATGGCGTCGATGTACTTCGCCATCTTCGCATCGGGCGTCATCCCGGGCCCCTCGCAATCGAGCGACAGCGTGTGGCTCGCCGCGTCCAGCGTGCCCTCGTACACCCACAGGTGCGTCATCATCGATCCGACGTACGTGCCGACGAACCGTTGCTTCACCGGATCATAGCCGAGCGTCATCTGGCTCAGGTCGGTGGCGCCGTCCGCAAACTCGCCCCGCCCCTCGCTCTGGATCCAGATGTCGCCCAGTGGCCGTATGGATTGGGTTCCGGTGTGGATCGTCGGCGGCTGGCCCGGCTCGGCGTATGCCTCGAACGAGTACGTCCACTCGCCGACGAGCTGCCGGAGCCAGTCGTGTTCCTTCAACGCTTCCACGCGCATGACCTAATCACCTCCATGGTGTTGGTATCGGGCAACGTGCTCGGAATGGCCGCGCGAGAGTGTATAGAACGGATGTTCATCCGTCAAGCGATGCCGCGCACCGCAAGGCCCGTCGGTCTCCCACGACAGGTGACGCGCTGGCACTGGAAAGTGACCCGCGACTCGTTGGCCAATCCGGTTATACTGGCGACGATGTCCCGTCACACCGCAGCCCACATCACCGCTGCCTGCGCCATCCTGTTCATCGCCGGTGCGCCCTTGCTGGCGCGCCCGCCCGCCGCGGAAGCTGGGCGCTCGCGGCAGGACGAAACGGCGACAACACCGACGCGTACACGGCGGCCCACCGCCACCTCGCCACCGGGCGGGGTCAACGGCGTCCTGCCGCGTTGCAGCAGCGGGGCCAGCATTCGGACATCGACCCGCGAACCGCGCGTCGGTGAGGTCTTCACGATCACCGCCCGGAGCCAGATCGTCTGTCCCAACTTCCTCACGTCCAGCGCGGCGCTGTTCGTCGTCGGCGGTGTGCCGCTGGGCAACGGACCCGGGATGCGCGCGAGCATGGCGGCGATCCTCGACGCCTTGGCGGAGGCGAACGCGGGTCCGATCGCCCGCCTGGTGGTCGGCGATGACACAACGGTGCCCACATGGGTCGTCACGCCCGACCAGCGCGCGGCCCTCGAGGCAGACCTGCGCGCGTTGGACGTACGGCCGGGCGGGACAGCCCGGGCGTGGGCGGACACGCTGGCCCGCACGAACACGCTCTTTCGCGCGTTGGGTCCGACCTACCGTCCGCTGCTCGTCGTCATCGACGGGCGGCCGCCCGCGGCAGGCGTCGACGACGTCGTTCAGGACCTTGCGGCCGCGATCGCGTCTGCCCGCGAGTTCGTCGGGCACAGCGTGCTCATCGACCTGTCGGACAGCGGTTGGATGTTGCGGCTGGCAGGCCAGGAGCCCGGCGGGGCCATCATCATCCGGGACACGCAGGGGTCGGATCGGACCATCGCCGTGGAGGTCAACCGGGCGCTGGCGCTGATCCAGGCACCGCTGATCCAGTGGACCGCATCGCTGTTGTCGAACGCGTCCGCGATTGCGCCGCTGTCCGCCGTGCCCATGGCCGAGGTCGGCGTACGCGACGTTCATTGGACCGTACCAGCCGAGGGCCACGCGGCCACGTTCGAAGTGAACGCCGTCTATCGTGCCCTGTACCCGACGTCTTTCGTCAAGATCGATCTCGCGACCGATCGCCTGCGCCTGAATCTGAGCCTGGAGCGCGGGCCGGGCGCCTCGATCGAATTGTGCGTCCAACCGCGCGCCCCCGGACACATCGACTGCCCGAGGATCGATCCCGTGCGCCCGACGGGCTTCATCCCGCCCGAGCCCACCCGGACACCCACGCCGAGCCGGACGCCCACCCCGGATGGCACGCCGTTCCCGCGCCGGACGCCGAGCGCGACGCCCGACCGGCCGCCGAACCCGACGGCAGCGCCGCAGCGGCGGATCTTCGTTCCGAACATCGAGCGCAGCTGACCGGCCGTTCAGCGTGTGCCCGAGCATCGGGCGGATCGCCGCGTTTTTTGCGGCGGTGGAACCCGTAGTGGTAGATCGTGCGCTGGCGGAAGTCGCCGCAGCGGCGGACGATCGGGACGATCACCCGACCCCCGCAATGATCGCCGCCACCACGCGCGCTGCCAAGAACGCGTTCCCGTCGTCCGTGAAGTGGGCGCCGTCCTCGCCGAGGAGGATGAGGGTGGGCATGGGGTTGGCTCCGAGCAGAGGCGGTGTCGCTGTCAAGGCATGGGATGATCGGGCAACGCAGCAACGATACGCTTTTGGCGGCGCGGGAACGTGCGGTCAGGGCCATTGGGATTCGTGCTAACGTTGGCGCCGTGCGCCGGTGGGAGACACCGTTGCCGTGCTGACGCTACAGCCGGACGACGTCCGCCGTCTTGCCGGTGCGGAGATCCTCCACGCAAGGCCGTTGGCGTTGGCGTGATCGGTGCGGCTCTCCGCGCCGGACGATCGCTTGCACCCGCGAGGGACTCCGCCCAAGTTCCCCAGTGATCTGGCGCGATTGCCCTTGTGATCTTGGCAAAGTCCTAATGGGCAATCCGCAAAGATCCCCATAGGACTCTGCCCCAGTCCACATGCGTACTTGCCAGAGGAACCTTGCGGTGTCCGGCTGGCACGAGCCGATTCGACGAAGCGGTGCGGGATGAGCGAACCCACGCTGCGCGCGACGCTGAGGTTGGAGATCGAATCGCTGCCGGAGGCGCTGGCCGCCGATGGCGATCCCCTGACAGGGTCGGCGCGTGACGTACGCGCCCGATGCCGCGCTGTCCGCGCGCCTGAACGCCGACCTCGTCACCACGGATCGCGAACTCCTGGATCGCACCTCCGGCCACCTTCGGGCGCGGACGCCGGCCGACGGGTTGGCAGCATGTGCCATGAGTCCGTAAGGTTCGACTCGACGACGGGCCTGTCGGCTAGGCCACGACTGGCCGATTGGCTATTCCGCCGCATCACGAGGCACGATATCGTGGACGCAACTTCAAGGAGGTTCCCGTGAGCGAGAGCATCAAGATCGACGACACCCTCACCATCCCCGCCGGCGAGATCGAGTGGCGCTTCAGCATGCCGAGCGGACCCGGCGGCGGCCATGCCGCGGCGAGCGAGACGCGTGTCGAGTTGCGCTGGAACGTCGAGTCCTCGCGCGTCCTCTCCGACGCACAGCGGTTCGTGCTGCTGGAGCACCTCGAGGATCGCTTGACGGAGGACGGACTGCTTCGCATCACCGTCGAGACCGAGCGCAGCCAGCACCAGAACCGAGAGATCGCCACCGAGCGCTTCATCCACCTCGTCCACGATGCCATCGCGGCTGACCGGACACGCTGGAAGACGGAAGTGCCCGCAGCCGTCCGCGAGGATCGGCTGCACGACAAGCATCACCGCGCGGCCATCAAAGCGGCGCGGCACGACCCGGAGCCGGAGGACGTTGGCCTTTCGGGGGACGTCGAGGTCGAGGACTAGGACCCCGCCACTGGACATGCCCGGACCACCCCGTTCGGCACCGAGGCCAGCCAGCTGATGACCGGATAGGCGGCCGTCGTCGTGGATGGCGGACGATCACGGCAACTCGGTGATCGTGACCGTCGCCCTCCTGTCGCCGTCGTCCTTGTCGTTGTTCTCGTACAAGGTCCAGGTGAACGGCCAGATGCCCACCGCGTCGTTCACGAACAAGAACAACTCGCCATCGCGGCGCGGCGTGAATTCGACCGTTCCCTTGTCAAGCAGTTGGTGCTCCGCGATGCCGGATGCACCGATGCGCGCCGTCGGCACGAACCAGCGCGCCGTCAGGAGTCGGCGGAACGGCAGGCCGAGGATGAAGGCGATGTTGCGCTTCTCGAGGCTGCTGAATCCGGCGGGTGATGTGACGAGGTAGCTGCCATCCGTCCACCCGCCTTTCGGCAGCGCAACGCTCACGCTGTAGCGATGGTTCTTGCAGAGGCCGATGCCGGTGGCATGGCACGGTTCCCGGCTGCTGAATGTGATTGGACTCCACCGCCCATCGGCGTCCAGCGCGCCTTCGGAGCTCCGGCACACGGCTCCGGCGACGGACGCTGCCGTGAACCCCCCTCGGTTCAGCGCGCCCGCTCCGATCAGCACGATCGTCGCCAAGGCCCCGAAGCCGAAGGCAGGGGGCACGAGCCGCTGCGTCAGGCGCTCGAACGCGGAGTGTTCGCCAAAGATCGAGCGGACTCGAGAGACCGGTCCTTCCTTGTTCCGTTCGGCGGATTCGGTCGCGGCGGCACCCTTCAGGACATCGTCCCACAGGCCGAGCATGCGCTGGCGGATCTTCTGCTCGAAGCGCGCGCTGGCCAGCAACAACAGGATCAGGACGCCCAGCAGGAACCCGAGTTGAATGGGGTACGCCCGGTAGTATTGGGTCCACGGCTTCGTGAACCCGGGCAGGAACTCGGCGGCAAGGTCGATGATGCCCGCCGAGCCGCGCGACCTGAGCTGGAACACGTCCGGCCACCACGTGCCGGCGAGGAACGGCACGCCGATGAGCAGCAGCGACGTCCCGACGGAGAGGAAGTACAGCCCCCGCCTGAGCCACACCGTGTCCCAGACCCGCGCCTGGCCGGCCCTCCGCGCGCCCGCCTGATCGGATTGCTCGTATGGGTTCGCCTCGCCATCGAGGATCGCCCCGCTGTCTGTCACGACGGCATACCGCTCGGGCAGCACGATCGGCGCATACTCGTCGCGTCCGGCGACGATCCGCGTGAACACGCTCTCGTGGATCTTGGGGCGCGGAATGCGAACCTTGACGAAGTCGTCGTCGCAGAGCGCCTCCACGCTGCGCGGCTTGTACCGGTAGTAGGCGGCCAATCCCTGTCGGGAGTCGTGCAACGGTCCGCTCGGGTTGGCATGCGCCTGCCATTCGCCGACGACGCTCGGGAACAGCCGCAGGCCCTGGCCTCCGCTCGCCCGCATCGCCTGGTCGGCCATCCAGCACAACGGAACGTACGCCAGCCCGTCATCGGGGTACCCGCCGCCGACGTCGGAGTGCATGCCGGTGAACCAGACCTGTGTGACGCGCTCTTCGTCGATGTGCTTGGCGAGCGCCGGCTCGACGTCCTTGCGCGGCACCTTGTCCAACGCATTCGCAGCGTTCACCGCGTCCGCAGCCGGAACGTCGTCCCCGCGCAGCCGCACCGACGCCTCGTCGTAGAGCACCGGATGGAACGAAAACCGCTCATCGTCGAGCGCGACGGCATGGCAGATCTTGTCGACGACATCGAGCGGCTTGCGGCTGCGCAGGGATAGCGGCCAGACCCACTGATCCCAGCCCGTCGTCATCTCGTCGATCGGCAGCCCGTACGCATCCACTGTGTCCCACAGGCCAAGGAACGCGATCCTGGGCGCGACCTTCGCCACATCCTCGATCTTCGCCGCGCCCGGATGGACGATGCGATCCCAGGCCCGATGCGCGTTGTACAACGTCGCCCGGACCTTCCGGACATGCCATTTGGCCGGGAACGTCAGGCGATACCCGCGATACGCCCAGCGGGCCATGCGCTCGAGCTCGTGCCCGCGAACCCCCCGTATCAGCCCCTGGTCGGCGATGAGCCCGGCCAACACCCGGACCGTAAACGCGCCGCGGCTGAAGCCGAACAGATAGAACTCATCCGCCGCACGCCCGCGCCGCGCATCGTCGGGCACATAGTTCTGGCACGCGAACATGTAGAGCTGGATGACATTGCGCTTGAGGCCAAAGCCAATTCCGCCCCCAAGGAGCTTCAACGGCTTGAAGGCCGACGTGCCGACGCCGTTGTCGTACATCGCGATCTGATCGCCTTCCGAAAGATCGATCGCCTGATACATGCGCCAGACGTTCGTCTTCATCAGCTTGGCGGGACTGTTGCCGGTGCCGTCGGACAACAAGACGATCTTCTTGGGGGGTTGTTCGGACTGTTGCTTGTACATCGACGTCTCCCCTGGACGGAAGGGAAATGCGCTGGGCACGCGGCGCCGACGTCACGGGCCGGTGTGCCTATGGCCGCAGAAGGTGCGGCAGCCACAGCCGATGGAGCGTTCGGACCGCGCCCGACACGTCCTCGGCCCTGAAGTACAGGATTGCGCCGTCCGCGCCCACCGACCAGGCGTCGAGCCCCTCGAGCAGCGCCACGCCCGCCAGGTTGGCGCTCGTCGGGCTGATCACGTTCGTCCATGCCCCGTCGCGGTCGCGGCGCAGGATCAGGCCGCCGCTGCCCACCGCCCAGCCCTGGCCATCGAGGCCGATGGCGACATCGCGCAGAAGGCTGTCGGCGGCCTCGGCCGGCACCGGCGCAAGCCGCCAAGTCGTGCCGTTCCAGACGAGCACCGTGCCCTTCGCGCCGACCGCCACCGCGCCGCCTTCCGCCCCCAGCGCAACCGCCTGCAGCCACTCCGTCGTCACGCGCTGTTCGATGGGCTTCCACCGGCCGCCGACCAGCCGCAGCGTCTGCCCACCCCAGCCGACCGCCCACCCATCGTTGGCGCCGTTGAGTGCCACATCCGCCAGCGGCCGATGCGAGCGCGCACCGTCGTCGACGACCACCCATGTGTCCCCGATGAGCTTGAGGATCGTCCCGCCGTCGCCGACCGCCCATGCGGTGCCGGCCTGCGGTCGCCCGAAGGCGTCGGACGGGACGGCGATGCCGTTCAATCGTTCGCGCGTCGGGCTGGGCACCATCGTCCACGTGCCGCCGACCATGCGCAGGATCGCGCCGTTGTCGCCCACCGCCCAGCCGCTGGCCGGACCGTCGAGGGCGACGGCGTGCAGGTGGCCGCGCATCGGGCCCGGCACCTCTGACCAGCCGTCACCGGCATAGCGCAGCAGGGCACCCTCCGTGCCGACCGCCCAGCCGTCGAATGCCGCCGCGAACGCGACGTCCTCCAGCTGCGTCCCGAGGCGGACGCCTTCGTCCCGCCACTCGTTGTCGCTGAAGTGCAGCACCGCGGCACGGCACTCACCGGCGGTCAGGCAGTCGGCGCCGACGGCCCACGCCTCGGCGGCGCCGACGACGGCCAGCGAGGCAACGCCCTTGGACGTCCGGGAGTCGACCTCGACCCAATCGTCGCCCGCGAGGCGCAGGATCGGGGTGCGGCACGGCAGGACGCACGCCTGACCGAACGCCCAGCCGCCGCCACCCGCCCCGAGCGCCACGGTGCGCAGCGGCTGCGCGATGTCGTCGCGCACGACCGTCCAACGGCTGTCGGCGAAGCGAAGGATCGCCCCGCGGCACGGCTGCTGGGCGCACGTCTCGCCGACAGCCCAGCCGGAGGACGCGTCGCGCATCGCAACGGCGTGCAGTCGGATGTCGGGCGGGCCGATGTCCTGGCGCTGCCAGAGACCCTCGGAGTAATGGAAGAGGACGGCGTGGCAGCGGCGATCGCCGGCGCAGTCATCGCCGACGGCCCAGCCGTCGTCTTCGGTCGGCAGCGCCAAGCCATAGAGCCAATCGACGTCCGGCGTTGCGGCGACCGACCATGCCCCCGCCTCGTAGCGCATGAGGACGCCGCGGCAGCGCGCATCCGGCCGGCAGCGGCCGCCGACGGCCCAGCCCTGCTCGCCGTCCAACATCGTCACGGCCGAGAGGACGATGTCCGGCAGCTTGGCGGTGACGGCCCATCCGTCCCGGCCGAGCCGCAGCACGATGCCCTCACAGCGGCCGTCCGCAGCACACGCGCCGCCGACGGCCCAGCCATCATCGACGCCGCGAATCGCCAAACCGTGCAGCGGCAGCTCGGTCGGGCTTGGCGCCTCCAACCAACCGCCATCCGCGAAGCGCAGGATGACGCCGCCCTTGCCGACGGCCCAACCGTGGTCGGGCGCGGTGAATGCCACCGCCGAGAGCCCGAGACCACAGCCGGGCCCCATCACGGGGTCGCAGCTCCAACGTCCGCGGATATCGCCGGGGCGGCCGGGCGCGGCCGCGGCGGCACCGGCGAGGGCAACGATCGCCCCCAGCGACGCCATCGCGCCGATCACCCGCCTCACCCATGCCGTTCGCATGTCGATCCCCGACTTCCTGCGTGTCTCCTGCCTGCGACGAACTTTAACGTTCTGCCCCCTGAAAAGGCGCGGCCATCGACATTAAGATGCGTCGCTGTCGCTTAGTCGTCGGTTTCGGCCGCATTCCACCGGTGGGTTCTGTCGCGTTGAAACGGACGAGAAAAGTGCTGGACAAAGGATTCCCAAGCCTGTATATTGGCACCCCAAGGATGCGGTTCAAAGTGCTATGGACCGAGTTCCCCTCAGCGTCCGGTCGTCCCTTCGGGTCTCCTGCGTGCGGTGAAGGGTATCTCTGTCAGGCCTCGCATCCCGGCCCACAGCGGCGGTCGGCACGCGTGGCCGCGCCGTCGACCTGTTCATCAGGAGGCTCGAGTCCCCATGTCCAAGAAGCTGTTCGTTGGCGGCCTGCCGTGGTCGGTGACCTCGGAGGAGCTGCAAGACCTCTTCGCCCCGCACGGTGAAGTGCTGGACGCGGTGGTCATCAAGGACCGCGAGACGGGTCGGAGCCGCGGCTTCGGCTTCGTCGAGTTCGAGGACGACGCAGCGGCCGAAGCTGCTGTGAACGCCCTCAACAACTCATCCCTCGGTGGTCGCACGATCACGGTGAATGAGGCCAACGACCGTCCGGAGGGCGGCCGCGGGGGCGGCGGAGGCGGCGGCGGTGGCTATCGCGGCGACCGCGGGGGCGGCGACGGTGGAGGCTACCGCAGCGACCGCGGGGGCTGGTAGCCGTCGCATCGTTCGGTGCACTGAACGCGGGGCGGGCCGGTTGGCCCGCCCCGTTCGTTATCCCGTTCGTTATTCTGGGGCAGCGGCGCAGACAGGATGGCGGCGATGGCGGGGGCGAAGCGGTTCGACGTACTCGTCGTCGGCGGCGGGGTGAACGGGTTGGCGACGGCGTGGCAGCTCGCGAGGCGCGGCGCTGGTCAGGGCGGCGCTGGTCAGGGCGGCACTGGGCAGGGCGGCACTGGGCAGAGCGAAGCTGGGCAGGGCGGCACGGCGCGCATCGGGCTGATCGACCGGTTCGCGATCCCGCACGACCGCGGCTCGAGCCACGGGCCGACGCGGATCACGCGCAGCACGTACGCCGATCCGCGCTTCGTGGCGACGATGGCCGAGGCGAACGCCGAGGATTGGCCGGCGCTCGAGGCGGCGGCCGGGCAGCCGCTGCGGCATGCCCGCCCGACCTTCTTCTTCGGCCCCGCCAACGGTCCGATCGCTGCATACGCCGCTGCCGTGGCGAAGGTGGATGGCGCCGCGATCGATGCCGTCCCACCCGCCGCGGCGCGCGCGCTGGCAAATGGCTGGCTGCGGATCGAGGACGGCGACGTCGCCCTGCATGACCGCACCGGCGCGGTCATCGCCGCCGCGGACGTCATGCGGGTCCTCGAGCGGCTGGTGCGTGAGGGAGGCGTCGAGGTCATCGAGGGAACGCCGGTGCGAGCGATCGGGCATGCCGGCGACGCCGCGGCAAGAACGGGACGCGACGCCGGGCGCACGTCAACGGGTGCCGCGGACGGTCCGGTCGTCGTCGAGACGGCCGCCGGCACGCTGCTGGCGGAGCGCGTCGTCGTGACCGCCGGGGCGTGGATCGGGCGGCTGCTGCCCGCGCTGGCCGACCGGTTGACGCCGCTCCGTCAGACCGTCGCGCTGCTCGATGTCGACGGGGATCCGACGACGGCGCCGAACTGGGTGCGCGTCGGCCCGGCGGGCGAGCCGGAGGTCTTTGGGCAGCCTGCGTTCGGGCATGCCGGCCTCAAGGCGGCGATCCATCGCCAGACCGGCGAGGCCGACGATCCGGACATCGCCGTGCCGTTCGACGCCGCCTCGCCCGATGTTGCGGCGCTGCTGGACGTGATCGACCGCTGCCTGGCCGTGCCGGTGCGCGGCGTGTTGGGCGGCATGACGTGTCTGTACACGATGACGCCCGACCACGGCTTCCTCCTCGGCCCGCTGCCGGACGATCCGCGGATCATCGTCGGGGCGGCGTGCTCCGGGCATGCGTTCAAGTTCGCGCCGTGGACGGGGCGGGTGCTGGCGGGGTGGGCGATGGGGGACGGGATGAATCGCGGGCTGGGAGTCGGCTGAATCGACTGGATCGGCCGGATCGGCTGGATCGACTGGATCGAAACGGGCGGCACGAGTCCGGCGTAAACGGTTGCCGCGCGCACCGCCAACGGGGCCGACACATCGACGCAGAGAGCTGGACGAACCATGAACCTGAGATCGACGACGATCTGTCCGGAGTGCGGCGTGATCCTCGACGCACCCGACGACGTCGAGGGCGTGACGTGACCGCGACGGTGGCCGTGTTCGCATGGGCCGGGTACTTCGAGTGATGCGCTAAGCGTCCGGCGATCCCTGCCGATCGCCCTCCCCCCCCAAATGCCCCATCCGCTCCACCTTCGCCCGCAGATACCCCGCGTTCTCCGCCGTCTCGAACCGCCCCATCGGCACGCGCTCCACGACGTCGAGGCCGTTCGCCTGGAGGCTCGCCACCTTGGCCGGGTTGTTCGTCAGCAGCCGGACCGAGCGGACGCCGAGCGCGTGCAGGATCGCCGCGGCCAGCGTGTAGTCGCGGTCGTCGGGGCCGTGGCCGAGGGCGAGGTTGGCGTCGACGGTGTCGAGACCCTCGTCCTGGAGGTTGTAGGCGCGCAGCTTGTCGGCCAGGCCGATGCCCCGGCCCTCCTGGCGCAGGTAGACGATCACGCCCCGGCCCTCCTCGGCCACGAGCGCGATCGCACGGTCCAGCTGCGGGCCGCAGTCGCAGCGCAGGGACCCGACGACCTCGCCGGTGAAGCACTCCGAGTGGACGCGCACAAGCACGGACTCGCCGTCGCCGATCTCGCCCGCGACGAGCGCCAGGTGCTCCTTGTCATCGACGTCGTTCGCATACAGGCGCAGCTGAAAGGCGCCGACGGCCGTCGGGATCCGGGCTTGCGTGACTTCGCGAACCGGAGGCAGCGGAATGGAACGATGCGTCATGGCGACACCTGGCGCCTGCGAAGGCAGGCGCGCGGCGGCCAAAGGCCGCCCTCAGCGACGGCTTCAGCCGTTGATCCGGCCGATGTCCCGGCCGATGTCCCGGCCATTGCCCCGGCCGTTGACCCCGCCGTCATCCCGCCGCCGCATTCGCCCCCACGGCTCACCTCAGCCACCGACGACCAACAGCTCCCGCGACAGCGTCGTCAGCGTCTCCGAGCCGTCGGCCGTGATCACGACGTCATCCTCGATCCGCACCCCGCCGATGCCCGGAATGTAGACGCCCGGCTCCACCGTGAACGTCATCCCCGGCGCCAGCGGCACGAGGCTGCCTTCGTTCATGTCGGGCTCCTCGTGGGTCTCGAGGCCGAGGCCGTGGCCGGTGCGGTGGATGAAGTACGCGCCCAGACCCGCGTCGACGATGGCCTTGCGGGCCGCCCGGTCCACATCCTGCCCCGACCCCCCCGGCCGCGCCGCCGCCCGCCCGGCCTCGTTGGCCGCACGCACCGCGTCGTACGCCGCGACGAGCCGCGGGTCCGGCTCGGCGCCGGCGATCACGACGCAGCGCGTCAGGTCGGACGCGTAGCCGTCGACCGTCGCGCCCCAGTCGATCGTCACGACGTCGCCCGCGGCCAGCATCCGCGTCCCGGCGCCGGCATGCGGGTTCGCGCCGTTCGGGCCGCTGGCGATGATCGGCTGGAACGGCAGCTCGCCCGAGCCGGCGTTCAGCGTCTGGACCATCAGCTCGGCGGCGACCTCCTTCTCCGTCACGCCCGGGCGGATGAACTCGAGCGTCGCCGCGAACGCCGCCTCGGCCACGCCGACCGCTTGGCGCATCGCGTCGAGCTCGTCGTCGTCCTTGGCCATCCGCAGCGTCGCAAACACCGCATCGCCGTTCAATGCCGCCGGGGCATGGCCCGACCCGGCGAGCAGATCGAGCTCGAGGAAGCGGATCCGGCGTCCTTCGATACCCAGCTTCTTTCCGCCCAGCTCGAGCGATGCCGCCGCGGCCGCGATCCCCGTCGCCGGCCCATCCGCATCCGGCCACGGGAAGAGTGCGGCGTCGAACGGCAGCGAGAGCGCCTTCGTCTCTTCGAGCGCCGGCACAACGAACGCGCACCGGCCGTGGCGCGGCACGAAGAGGATCGTCGCCCGCTCGCTCAGATGGAAGTGGAGGCCGGTCAGGTAGACCAAGTTCGGTCCGGGCACGACGGCGATCGCGTCGAGCCCGGCCGCGCCGATGGCCTCGCGGAGCTGCGCCAGGCGCTCGGTATGCTGCATCAGCGTTCCCCTTCGACGGTGAATTGATCGTCCGCCGTCGGGCTCGCCGTTGGGCTCGCTGTCAGGCTGTCTGTCAGGCTCGCCGTTGTCTCCGAGTCCTTTCGCACCCTCTTGACATCCTTGTCGTGTTTGTCGCGCTTACCGGCCTTGCGGCGCCTGCCGCCCTTGCCGCCCGCCGTCGCCGAGCCCGCTTCCGCGACGACCGGCGATGTTTTCGCCTCGAGCCCCTCGACGGTATCGCGCATCTTGCGCACCTCGTCCCGCAGCCCCTCGAGCTGCTTCTCGAGGCCCGCCACCTTCTCATCGCCGCCGGCGCGGGCCTGGCGGAGGAGACGGTCGACGACGAAGTGGTCCTGCGCCGGCTGCGTCTTGCGGAAGCGCTCGATCGCGCCCGAGCCCGCGCCGAGCGTCGCCAAGCCGCGCACCGCGGCATTCCGAACGCGTTCGTTCGGATCGCGCAGCAGGTCCTCGAGGCGCTCGACCGTCGCCGTCCGCTCCCGGCTGTCGCGCGGGCGCGTGGCGGCCCACTCGGCCAACGCGGGCACGGCGTGGAACCGCGCGTCCTCGGGCGTCGCGCCGACGTGCGTGGCCGCCAGGAGCGGGGCGTAAGCCGCGTCCGTGCGCGTCATCGCCAGGCCGGCGAGCGCGCCGCCCTGGGTGTGGCCGGCGTAGCGTGCCGCGGCGGCGCCGGCGAGCAGCACGTCGAGCGGCGCAGCATCCCGCTGGGCACCGAGCGCGCGGTAGGCGGCGGCGGCGGCGAGGTGGGGCAGGCCGCTGGCCAGGCGGTCGGCGACGGCCTTGGCGAGGCCGGCATCCCGGTAGCCGGCGGCAGCGGCCATCACGGCGGCCTGGACCCGCGGATCGGCTTCGGTGGCCACGATCCGGGCGAGCGCCGCGATCGCCGCATCCGTGCCGGCCCTGCCGAGCGCGCCGGCCCACTCGACGCGCACGCCCCAGAACGGTTCGCTTCCGTACGCGGCGGCAACGGCCTCGACGTTTGCGCGCTTGCCGGTCGCGCAGAGCTCGCGGCCGGCCAGGATCCGGCCGATGACGTCGCTCGCCCCGGTGAGCTGGGTGCGGAGAAGCGCGTCGCCGGGCGTGAAGCTGAGCTTGTGGAGGACGGTGCAGCCCGGATCGAAGCGGACGATCTCCGGCGCCTTGGCCATCGGCACGACGACGGTGTGGCGGGCCTCGGAGAGCTTCACCGGCGCGGTGTGGTGCACCCCGTCGATCGTCCAGCCGACGGCCGTCGAGAGGGTGAAGACGGGCACTGCCGGCGCGGCGTCGACAGCCGTGGACGACGCGCCCGCGGATGCGGTTGCCGACGCGGCCGACCCCGCCTTGGCCGTGCCGGAGGCCTGGGTCTGCTCGATCGTGAACGTGCCCTGACCCTTGTCGGCGTCGTGGCTGAACGTGACCTTGATGTCCGGGTAGCCGGGACTGTGAAACCACTGATCGAAGAACAGCCCGAGGCTCCGGCCCGAGACCGCCTCGAGCGCGCGGCGGAAGTCATCCGTCTCGACGACGCCGCCGACGTGCTGCCGGACATAGGCTTGCACGCCCTCCCAGAACAGCGCGTCGCCCAGCTCATGGCGCAGGGTGTGGAGCCGGCACGCCCCGCCGGGGTAGAGATGGCGGTCGTACATCTGCCAGGAGCTGTTGAACGTCCGCGCCACGAGCGGGCGCTGGTAGCGGTTGTCCGCCTCGTCCAGATAGGCCTGCGCATCGCGCCAGAACTGGTAGCGACCCTCGTCGGCGCCGGCCACGTCGTCGAACCAGACCTGCTCGATGTATGTGGCCCAGGATTCCTTCAACCAGGCGTGGGCAAAGTCGCGGCAGACGATCGCATCGCCGAACCAGGCGTGGGCCATCTCGTGGACGTTGACGTCGTCGACGTTGCGCGTCAGCTCGAGGGCCAGGGTCTCGTCGAGGACGTAGCGGCCGTCCCAGGTGACGAGCGAGATGTTCTCCATCGCCCCGCCGATCCCGGGCAGCGCGATCTGGAAGTACTTCGGGAACGGGTACGGCGTGCCGAGGCGGCCGTTCAGCCAGCGCAGCATCGCCCCGGTCCGGCCGAACGAACGTCGCAGGTCATCGGGCGTGGCCGGCGCGGTGCCGAAGTAGGCGATGGGCACACCGTCGACCTCGCCGTCGTCGCAGCGCACGAAGTCGCCGATCGCGAAACAGAGCAGGTAGCTCGGGCACGGGAAGTCGAGCCGCCAGTGGGCCGACTTCGTCCCGTCGCCGTTGTCCGTCTCGCCGACGAGCGCGCCGTTCGCCAGGATCGTGAAGCGCGCGTCGGCCCGCAGGCGGATGTCGAGCCGCGTACGCGCGTTCGGCAGGTCGACGCACGGCAGCCAGTAGCGGGCGCGCTCGGTCTCGTGATCGGAGACGACGAAGGTCGCGGCGTCGGGCACCGCGTCCGTCGGGCGGCTGAAGAAGAGGCCGGCGATCGGCCGCGCCACGCGATAGGCCACCGCAACCCGCCGCGTCTCGCCCCGCGCCACGCCCTCGGGCCAACGAACGGTGATCACCGCGCCGTCGTACGACGACGTCAGCGGATGGCCGTCGGGATCGCGCACGACGACGCCGTCCAGGTCGACGGCGTGCAGCGTCAGCTCGGACGCACCGTCGTGGCGGCTGCGGACCGTCGTCGTCGCCGTGCCGCTCACGGCCTCGCCGAGCACGTCGACACTCAGATCGAGCGCCAGGTGGACGGGCTCAAGTTCGAGGTCGGGCGGGAAGTGCTTGGCGGCGCCGGGCAGCGTGAAGCCGTCGGCATGCAGGGAGCAGGCATGGGTGTCGTTGGGCATCACGGGACTCCGGCGAATGGGGGCGCGAATGCGACATTATAGGGGACGGGTGCCCGTCGGATAGCGGACGGGTTTCCGCCGCAGAGACACCCCCGCCGCACGTCAGGCCTTGAGCCACCCCCCGCGCAGTCGCGACCGCCAGAGCTCCCACTCCGCCTGCGCCAGCGCGCGTCCGACCGGACGCGGATCCTGTTCGGCGTGGTGTTCGTCGAAATCACCCGGCAGCGCGCCGAGATCGAACAGGGCGACCTCGCGCCGTGCCCGATCGCCCATCCGCACCGCCATCACCGCCGCGCCGATCCCGGCGCTGACGTAGACCGCGCCCGGGAAGCGCCGGCCCCAACGGTCGCCGTACAGACCGTGGATGTAGCGGTGGCCGCCCAGCCCTGCCAGGAAGAGCTCGTTCATCCGCCCGACCGCCACCTGGCCGGAATGCGTGTGGCCCGACAGCACCAGGCTGACGCCGTGCTCCCATAGCGCGTCGGCTTCGTGCGGTACGTGGCTCAGGCCGATCGTCGGCAGGCCGGATGCGACGTCGCGCACCGCATGCTCGACATCGGCATGCCCCGTCCGGCCGTCGTCGACGCCCACGATCTGCAACCGCTGCCCGCCGATCTCGATGACGCGCGTCTCGTTGACCAACACGTCGACGCCGGCGCCTTCCAGCGCCCGCCGCACGGCCGGTGCGCCGCACCAATGGTCGTGGTTGCCGAGGACGCCGACCATCGGCGCCGCCACGCGGCGCAGCGCATCGTGCAGCTCGTCCAGGTGCTCCAAGCTGTGGCAGACGTAGTCGCCGGTCAGGAACACGAGGTCCGGCTCCGCCGCGTTGACCGCCTCGATCGCCGCCAGCTGTGCGGCGTGCGGCGTCACCGTCCCAACGTGCAGGTCCGTCAGGTGGGCGATGCGCAGCGGCCGATCCAGCGTTTCGGCCAGCGCCCGCGAGCCGGCGAAGCGGCGCACGGCGATCCGCTGGCCGATGCGGTCGAGGCGGCGGCGGCGCACGGCGCCCCATGGTTGTTCGCTCACGTCATTTCCTCGTCATCCAACGCCCGCAGGCGGGGCGATCACATGTGGGTTGCGGCAATCGGGAGTCGGAGTCGACCCGGACGCGGATGCCGCCCAGGGACGAGGATAGCGCCTTCGTGTTAGCGGCGCGTTACCGAACGAGCGCGGTTGCGTTAGCGCGAGGCGAGAATGTGCGCCGCGGTCGATCGGCGAAGCGGCAGGGAACCGGTCGAGCGTCACACGAACACCCACAACGGCGACAACACCGCCTCCGTCGCCCGGGCCGCCCACGGCCGCGCCAACGCCACCACGCTCCTGCAGGAGGTGCCGCCGGTCCCCGGCCTCGTGGAGGTGACCGACCTCGCGGAGGGATCCCGGACCTGAAGTTCGGAACGAACCCGGACGGCGCGCCGCGCTTCGTCCTGAAGGGCGGGCTGACTCTCTCGCGGATCGTCGGGTTGCCGGTGACGTTCGTCGCGGTCTCGCAGGGCTGGGGCCTTGACCTGTCCTCGTACCTGACGGGCGAAGCAGCGATCGCGGGCCTCTGGGCGATCTACTCGTCCGTCTCGAACATCGTCCGCAACGCGATCGTCGGGTCGGGCGGTGGGGGTGCGGAGGCGGTGGTCCGCGAGCTCGCCAAGCGGGGGACGTTACGCGGGCCGTAGTTCTCACGCGCTCCCGACGATGGGATGCACGCCCCCGGTCGGCTTCGGCTGGCCGGTGGCGGTTGGCGTGAGACCGGATGTCCCGGTCGACCGAGCAGATCCTGGGCTGTACCATCACGCCATCGAACGTCACTCGGTGAGGAGACTCGGCTATGGCGCCTTGGTTCTGGTATGCAGTTGTAGCGGCAGGGCTCTACGGCGCGCATCAGATCTTCACGCGGCTGGCGGCCGATCACATCGGCGACGGACTCGGAGGCTTCGTCGTCGAGGGCGTCGCCGCTCTCACGATTCTCGCGTACCTCGCCGGTCTGTGGATGACTGGACACTGGGAGCAGAAGTTCTCGGCGGTCGGCTTCCGGTACTCAGCCCTAACGGGCGTGTGTGTGGGTGCAGGCACCGTGGCGTTCTTCCTACTCTTCCAGAAGGGGGGTCCGCTCTCGGCCGTGCCCGCCATTCTGGCCGGCGGAGCGGCCATCATGGCGATTGCGGGCGTCGCGTTCTTCAACGAGACCTTGTCATGGGAGCGCGGGCTGGGAATCGCCCTTGCGATCGCGGGACTCTTCCTGCTCCGAAAGTAGTGCAGATGGCTGCGCTCCCCACCGCCGACAGGGTTGTCATGGAGCGACCACGGGACGCGAGGCCACGTCAGGCTTCGGCCGGCGGGGGCTCGTTGTCGCGCTCGACGCTACGACGAGCGGGGTCGGTGGCACACGCATGCCGTCTCTCGTCCTTGGAGTGGAGGGGGGCATATCTTACGATTGCACCGTGCCTCGGCCGCGCTGACGACGTCAGGAGCTAGCCCATGATACGCATGCCGCGGACTGGTCATGGCTTGCTCGTGCTGCTCGCAGCCCTAGCAGTGAGTGGCGTCCGTACCGCTGCAAGGGTGCGAGCACAGGAGGCCGGCAACATTCGCTCGGCGGAGGCCGTCGTCACAGACATCGTCGACCAAGGGGAGCGCGAGGCGGTCGGCGAAGCGATAGTCTTCCAGACCCTCCGGCTTCGGTACGTCGATGGTCCCCGCAGCGGCCAGACGGTGAACGTGACCACCCAGGATACCGCCAGCGCCGGCACCCGCCTCTACGCCGTTGGGGACCACGTGATGCTTGCTGAGCAAAGCGGCGTGCCCGCCGACGCCACGTACTTCATCGAGGACCGCGTTCGCCGCACGCCGTTGGCGGGCCTACTGGCCGTCTTCGTGGCAGTGGTCCTTGTCGTCGCCCGGCGGCGTGGGCTCGCCTCGCTGCTGTCCCTGGTCCTGTCCTTTGCCGCCATATTCCTCTTCATGCTACCTCTGATCGCGTCCGGCAACGACCCGATCGTGGTGGCGATCGTCACATCGCTGTTCATCATCCCGAGCACGTATTACCTGTCCCATGGGCTCAACCGGAAGACACACGCGGCGGTCGTCGGCACGCTGGTGGCGCTGCTCATCACTGGCTTACTGGCGGTGGTGGCCGTCGACGCCGCAGCCATCAGCGGCTATGCCTCCGAAGAGGCGTCGTACGTGCAAAACCTTCGGCCTGGGATTGTGAACATTCGCGGGCTCTTGCTGGCGAGCATCCTCATCGGGCTCTCGGGCATCCTGGACGACATCACGATCTCCCAGGCGGCGATTGTGGCGCAACTGCGCTCCGCGGCCGCCGACATGAGCGTGCGCGAGGTTTACGGCCGAGCGATGGACGTCGGGCGCGACCACATCGCCTCGCTGGTCAACACCCTGATCCTGGTCTACGCCAGCTCTGCCCTGCCGCTGTTGCTGCTGTTCCGTTACGGCGACGTGCCGTGGCGGGACGTCGTGAACTTCGAGGTGGTCGCCGAGGAGATCGTGCGTACGCTCGTCGCCAGCATCGGCCTCGTCCTCGCGGTCCCCGTGACAACCCTGATCGCCTGCCTCATGCTCCGCTCCGGCGACGCTGTCGATCAGGACCAACAACACGTCCACGTCCCAGGCCCACACAGCCACGTGGATTGAAGCGGAAGTGCCAACACCATCCCCGCGGCGCGCCTGTCAGGCCTCGGCCTGAGTCCGTTCCTTCTTCTCTCGCCCCTCGAACATCCGTTGGAACCATCCTCTCCCCATCCGCGCCCGCGCTGCCGCCGACGGCTCGCCCGGGTCGTCCCCGTTGAGCATCGTTCCGCAAGCCCGGCATTTCGGCAGCTTCAACGTCTCCTTCGATGTCACTTGGTCCGCCGGCACCAGACTCCGCTGCTTGGCCGTGTATCCCTTATGGCCACCTCGCGCCCGTCCCTATGACTTGCCGCGCCCTCGCAGCGGAACTCTTGTCCGGTCGCTCGACGGCGGCTTCGACGAGTTCCGCGAGTTCGTCCCCAATCGTGCCGCCAGCTCACTTTACTGCGCCTGCAGGTTCGCGCCGAGCGTCACCAATCCAGTGACTCGGGTCTCCAGCGCCGCGTTCGCCGCCCGCAACTCGCCGTTCTCGGCACGGAGTTGCTCCAGCTCGCGGCGCAGCCGGGCACCATCTGCTTCGCGTGCCCGCAGCTCAGACCGCGGCACGACCACCATGTTCCCGCTCATGCGGCCGACGGTACTTTTCAGGCGGCTTCTACGCAACCCCGCCCGTCAGCCGCTGACGACCCGGCCCGTGAACGGATACGGGCGGACTGCAGGCGGAGAGCGAGGTGGCGAGGAGTGTGGAGATCAGGGCGGTGGCAGTGCGGAGCACGCAACGTATCGGCATCTACTGTGCTCCACCTTCATATCGCTTTGCCGTTGCGAGCAGTCGATCTGCCAGTCCATAGATGTCGTCGAGCATATCGATCGCCACCTTCTGCTCCTGCGCCTTGCCGGTCTCGTCCGTGACATCGAAAAGGGAAACGGCCTTCTTTGCCCGGTTGAACCACAGTCGGCACAGCGGCTTTCGGTTGTTGTTGTCAAGAAGGATCCCGCAGTAGGTGTTTTGGTCCCTCATGACGACACGGCTCGGTGCAACTGCGTTGCGGACGATAGACTTGATGATGAGGTACGCCTCGATCTCCTCGACGGTTGTGACATCCTCGGCGGCCGCGGCCTCACCTGGCGATTCAACGGCCGGGGCTGCGGAGCTGCCCACCGTCGCCGGCGCTATCGGAGCATCGCCTGGCTCACGGGTCAGGGCGGTGCGGAGCCGTTCGTTCACCTGATCCGAGATGAACTGCTGGAGGGCGCGCTGGATCATTGGCAGGAACTGATCGCGCACTTTCTGGGTGATGACCTTGCCTTGGTACACCTCCACCGTCAGCATCTTGGCGAAGTCCTCCCCTGGGGAGGCGAACTGGGCGGCGAGGAAGCGGCGCAGCTGGCGGTTGTACTTCATCTCGGCCGCGAAGCCCATGATCTCGGCCTCGGCAAACTGCCCCTTGGCGAAGCGACGCAGCTCCCCCATTGGAGCGTCATCTACGTTCTGCATGTCGACGATCATGAACGGCTTGCGGTCCATGACATTCTTGTCATCGAGGTCCGAGTAGAACTCGTAGAGCAGACCGTTGGTCAATACACCGACTCGGACCCGCTTCGCAGTGAAGTAGCGGAACAGCTGAGAGTGATGCGGATCTCCGAGCGACGCACCAACGGGCTTACACTCGAAGAGGATGATCGGCTGACCATCCTGCATGATGGCGTAGTCGGCACGCTCAGCCTTGATGCCCGGAACGTCGGCGTGATACTCCGGGACCACCTCTGTCGGGTCCGTGAAGTCATAGCCGAGCGCGCGGATGAAGGGCAGCACGAGCGACGTCTTCGTCGCTTCTTCGGTACTGAGATGCTCGCGCAATTTCGGGATGCGCGCCGAGATTGCCTGGAGCTGCTCAACGATGTCCACTTCCATGCCTTTCCTGATGTTGTGTGGGGAAGGCGGCGAGCCCCGGGCAGCGCTCGGAGGTCCAGCCGGTGGCACGAGCGCCGACCGCAGGGTCCGTACCCGCGCGCCGCATTCCTGCACGACGACGAACCCTGCCGAGTGGCACCCACCGGCGCGGGGCGGAGGCCCCGTGCGCGCCGCTGGTCCGCTCCGCCCCTGCGGATGCGAGGCCGGCGAGCGTTCTACTCGATCTTGCTCCATGTGCCGCAGCGCTGCGACGAGAACCCGGCGTCGCTGGCGGCGATATCCACGATCGCCTGTCCCTCCGTGTTCTCGTTGGCGATGATCGCATCGAACTCGCCGCGGAAGTTGGCGAGGCGGACGTAGTAGCACGCGCCACCGCCCTCGTTGCGGTATCGCCCCGGCTGGATGTCACGGCCGACCCAGTACGTCCCCGGCCCGAACGTCGTCGCGTTCTCGCCCCCCGTGCCAGGGTCCATCGTCCATCGGCCGCAACGCTCCGACTTGAACGCCTCATCGCTCTCGAGAATCTCAACGATCGTCGGGCCGTCGGGGTTGTCGTTGGCGATGATGTCGTCGAACTCCCCGCTGACGCCGCTGAGGCGCACGAAGTAGCACGAACCGCTCTCGTTGGAGGTGCGGTAGATGCCTGGCTGGATATCCGTGCCGACAAGGAGCGTGCCGTCATCGAAGCCGGGCGCCTCTGTAGGCATGGCGGCCCGCGTCTCGGCCGCGCTCGCCCGGCTCGTCGCGGCCGTGTCGGCCTCGGCGGTCTTCCGGCTGGCGGCGACCGCAGGGTCAACGGTGGGGCCGACAGTGCGAACCTTCGTGGCGTACGGCGTGCTCGCCGTTGGCTCGTCGTCGTCGCCCATATTCGCGATGATGCCGCACAAGAACAAGAGCACGACGGCACCGCCCGCCCAATGCCACCACGGGCGCTTGTGTTTCTCGACGACGGGCTCAGTGCTCACGGTGCAGGCTCCTTGTTTATCGTTGGTAAGTCGATCGGCGCGGCATTAAACAGAGGGGTGAAGTGTGATGCAAGCGACAGACTGGCTGAAGGTGGAATCGCCGCCAATGGTGAGATCCACGCCGCCGGGCGTCATGGCCCGGCGTGCAGTCCTCCGCAAGATTCGGCGCCGAGCTGGCGCCGGTCTCGACGCGCCCTCCTACGCCGAACTCTCGGACGAAACGCGACTCGGGCCGTCCTCGATCACGCGTCCTTGCCGCACGCTGATCAACGCGGGCCTGGTCGACCGCATCGAGTGCGCAGCTCGATCCGGTGTACCGGCAGCGGAAGCACAATGAACCTCACCGTTGCCGACCTCCGCCCGCCCCGCCTCAATGACGCCTGACGCGAACCGCTTTCAACTTCGGCGGATGGCCGCATCCGTGCGTGCAACAGAAGTGAATGTCATCGACATCACCCCAACGTCCCCTCACACAAACACCCACAACGGCGACAACACCGCCTCCGTCGCCCGCGCCGCCCACGGCCGCGCCCGCCACTCCCCCAACGTCAACTCACGCGCATTCGCCAGATCACGTTCGAAGAGCTGCACCATCTGGACGCCGAGGTCGGCGTCGAAGACCTCGACGTTGATCTCATAGTTCCCGGCCAGGCTCAGCCGGTCCATGTTCGCCGTGCCGATCATCGTCCAGAGGCCGTCGATGACGGCCGTCTTGGCGTGGATCATCGCGCCCTGGTAGAGGAACAGCTTGATGCCGCTGCGGAGGCACTCGTCGTACAGGTGGCGCGAGAGCCAGTCGGCCAGGAGGTGGTTCGACTCCCATGGCACGAGGACGCGAACGTCGACGCCGCGCGCCGCGGCGCGCTTGAGAGCGGCCAGGATGGCCGGGTCGGGGATGAAGTAGGCATGCGTCATCTCGATCGAGCGGTGCGCGTGCTCGATCGCCTCGACGTAGATCGATCGGATCGGGAACAGGAGCTTGCGCGGCTCGTTGCGGTGGACGCGCACGAACGGCGACCACGGCCGCTGCCCCAGCGGCGGCCGTGGCTGGTTGGGCTCGGCACAGCTGTGCCAGAAGTCGGCGAACGCATACGCCAGGTCGAGCGACTCGCCGCCCTCGATCCGCACGTGCGTGTCGCGCCAGACGTCGCGGTAGAGCGTCCCGATGTTGTAACCGCCCACGAATCCGACCTTGCGATCGACGACGAGGATCTTGCGGTGATCGCGCCCGTAGTTGCGCGGGTTGAACGCGAACCACCACTCCCGCCACGCCCGATAGCGCAGGACATGGATCGGCTCCGGCAGGTCGAAGAACGCGGCCGGGACCACGAGGTTCGCCAGCGTGTCGTAGATCACCCAGACCGCGACGCCCGCCTCGGCCCGCTCGATGAGCGCCGCGCGAAACGCCGAGCCGACCTCGTCGTCCTTCCAGATGAACGTCTCGAAGAGGACCTCCTCCGTCGCCCCCCGGATGGCCGCGAGCATCTCGTCGTACAGCGACGTCCCGTCCGCGTACACCGTGAGCCGGTTGTCCTGCACGGCTGCCGGCGCCATGTGCCATCCCGACGGCGGCAGCGACGGCAAGCGCTGCTTGCGCCGCCGCAACGAGACCGTCAGCATCGCGAACACCACAAGCTGCAGCGCGACGCCGACGAGCAAGATGTAGGAAATCAACGACCACATACCGCGATCCTGACTGCGGTCCCTCCCCCACCGCAAAGCATCCTCCCCCTCCCCCAGACTTGGGGGAGGGGGTCGGGGGGAGAGGGCCTTAGGCGGCGCGCACTAGCCTATCCGCCCGCCAATCATACCCGCTACACTTACCCCCTTCCCCGCCCGCCCCACGAACGCCCCTCCCACCCCCGGAGCCGCGACATGCCCGTCCCCTCCCACACCCCCGCCTTCCCCGACATCGACGCCGCCCGCCGCCAGCTCCGCTCCGCCGACTACGTCGCCACGACCGAGATCAGCACCGTCGTCTTCCTGGCCGAGGCGCTCGGCAAGCCGGTGCTGGCCGAGGGGCCGGCGGGTGTCGGCAAGACCGAACTCGCCAAGGCGTGGGCCACGGCGAGCGGGCGGCCGCTCATCCGGCTGCAGTGTTACGAGGGGCTCGACGAGAGCAAGGCGCTCTATGAGTGGGAGTACGCCAAGCAGATGCTCTACACCCAGCTCCTGCGCGACGGCCTGAAGGACGTCGTCGCCAACGCCTCCAGCCTGCGCGACGCCGCCGAGCGCCTGGCCGCCGAGGAGGATGTCTTCTTCTCCGAGCACTTTCTGCTCCCCCGCCCCCTCCTGCAGGCCCTCGTGTCCGACGAGCCCGTCGTCCTGCTCATCGACGAGATCGACCGCGCCGACGTCGAGTTCGAGGCCTTCCTGCTCGAGATCCTGTCCGACTTCCAGGCGAGCATCCCCGAAATCGGCACGGTCCGCGCCAAGCACCAGCCGATGGTCGTCCTGACGAGCAACAACACCCGTGAGCTGTCCGAAGCCCTCAAGCGTCGCTGCCTCTACCTCTTCGTCGACTACCCGAGCCTCGATGGCGAGCTCGAGGTCGTCCGGCTGCGCGTCCCCGGCCTCGACCGCGACCTCGCCCGCCAAGCCGTCTCGTTCGTCCAGGGCCTGCGCGACGTCGACCTGCGCAAGGCACCGAGCATCGCCGAGACGCTGGACTGGGCGCGCGCCTTGCTGTCCCTGAACGCCGAGCGAATCGACCGCAACACGCTCGACCAGACGCTGAACGTCCTCCTCAAGTACGAGGCCGATCTGCAGACCGCCCGCCGCCTGATGGGCCCGCTGACCCGCGGCATCGACGGCGGGCGCGACCGCGACGGCGGCGACCGCAGCACCGGCCGCGACGCCGACGGCACCTCGTCGACCCGCCGTCCCGGCGAACCCGACCGCCCCGACAGCGGTCGCCCCGATGGTGGTCGCCCCGGAGACGGCCGCCCGGCGAACGGCGGCGGCCGCTCGTCCAACCCGGGTCGCAAAGGCCGCGGCGGGCGCGACGACCGCGGCCAGGGGCGATCGGGCGGTGCGGGCAGCGCGGGCGACGACGACATCGATTGGCGATCTGGCGTCGATGGCGGCTGGGGGGGCGGGCGGCCGGGGCGGAACTGATGGAAGACCGATCCGTCGCGTTCGTCCGCGGCCTGCGCGCCGCGGGCGTGCGCACGAGCACGGCCGAGGCGCTCGACGCGCTGCGGGCGTTGCGTGCGGCGGGCATCGACGACCGCGACCGCGTTCGACTGGCGCTGCGCGCCGCGCTCGTGAAGTCGCATGCCGACTTCGAGGCGTTCGAAACGCTCTTCCCGCTCTACTTCGGCGGCGAGCCGCCCCTCGAGAACGCCCTCGACGACCTCGATCCGGACGACGAGCAGGCCGTGCGCGAAGCGCTGGAGGGGCTCAGCGACCGGCTGCGGCAGCTCCTCGAGCAGCTGATGAGCGGCCACGGCCCGTCGCGCGAACAGCTCGAGGCGATGGCGCGCCGCGCGGCCGAGACCGGCGCGAGCCCGTCCCAGACGCGCTACCTCACGCAGCGGATGCTGCGCGAGATGGGCTTCGGTGACATCGAGCGCTTGCTCGCGGAGCTGCAGGCCCAGCTCGAAGCCCGCGGCTTGTCGGACGAGACGATCGACGACCTCCTCGGCGTCGCACGCCGCAACAGCGAGCGCGTGGCGGACGAGGTCGCCCGGCAGATCGGCCTGGCGATCGCCCGCCGCCGGGCCGAGGCGCCGCGCTCCGACGACGGCGGGGTCGACGGACGGCTGATGGACAAATCGCTCCAATCGCTCTCGCCGCACGAAGCGGCGCAGCTGCGGCGCGAGGTGACACGCCTCGTCGCCCGCCTCCGCAGCCGCGCCGCCCTCCGGCAGCGGCGCGGGCGGACCGGTCGGCTCGACGCCCGCCGGACGATCCGCGCCAGCCTGCGCTACGGCGGCACGCCCGTCGAGCTGCGCTGGCGCAAGCGGCGCCTCAAGCCGAGCCTCGTCCTCATCTGCGATGTCTCGACGTCCATGCGCCCCGTGGCCGAGTTCATGTTGCGCCTGATCTACGAGCTCTCCGATCAGGTCGCCCGCGCCCGCAGCTTTGCGTTCAACGCCGACCTCGAGGAGATCAGCGTCGCGATGGGCGCCCAACGCGCCGGCGACGCCGTGGCCGAGGTCCTCTACGCGATCCCGCCCGGCTACTACGCCACCGACCTCGGCCGGAGCCTGCGCACGTTCCACCACCGCCACCTCGACGCGATCGACCGCCGCACGACGCTCATCGTCCTCGGCGACGGCCGCAACAACCACAACAACCCGCGCACGGAGCTGCTGGCCGCCCTCAAGCGCCGCAGTCGGCGCCTCGTCTGGCTGAACCCCGAGGCCCCCGGCCAGTGGGGCACGGACGACAGCGACATGCTGGCGTACGCGCCGGTGTGCGACGCGGTGTACCCGGTGCGCAACCTGCGGCAGCTGTCGGCGGCGGTGGATCGCCTCCTGACGGACACCTGATCGGGTAGAATTCGAACCATGTCGAGCACCGCCAGCCCCCGCATCTGCATCCTGAAGGCCGACGGCACGAACTGCGAGGTCGAGACGGCCACCGCCTTCGACCTCGTCGGCGCCCGCCCGGAGATCGTGCCGATGAACCGGCTGCGGTCCGGCGAGCGCCGCTTGGCGGACTATGACGTCCTCGTCGCGCCGGGCGGCTTCTCGTACGGTGACGACGTCGCGGCAGGCAAGGTGATGGCCGTCGAGCTCATGCAGCGCCTGGCCGACGACATGGCCGAGTTCGCCGCGGCCGCCAAGCCGATCATCGGCATCTGCAATGGCTTCCAAGTGCTCGTGCGCACCGGTCTCCTGCCGTTCAACCAGCCCGGCGTCATGTCGGCCACGCTGGCCCAGAACGCCGTCGGCCGCTTCGAATGCCGCTGGGTCGATCTCGTTGTCGAGGCGGCAACCGTCTCGCCGTTGGCCGACGCCCTGCCGCCGCACCTCCAGCTGCCCCTGGCCCACGCGGAAGGGCGCTTCTTCGCCGACGATGCCGTGCTCGCCCGGATCGAGGCCGACCACCAGGTCGTCCTCCGCTACGCCGACCGCGATGGCCGGCCGACCGCGGCGTACCCGGCGAACCCGAACGGCGCGCTCGGCGCGATCGCCGGCCTGTCCGATCCATCGGGCCGGATCTTCGGCCTCATGCCGCACCCCGAACGGTTCGTGCGCCGCTTCCACCACCCGGACTGGCGCCGCCGGCCGGTGGATGAGCGGCCGCACGGTTTGGCGTTCTTCGAGCGCATCGTGACGCTGGCGTAGCCCGTCATCCGGACGACGATCCGTTCGAACCCCTTCGGCAACCCTGTGGGCATTCCAGCCGCATCGACTGCGCCGTCCGCACGCATCGACGTGTCCGTGATCGGAGGCACCCCCGTGAAGCTCGTGTTCATCGTCCACCAGGACCAGGAAGCGCTCGATCGCTTCGTGCGTGCCGTGGCCAAGGAAGGGGTGGCCGGCGTCACGTTCTTCCCGTCGTCCGGCATCGGGCGGAAGCCCGAGCGCACCGCCGAGGAGTTCAAGTTCGGTTTCGGCACCGCGTTCGAGTCACGCTTCGCAAAGCACACGACGCTGTTCTCGATCGTGCCGAGCGAGCGGTTGGCGCGGCTGCTCGAGCTCATGCACGAACACCTGCCCGAGGTCGATCGGTCAGGCGGCGGTCTGTACGCGGTGTTGGATGTCGCCGAGGCCGGAGGCGTGTTGTGACGCCGGCCGCCGAGCTGCTCGCCGTGTTGGCCGTCATCATCCTGGGCGCCAAGCTCGGCGGGGCGCTCAGCATTCGACTTGGTCAACCGGCCGTGCTCGGCGAGATCCTCTTCGGCTTGCTCCTCGGCCCGACCGGCCTCGACCTCATGCACCGCGCCGTCGCCGGCCGCCCGATCTTCAGCCACGGTGAGGTCGTGGTCGAAGGCGTCCACCTGTTGGCGGAGCTGGGCGTCGTCCTGCTGATGTTCTTGGCGGGCCTCGAGACCGACCCGGCCGAGATGAAGCGGGTCGGCCTGCCGGCAACCGGCGCTGCGGTCGGCGGCGCGCTGCTGCCGTTCGCCGGCGGCTGGGCGGTGGGCACCGCGTTCGGCCTCGAACTCGGTCCGGCACTCTTCCTGGGGACGATCCTGTGTGCCACAAGCGTCTCGATCAGCGCCCAGACGCTCGTCGAGCTTGACGCGCTCGACAGCGACGAAGGCCGCGCGATCCTCGGGGCGGCCGTCATCGACGACGTCCTCGGCATCCTGTTGCTCAGCATCGTCGTCGGCGTGCTCGGCACCGGCGGGAACGACAGCTCGGTCCTCGGCCTGATCCTGCGCATGCTATTGTTCTTCATCGTGGCCGTCGCCGTCGGCCGTCCGGCTCGGCGCTTGGTGCGCCGCTTCGCGCGACAGCCGGTCAGCGAGGGTCTGCTGGCGGGCGCGCTGGTCATGACGTTCGCGTTCGGCTGGCTGGCCGAGGCGCTCGGTGGGGTGGCGGCCATCACCGGCGCGTTCATCGCCGGCGTGTTCCTCGGCCGCACCGAGATGGGGCACGAGATCGAGTCGCGGGTCAAGATCGCCGTCTATGGTCTGTTCCTGCCGATCTTCCTCGTCGATATCGGACTGCGGGCCGACGCGCGTGCCGCGTTGGGCGGCGCGCTGGGGCTTGCGGTCGCAGTGGTCGTCGTCGCCGTCGTGACGAAGTTCGCCGGCGCAGCGTTGGGAGCGCGCATCTCCGGCTTCGGCTGGCGATCGAGCGTGCGGGTGGGTGCAGGCATGGTCAGCCGTGGCGAGGTCGGGTTGATCATCGCCGGAGTCGGGCTGGCGCAGGGCGTCGTCAGCCAGAACGAATTCGCCGTGGCCGTGTTAATGGTCGTGGTGACGACGGTCGTGACGCCGCCGTTGCTGCGCGCAGCGTTCAGAGGGGCGCCCGCGGCGACTTGACGTGGCGTTCTGATCCGACAACGATTGCCCTGCGGCCGGTCTGCCGCGGGGGGAGCACGAACCGGCCGACCATCGGCCACAGGCAGGGGACTGACATGGCGTGGCCAACGATCATCCAAGGCGGCATGGGGGTCGCCATCTCCGACTGGCGCTTGGCGCGAACTGTCGCCATGGCCGGTCAGCTCGGTGTCGTGTCCGGCACCGGGATCGCACCGGTCATGATCCGGCGCTTGATGGACGGTGATCCGGACGGCGACACCCGGCGCGCGCTGGCGCACTTTCCGGACGCGGCGCTCGTCGAGCAGATCCTCGCCAAGTACTACTTGCCGGAGGGCCGCCCCGAGGGCATGTCGTACAAGACGATCGTTCCGTACAGCCTGAAGCCGTCGCCCTGGCTGGACGGTGTGACCGCGGCAGCCGGGTTCGTCGAGGTCTGGCTGGCCAAGGAAGGCCACGACGGGCTCGTCGGCGTCAACCTGCTCGAGAAGATCCAGCTCCCGCACTGCGCCACGTTGTACGGCGCGATGCTGGCCGGCGTCGACTACGTCCTCATGGGCGCCGGCCTGCCCGGTCAGATCCCCGGCATCCTCGACCGCCTGGCCACCCACAGCCCCGTCCGCTACCGCGTCGACGTCCAGGGCGCCTTGCCCGGCGAGGATTACGGCATCACGTTCGATCCGACCGCCGTGTTCCCCGGCTTGGCCGAACGCCTCGGCGGACTCAAGCGGCCGCACTTCCTGGCGATCATCAGCACCGAGGTCGTCGCCCAGGCGCTGCTCAAGCGGGCCGAGGGCGTGATCGACGGCTGGGTCGTCGAGTTCCCGATCGCCGGCGGCCACAATGCGCCGCCGCGCGGCCAGCTGAAGGTGGACGAGACCGGCGAGCCGATCTACGGCGAGCGCGACGAGCCCGACCTCGAGAAGTTGGCCTCCTTCGGCAAGCCGTACTGGCTGGCCGGCGGATTCGGCAGCCGCGAGGGGCTCGTCAGCGCGCGCGAACGCGGCGCCGTCGGCGTCCAGGTCGGCACCGCCTTCGCGCTGTGCGACGAGTCCGGCATGCGCCCCGACCTCAAGCAGAAGCTGCGCGAGATGGCGCTGGCCGGTGAGGCGCCGGTGCGCACGAGCGCCTTCGGTTCGCCCACAGGCTTCCCGTTCAAGGTGGCGACCGTCGAGGGCACGGTGGCCGAGCCCGAGGTGTACGCCGCCCGGCCCCGCCTGTGCGACATGGGGTTCCTCCGCCGCATCTATCGCCGCGACGACGGCCAGGTCGGGTACCGCTGCTCGGCGGAGCCGGTGGCCGACTACGTCCGCAAGGGCGGCGATGAAGCGCAGACCGAAGGCCGGCTCTGTCTCTGCAATCACCTGATGGCCACGGTCGGCGGCGGCCAGACACGCAAGGACGGCTATCACGAGCTGCCCATCGTCACGCTCGGCAACGACATCGCGTGCGTTCTGAACTACATGTCCGACAGCGACACGGGCTACAGCGCGCGCGCCGTCGTCGCGGGCATCCTGGGCGAAACGACATCGATGGCCCCGTCGATGCCGCGGGTGGCGGCGGTGGCCGAAGTCGCCAAACGGTGACCGACGGCACGGGCGCACGGCGGTGCGGCCCCGCGCCCGCAGCGCGACGATCCACAGGGTCCGATCAAGGTACGCGCCGCATCAGTCCGCCAACGTCACATCCGCATCCGCCAGCCGCTCGTGGAGAAACGCCAACAGCCGCGGCCGCACGCCTGCCGCCGCCCCGAAGCGGGCCTTGGCGACCACGAGCAGTTGGGTCTCGTGGCCGATCAGCCCGTCCTCGCTGATCACCTGCCACGGCTCGATCAGATCCGGCAGCGCCGACATCGCCTCGCCGCGCATCGCCTCGAGTGCCAGCAGCGTCCGGCCGAGGTCCGCCGCCTTGACCCGGATCCGCACCGAGGCCGATGAGAACAGTCCGCGGCTGAAGTTGCGTACGACCCTGACCTCACCGTTCGGCACGACCAGCAGCTCGCCCGACGGCGCACGCAGGTGCAGCGTCGACAGGTTCACCCGCTCGACGATCCCCTCGACCTCGCCGGGCGCCGCCCCGAGCAGGCTGACCTTCTCGCCGACCGTAAAGCGGTCGCCGAAGATGAACGTCAGGCCGATGAAGTAGTCGCTGATCACGGGCCGGGCGCCGAGGCCGATGCCGGCCGACAGCAGGCCGATGCCCCACACGAGCGTCCGCGCATCGACGAGGTCGGACTGGGCCAGCGCGACCATCGCGGCGGCAGTGAAAGCCGTGACGCGGATGAGGTCGCGCACGAGCCCCTCGATCGTGGCGCGCCGCGCCGGACGTCCGGGCGCACGACGGGCCCACCCCGCCAGCCGCACGATGCGCCGCGAGAGAGGCGCCGCCGACCGCGCCACGATCCAGGCGACGACGAACGGGGACACGATCATCGCCGACAGCCGCAGCCACGGCGGCAGGCGGCCGAAGGCATCGACCACGGCGGACCAACTGAGGATCATCCAGCGTCACCCATCATCGTCTGGCGCAACCCGACCCGTCGCGCTGCCGTAAGCTGTGGGTACCCACCGCGGCGGATTATAGTGTCGAGGTCGGACACGGTTTGATTCCGTTCCGCTGTTTTCGATGTTGGAGGTCGATTGCGCATGACGCACTCTCGCTTGACGAAACATCCCGGCGATCGCGTCTGGGCCGGCGTGTGCGCCGGCATTGCCCGCTGGCTGGGCGTCGATCCAGTGCTCATCCGGCTGGTCTGGTTGGCGTGGGCCGTGTTTGGCGATACCGGCACCGCATTCCTGGCCTACATCGCGCTCATGATCGTCCTGCCGGACGCCAGCCGTGAGGAGCGGCGGGCCGAGGCTGAGCGCCGCGGACGGCCACGGCACACCTCGACCCACACCGCCAAGCACGCGGCCCATGCCGCCCCTGCTGCCCATGTCACGCCTTCGCCATCAGCGGTCGCTGCGGGTCCATCGATGCCGACCGGTGCGACGTCCCCGACCTCGCCCGCCCCTCGATCCCCCTCGCCAACCGCCGACGAGCTCGGTGACGTGCTCCTCAAGCTCCTCGATGCCACCGCCGCCGTCGCCGTCAACGTCGCGCGCGCCGCCGTGCTGGCCGCACGGGCTGCATTCGTCACGGGCCACGCGAACTACCGCGCGACGCAGCGGCGGTCGGAAGCGCGCCCCGGCGGCACATCGCCGACCGCTGCCGCGCCGGCCGCCCCATCGCCGCTTGCGGCCGGTGACGTTCAGCCGGCGGCGACGGTGTCGTCCGCGACATCCGCTGCGGCGACGTCGCCCGCGTTGTCCACCGCGACAGCAACACCCACACCGGACGAACCGCACATCGAGTCCGACGAGGAGCGGCTGCACCGACAGATCCGCGACCGGCTCGAGGGGCAGGTGGCCGGCGCCCGCGCCGTCATCGGCGCCGCGGGACCCCAGGCGGCGGCTCGCGAGCGCACGGCGCGGCGGGGGCGGCTGCGGCAGCTGGCTGGTTTCGGCGTGTTGGCGTTCGGTGCCTGGGGCCTCGCCACGACCCTCGGCCTCGAGCCTCTGGCACTCACCGCCGCCGCCCTCCCGACGTTCGCCAGCGCCGCCGTCGTCATCGCCGCCTCCCTCGTCTGCCTCGGCACCTACCTCCTCTGGACGGCGGTGCGGCGGCACCCCTGACGTCGTGGCCGCCGCAAGGCGCTTTCGCTCTCCGTGCGGCGCCCGGTACAATGGCCGGGCGCCGCTTTGCGTTCCCAAGGGCCGGTGGGGCCGATGGGCACGGATCGCCTCGGGCGCGTCTTGTTCGGCGAGGAGGGGCGATGCACCGGGCTGTTGGCCGAATCGGCCGATCGACGGGCCGCTGGCTCGTCGGCGGCGCAGCGGCGGCGCTCGTCGCCGGCCGGGCGATCACCGGCGGGCCGTTCGTCGAGCCGGCGCGGCTTGACTCGGTCGCGGCCGCGCCGGCCCAGGACCGGGTATGGTTCGAGCAGGACGGCGCGACGGATCAGACGCTGCGCGACGTCGCCGCGCTGGGCAGCGGCATCGTCTGGGCGGTGGGCGGCGAGGGCGAAGAGGACTGCGCGATCCAACGCTCGGAGGACGGCGGGACGAGCTGGCGGCAGCAAGGGTGCCCCGTGCGCTGGAAGCTGCAGGCCATGACGGCGATCGACGCGCAGACCGCCGTGGCCGTCGGGCTGAACGGCACGGCGATCCGGACGGACAACGGCGGCGCGAATTGGGCCGCGCTGGACGTCGACACGAGCCAGGGGCTGACGGACGTCTACTTCATCGACGCGCAGCGCGGCTGGATCACGACGCGCAACGGCGGCATCCTGCGCACGACGGATGGCGGGGCGAGTTGGCGCCGGTCCGATGTCGGCGGCGGCCTCGGGCTGTTCGGTCTGAGCTTCGTCGACGCGCAGCGCGGCTGGGCGACGGGCAGCGACGGACTCGTGCTGTCCACCGAGGACGGCGGCGCTTCGTGGCGCCGACTCCCGCGACCGGGCGATGCACGCCTCTTGGCGGTGCGATTCCTCGACGCGACGACCGGCTTCGCATGCGGCAACGTCATCCTGCACACGTGGGACGGCGGCCGCACGTGGGCGCCACGACTGGCGCGACCCGAGAAGACGCTGAACGACATGGTGTTCGCCGACGGCGCACATGCCTGGGCCGTCGGCGACGAGGGCTACATCGTCCGATCCGTGGACGGCGGGGCGAGCTGGGTCAAGGTGCCGGCCGACACGGGGCGCAGCCTGACCGCGGTATCGTTCGCCGGCCCGGACGACGGCTGGGCGGTCGGGACGGGCGGCGTCGTCGTCCGCTGGGGCATCCGGCCCCCGACGCGCACGCCGTCACCGACGATCACGCGCACCCCCACCGCCACCCGCACGCCGACGCCGACGCCGTCCCAGCCGTGGCTGACGATCGACTGGCCCGCCGGGGTGACGTTCTACGCCGGTGCGCCCGACCGCGCCCGCACCGTGCACGTGCGCTACGGCAACCAACCGGCCCCGACGGTGCTCACCGCCACGCTCACCGGCGGTCTCGTCTTCCCGAACGGCCGCGCCGTGCTGACCGAGGCGCTCTCGGCCGACTTCGGGACGCTGCGGTTCGTGCTCCGGACACCGCCCGAGGTCGTCGCTCGCCAACTGTTCGAACTGCGCGTGATCGCCGGCGGCCGCACCGTCAGCCGCAGCGGCCGCGTGCCGTGGTCGCTCTGGCTGCCCATGCTCCACCGGCTGGCCGATAGGGACGCGCCGCCGCCGGTCGAGCCGACGGAGGAACCGACGGAGGAACCGACGGAGGAACTGACGCCCATACCGTCATCGACGTCAGCCACGACGCCCACGTCACCCACCTCGCCCACGGCGGAGTCCACGCCGACGGCGACGCCGGTGGAACCGGATCCGACGTCGACGCCCGAGGTCGGGTCGACGCCGTCGCCGGAGCTCACGCCGACGGCGACGGCGACGGACATCGTAGCTGCGACGCCCGAGCCCACGTCCACGGACATGTCGACCGCGACGCCCACGGCGACGCCTGCCACGCCCCACCGCGACCAGCGCGCGCCGTCCGACCGCAACCCGTAGGGGCACGGCGGCGCCGTGCCGTTCCCCCGCTGAACAAGACCCCCCGGAGACCTCCATGCGCCGCCTGTACGTGAGCCACAACGGCGAGTTCGAGGACAACCCGGACATTGCCGGGATCGCAACCGACCTGCGCGACCTGACGCGGACGACGTGGCTCGACATCCGCCGCGATCCGAATGCCGAGGACATCGCGATCCTCCGCGAGGTCTTCGGCTTCCACCCGCTGGCCCTCGAGGACGCGCTGCACGTGCGGCACCCGGCCAAGGTCGACATCTTCGGCCGCAACATGTCGTTGATCGACGGTGACGCCGGCGCGAAGAGTACCGACCTCGACGACGACGGGACGCCGAAACTGTGCGGCGATCACTACTTCCTCATCGTCTACACCGCCCACTGGGATGCCGAGCGCCGGCGCACGTCGCTGCAGCCGCTGTCGATCTTCGTCGGCCGGAACTACATCGTCACTCTGCACCGCGGCGTCCTCGCGGACATCGAGGACACCGTGCGGCGCTGGCGCGCGCCCGACGGGCCGCTCGGCGACACGACCGGAGCGCTCCTCCACGCCCTCCTCGATACCGTCATCGACGACTACTTCCCGGTCCTCGACCGGATCGCTGACCAGCTGCAACGGCTGGAGGACGCGATCTTCGAGGATTTCGACGAGGGTCTGATCCGCGAGATCTTCCGCCTCAAGAAGGACTCGCTGCGCATCCGCCGTGCTCTGGCGCCGATGCGCGACATCCTCAACACGCTGCTCCGGCGCGACGTGCCTGTCTTCGACAGCGCCGACCTGGTCTACTTCCGCGACGTCTACGAGCACGTCATCCGCCACATCGAGTCCGTCGACATCGACCGCGATCTGCTCACGGGCGTGCTGGACAGCTTCCTGTCGATGCAATCGAACCGGCTCAACCAGGTCGTCAAGGTGTTGACGGTCGGGTCGATCGTCCTCATGAGCGTGACGCTCATCGCCGGGATCTACGGCATGAACTTCGAACACATGCCCGAGCTGCGTTGGACGTACGGCTACGCATGGGCGCTCGGCCTGATGGTGGCCATCGCGATCGGGTTGGTGGCGCTGTTCCGGCGGATGAAGTGGCTGTAAGCGGGAGGCGCGCGGACGGTTCGCGTCGCCGCTTGCTCATCGGCACGTCGTGATCACCGTCGCGATCGCGGCGTAGATCCGACCGAGGTCGTCCGTCGACGGTGCGGCGAAGAAGCGCCTGGCATCGCCGGCCGCAGCCGCGAGCAACACGGCATCGATGTCGCTCGACCGGCCGAGGCCGATCGTGAAGAGCGTCGTGCCGCGGGCGGCGGCGGCGCGGGCGGCGGCCAGGACCGTGTCCTCCTGGCGGCCGGACGGGATGGGCGTCGGGACGCCGTTCGGGAGGCCGTCCGTGAGGACGATGACGACGGGCGTGTTCGTGCTGCGGCGCGACGCGCTCTGGAGTGCCCGCTGCCCGAAGGTGAACGCCAGATCGATGCGCGTCCCCTCGCCCGACTTGGCCGCCAGGCGGTCGAGGCCGCCCAGCGCCGCGCCGCGGTCGACGGTCAATGCCTGCTCGATCCAGCCCGTGCGGTTGAACCCGACGATCGCCACTTGGTCGCCCCGCCGGCGGCGATCGCCGGTCAGCGTCAGGCGGCCGAGGAACGCGCGCGCCGCCGCGAAGGCCGCTTCGTCCTTCGTCTGTGTGCCCGCGCCGATCGTCCGCTGCATGGACGTCGAGCGGTCGAGGACGAGGACGATGTCGGCGAAGCGCTGCTCCTTGGCGCACTGGCTGCGGTTCGTGAGCGGCAGGTAGATCGCGAAGATCGCCGGCGTTGGGCTGGGCGAGGGCGTCGCGGTGCGCGATGCAGTCGCGGTGGATGTCGGCGACGGGGTTGCGGTGCGCGTCGCGGTCGGACTCGGCGAAGACGTCGCGGTCTGCGTCGGGGTGCTCGACGGCGTGACGGTCGCCGTCGCGGTCGACGACGGGGTGGTCGTCGGCGTGGGCGACGATGTCGGCGTGCGCGTCGCGGACGGCGTGACCGTCGGTCGCGGCGTCGACGTCGGGAACGGCGTGCGCGGTGGGGGAGGCGGCGGCTCCGACAGGCGGCCGCACAGGCGCTCGACGTCGCCGAGGCCGTTGTCCTCGCTGAACGTGCGCGCGCCGCGGCCGTCGTACAGTTCGAGGCGGGCGAGGCCCTCGCCCGTCGCGTTGTCGTGCCAGACGGCGCCGCCGGATGCGGCCGACAGCGGCACCATCGCGCTCGAGACCGTCCAGTCGCGCACGACCGGCCGCGCCAGGCCGCCGAAGACGATCTCGCCGAGGTGGTTGGAGACGAAGCCGGGGCCGGCGTCGCCGGTGAAGAACTCGGGGGCCGGCGTCGCCGCCCAACCGGCGGCGTCGGGACGGGCACGGACGATGTCGCCGGCGGGCAGGCCCGGCAGCTCGGGCGTCGGGATGGGATGGGCCGGCGGGTGGAGGGTCTGGTCGCCGAAGCGGTCGCGGAAGCCGAGGATCATGTCGCCGCCGTCGCTGAACTCGATGTCGCTGAGGATCGGCTGCGGCCAGATCGCGTCGATGCGGTCGGGATCGAGCGTGTCGTGGCCGCTCCGCCATCGCTGCCAACGCGCCGGCACCGCCACGCGCGCCCAGCCGCGGTCGTAGTCCAGCGGCATCGACAGCACGGCGCCCATCCGTGTGCCGACATCGCTCGACCGAAAGACGTGGGCCATCGGCCGCCCCTGCCCCGTCGGGTCGCTCGTCCCGCCGACGTCGACGACGCCGTGGAAGACGTCGTTGCCGCGCACCTTGAGGCCGAACGGCCGCGCGTCGGCGGCCCAGGAGAGCGACGCGGCGCCGTTGGCGAACGTGCCGTCGAGGACGGCGCGGTCGCCGAGGAGGTAGCGGTAGATCCGCCGGTCCGCCAGGTTCACCGCGAAGAGGTAGCCGTCGACGGGGTCGAGGTCGAGGTCGCCGAGGCCGACGCGGCCGACGGCGTTGCCGGCCGCCACGTCGGGGTAGAAGTGCGGTCGATCGTGCGGATCGGCGCCCGCGCTCGGCACCGTCGCCCAGCGGATCACGATGTCGGTCGCCAGATCAAGCCGATAGATCGCCCCCGGCCCGCCCGGCCCGAGCGGCGCGCCGCGCTTGACGAAGGCGCCCGCATACACCTGGTTGCGCGCGTCGTCCACGGCCAGGCCGTAGACGGCGCCCATGTCCTCCTGGCGCGCCAGCGTGTACCGTTCGCCGCCGGACTGCGACCACCGGAAGGCGATCAGCGCGGCGGACGATTCGGCACCGGGGCCGAGGAGGAGCGACGTGACGAAGAACGGGTGCTCGTCGAGGCACTCGGCGGCGAAGCGTTGGATGGGTGCCAGCGGGGCGGCGCGTCCGGGCCCGCCCGACAGGCACGACGACACAACGGCCACGGCGACTGCCGTGCCGCCCATGATGCGCGCGGTCGCGATGCCGAGCCTTGATGCCACGAGGCGCCCGTCCCTGTCCCAGGCGCGCGGTGCTGCGCTGCCTGACAGGACGTGCACGTACGGTCGACCGTTATGGCCGAATGGGATAGGGCCGAATGGGACGATGTTTCGGTGGAACGTCGTGCGATCGCCCGGCATCTGCAGCGCGTGCGGGCGTGATCGGGCGACGGTCCCGCCCCGTCACACCGTCACGGTGCCGTTCCGCCCGCCGCCCACGCCGCCGCCACCGCGTCACACGTCGTCGCCGCGCCGTCGGCGAGGCGGACGACCCGGATTTCGGCCGGCAGCGTAAAGTCCGGGTCGATCGTCACGCCCTCCACGGCGAACGGCGCGGCAATGTCCAGCGTTCCCTCCGCTCCCGCGAGCCGCGTCCCGGCGCGCGCGGTCCGGCCGCCGCCGTGCGCCGCGGCGACGATGGCCAGGTCGAACGGCTCGCCGCCCTGGCAGAACTGCACGCGGACGGTGCCGTCGCCGGCCGGCCGCCAGCCGGCGTGGATGAGCGGCTCGCCGGCACGGTGGACGAAGCTGTCGAACAGCGCCGCGACGTCGACGCCCGTGCCGGCCGCAGCGGCCGTCATCGCCGCTTCGAAGTCGTCCGTCGAGGCCGTCGCGTAGCGGTGGGCGGCGTAGTAGGCGCGCATCCCTTGCCAGAACGCGGTCTCGCCGAGGCGGACGCGGAGCATATGTAGGACGAGCGAGCCCTTGTAGTACGCGTTCCAGTCGAACGCGCGGACGGGGGGGTTGAGCGGTGTGCCCTCGCCGTACCGCAGGACGAGTTCGCGGACGGCCTCCATCCGCCACGCGCTCGGCTCGATCCCGGCGCCGTCGTCGACCCCGACCTGCTGGAGGAACGTCAGCATGCCCGCGATCAACCAGCTGTCGGACCACGAACGCGGGCTGACGGACGCGCCGAACCACTGGAAGGATGTGGTGTTCGCGATCCGTGGTTCGAACATGCGCGGGTTCTCCGTCAGGAGGCGTTGGTCGTCCATTGTGATCGCCGCCTGATACGACCCACCGCCGGACACCCCCGTGGCGACGAAGAGGTCGAGGCTCTCGAACGGATAGGGCGCGATCCGCCGGCTGAACGCGGCGACGAAGTCCGATGTCCTCCAGGCGGCGCGCAGCGTCGTCGCTGGGTCGTCCAGTACGTGGAAGCGGATCGGCAGCCCGCCCGGCGTGGCGTGCTCGACAATCGTGAACGGACCTACGCTGACCGCGACGCCGAACGGCGCCATCGGCTGGCGCATCTCGTAGACGAAGGTCGATGCCGCATCGCCGGCGCGCTCCTCGACGAGGACGCCGCCGGCGACGGCCCGGAACGGGTGCGGGGCGGTGAGCTCGAACCGCCAGGCCGCCTTGTCCAGCGGGTGGTCGTTCACGGGGATCCAGTTGCCGGTACCCGTTGGTATCCCGGCCGACCGCATCGTCTGCCGGCCGCCCGGCCGCAGCCCGCCGCGCACGACGCGCGGCGTGCCGGCGTAGGCGAAGCGCATCGTGAACGGCTCGCCGGCGGCCATCGGGCGCGGCAGGTCGACCCAGAGCTTCTCCGCGTTCGCGGGCTGCTCGTACGTCGCGGCCACACCGTCCACCTCGACCGCCGAGAGCGTGAGGCCGGCGCTGCCGACGACGCGCAGGAAGTCCAGGCTGAGCCGGGTCAGGTCGGTGACGACAGAGCGCGCCGCGATCGTCGTGTCCGCCTCGACTCGCTTGGCCACCGGGTCGATGCGGGCCTGGACGGTGTACGTGATCACGTCGTAGCCCGTGTTGCCGAGTGTCGGCTCGAACGGGTCGCCGATGGAGGGCTCGCCAACCGCGTCGATCGTCCCGCCCGCCGCCGGGTCCGCCGTGCGGCTGGGCGATTCGTCCGGGATCTGGGGTTCGGTTTGGGCGATGTCCTCCCCACCCGCCGGCGCACGGCCGTCGGCCGAAGGGAACGCAGGCGGCGGCAGGTCGGCGCACACCGGGAGCGCCGCGTCCCACATTGGCCGGACGACGACGTCGGCCAGGATCGCCTGCTCCGGATCGGGCGTGACGGCCTCGAGGATCCCGGCGTACGGCAGCTCGGCGAGCTGATCGGAAGCGTGGATCGCTAGGGTCGATGCGACGACGCCGGCGCTGCCGTGGAGCGCGATCGGCAGCGCGAAGGACACGGGCTGGGCCGTCCACTGGCAGATCCGGACGCGGACCTTGCCGTCGGCGCGCGACCACGCCAGGTGCATGCGCGGCACGGCAGCCTGGTGGAAGTCGACGTCCAGCCGGGCGCGCATCGCCGCCCCGTTCGGCCCGGCGGCCTCTATCGCCGCCGCCTCGAATGCCGCGAGCGACAGCTCGCCTGGCCGGAGGCCGGCGTGATAGCGCCGAAGCGCCGTCCAGAAGAGCGCATCGCCAAGGGCGAGGCGGACGGTGTGAACGCCGAACGGCGGCTTGTAGTTCGCGACGCTTCCCAGGTTACGGTCCTCGTAGACTCCCTGCAGCGTCGCGAGCGGGGCGTCCGCGGTGACCCACTGGATGTAGTCGCGCTCGAACGCCGTCAGCCTGGCGCGCACGGGCTCGGGGCCTTGGTCGCGTGCGCCGTATAGGAGGCCGAGGTAGTCGTTCAGGCCGTGGTGGAACCAGTACGTGTCATCGTACGCGACCGGGAACCACAAGCCGGCCAGCCGGACCACGGCGCTCCGGTCGACGTACCGCACGCCGTCCTTCGCGTCCGCGGAGCCGAGGACGAACATCCCCGGCAACGCCTCCGAACTCTGCGGGCCGGAGTAGTACTTCTGCGGATCCTCGGTGCCGCCGTCGATAATCCGCAGCTTCGGGTATGGCGTGCCCAGCCGTATCGCGAGCCAGTCGAACTGGCGAACGACGGCGTCGAGGACGGGCCCGCTCTGCTCGGACGGCCGTGGGCTGTACAACGTGAGCGGGATGCCCGCCGCGCTGAGCCGCTCGACGACGCTGAAGCGGCCGAAGTGCACCTTGAGATCGTCCGGCAGGATCGAGTCCGCGCGCCAGATCGAGGTCACCTGGCCCTCCGTCCGGTCCTCGCGCTCGCGCTCCGCGTTCACGACGACGGTGATCGGCTCTGGCACGGTGACGCTCAGCCGGAAGCGCACCCGGTCGTCCGCATCCGGGCTGCCCGGGTACCAACCACCTGGCCCGGCGCCCGCCCAGGCGTGGACGATCACTTTTCCGTCCGGCTGGGTGTGTCGCCAGTTGAAGCCACTGCCGTGTTCGTACGAGATCTTGAGCTCGAAGGGCGTGCCGCGTGGCGTGGCCCGCGGGAGCGCGACCCAGAGCCGATCCTTGTCCGCGTTCGATCCCCAGCGGGCCGGTGCGCCGTCGAGGCGGACCTGGACGGGTTCGTCGTTCAGGCGGAAGAACAGGAGGTCAATCTCCGACAGGCCGTCGACCGTCGTGCGGCCCCGGATCGTGACCCCGCCGGAGACCCCCATCGTTTCCTTCTGGTTCTCGCCCGGGAAGGTCACCATCTGGACCTTCAACCGGATGTCGTAGCTCTCGACGTCGTATCCCGGCTCATCGGCGGCGAACCACGCCCGCTGGAGCATCGGCAGGTAGGCCAGCGAGCGGGGGCCGGCCGGCGGCGTCGGGGCCTGGGCGGCGGGGCGGGCCGAGGCGACGGCCGAGCCGGCGACGACGGCGCCGGCGACGATCGCGGCGAGGCGGCGGAGGGCGGGCGCGGCGAGAGGCGAGCGAACCGTGGTCATGATGTAGGCTCCGAAGTCTGGGTTGCATTCGCTGGGGCAAGACTAGGCGATGGGCGCGAGCGTCGTCAAGCTGCGCCCGTTGCGCGCAGCGGCCGGACGAGCCCGGCCGGCGGATCGTCAGGGCGTCCCCCCCGCCGCCCACGCCGCCGCGATCGCGTCGCACGTCGTGGTCGCGTCGAGGTTGGCCAGCCGGACGACGCGGATGTCGGCCAGCAGCTCGACGTCGGGGTCGACGGTGACGCCCGTGACGTCCTTGAACGGGAACTCCGTCGTCGACACTTCGAGGTCCGACTGGGCGCCGGTGAGACGGCCCGATGCCCGAAGTGCCCCGAACTTCTGATGGGCCGCGACGGTGATCGGGAGGTCGAACGCCGGTTCGCTTTGGCACAGCCGCACGCGCACGACGTCGTCCGCCCCCTGCGTCCAGCCGGCGTACACCACCGGCTGGCCCGCCCGATGGACCCACTGGTCGAACGCCGCTCCAACGTCCACGCCCGTCCCGGCCGCCTCGGCCGCCAGCGCCGCCTCGAGGTCGTCCGTCTTGGCGTTGCCGTACTCGAACGCCGCGTAGTACGCCCGCAGGCCCTTCCAGAAGGCCTCCTCGCCGAGCTGGGCGCGCAGCATGTGGAGCACCCAGCCGCCCTTCTCGTACGTGTTCGTGCCGAACATGTCGGCAGGGATCGGCTGGCTGACGGGCGCGTTCGCGCCGCCGTTCAGAATCGTGTAGCGCAGGCCCTCCATCCGCCACCCAAGCGGCTCCGGGCCGACGCGGTCCGCGCGCCAGAGTTCGGCGAAGTACGTCGCGAAGCCCTCGTTCAGCCAGATGTCGGCCCATGAGTACGGGCTGATCGCGTCGCCGAACCACTGATGGGCGGCCTCGTGGGCGATCAGGCTGTGGGAGCTGCGCGGTGCGCGCGTCGTGAAGACGTTGGCGCCGATCGCCGTCATCGACTGGTTCTCCATCCCGCCGCCGAAGTCGGGCGCCGCGAAGTGGCCATAGCTGTCGAACGCATACGGCGCCACGAGGCGGCCGAAAACGCTCAGGATGTCGGGCGTGACGTCGACGACACGCATCCCGACGGCCGGATCGTTGAGGAAGTAGTGGCGGATCGTCACGCCGTCCGGCCCGGCCTGGTCGGCCGTTCGATAGCGGCCGACGGCGGCACCGGCCAGGTAGGTGCTCATCGGCTGGCGCATCTCGAAGACGGCCGTCGATTCCGTCTCGCCGACGCGCTCCTCGACGAGGACGCCATTGGCGGCGGAGCGGAAGGGCGCCGGCGCGGTGATCTCGAAGCGGAACAACGCCTTGTCGCGCGGGTGGTCGTTGCAGGGGATCCAGTTGCGTGTGCCGTTGGGCTCGGAGATCGCATACATCGTCTGCTGGCTGTGCGGCATCAGGCCGCCGCTGAAGATGTCCGTCCCGCCCTCACGCGGCTCGCCGCCGTAGACGAAGCGCATCGTGAAGGCTTGGCCGTCGGCCAGTGGTTGCGGAAGGTCCAGCCAGAGCTTGTCGACGTCCGCCGGCCGCTCGTACGCCGCCGCCTGGCCGTCGACCTCGACGGTCGTGATCGCCAAGCCGTCCTTGCCGTCCGCGCTCATGCGGATGAAGTCGAGGCTGATCCGGCTCAGGCCGCTGATCACGCTCCGCGCCTGAACCGTCGTGTCGGCGTCGACCCGTCCCGCCACCGGGTCGATCCGGGCCTTGACGGTGTAGGTGATCACATCGTAACCGGTGTTCCCGAGGTATGAGATGTACGGATCGCCGATCGACGGCTCGCCGGGGACGACGGCGTCCGGGTGCGCTTCGGCGCCCGCGGGCACGACGGCGCGCAGCGGCGGCGGGAGGTGACGAAGGGCGTGCGACCGACGGTGGGTGCCCTCGACGCCGGTCCCGTCCTCGGCTTCGCCGCCTTCGGTCGCGTCCAAATCCATGTCCACGTCGCCGTCGCCGCCGTCGATCCGGGCGTGTTTTGTGACGATCTCCGCCCCGGGCATCCCCATCGCCGCCGCCCCGCCCGTCGCGATCGCCGGCTGCGGCAGCGCGGCGCACTCGGGCAGCGGCGCCTCCCCCATCGAGTGAACGATGATATCGGCGAGGGCGATCTGATCGGGGTCGGGTGTCATCGCGCTCAGCGTCCCGTCGTACGGAATCTCGAAGACCTCGTCTACCTTGCCGATGACCAGCGTTCCGAGGGCCGTGCCGGTGCTGCCGTACAGCTGGAGCGGCAGCACGATCCCGTTTGGCTCGGTGGTGAGCTGGCAAGCACGCGCCCGGACCACGCCGCCGGCGCGCGACCAGGCGAGGTTCAGACGGGGCGTCTTGGCCGCTCGGAAGTGGATGTCGAGCACGGCACGGAAGAAGGCCGTCGGCTCGCTCGGCGGCAGGTTGTCGATCGTGGCGGCTTCGAACGCGGGCAGGGAAGCGAGCAGCTGCGGCGTCGTCTTGATGTAATCGCGCAGCACCTGCCAGAACACGTCGTCGCCGAGCCGCCAACGCACATTGTGATAGGCCCACGGCGCCTTGTTCGCCGCGACGGCCTGCGTCGACGCCGAGCCGTCGCCCGGCAGGTCCGAGAGAGCGATGTCGCGCGTGACGCCGAACGCGTAGGCCGACTCGAGGGCCGCAAGGCGGGCGCGGATGATCTCCGGTCCTTGGTCGCGCGCCTGGTACAGGTAGCCGAGGTATGTCGTCAGACCGGTGTTCAGCCAGTCGTCGCCCCGTTTCTGGACGCCGACGGCGCCGCCGAACCACTGCCGCGCGATGAGGGCGGCGTTGCGCTCCCAGTAGACCGTTCGCGCGTTCACCTGGTTGCGCCCGACGACGAACATCCCGGCCAGCGACGCCGAGCCCGTCGCGCCGGTTTCGACGAACGTCATGTTGCCGTACGGATTGCCGAACAGGCGATCGCCGAACCACTCGAGCTGGCGGGTGAGCGCCTGAATCGTCGGCTTCGCCTCGTCGACGGGCCGGAACGTGTAGCTCATCAGCGGCACGCCGCTCTCGCTCTCGGACTCGTCGACGATGTAGCGGCCGATGTTCACCATCGCGTCCGCGGTGGCCATCTGCCGCTTCGTGAAAAAGACGGATGTCGTGGCGCCGGAATCGTGGAAGTGGTTCACCCGAAGGCCGTTGGCGACCGCCAAGTACGGATCGGGCGCCGTCAGCGTGAACGAGAACTCGGCGCGATCGCGCGGGTGGTGGTTCACCGGGAACCAGCTGCTGGCGTTGCCGACTGGCGTCCAGATCTGAAGCGTGTCCGGGTTGTCCTGGCTGGCCCGCCGGACCGAGAACCCGGCGCTGCTCTTGTACTGGAACCGGATGTTGAAGCGCGTTCCGCGCGCCCAGTTCGGCGGCAACGCGACCCATACCTTGTTGCCCGCCCCGGCCCACCATCGGACCGGCGAGTCGTCGAGCAGCACATCGACCGGCCCGGACGGCAGCACGAAGTCGAGTGCGATCTGGTCGACGCGGTCGACGTTGGTGTACGCGTAGACGAACGCGACGGCGGTGTACTCGACGCGCGGCGGCTGCCCGCCCTGGCCGACCGTGCCCGGATCGATGTTGAACGCCAAGCGCACGTCATAGCTGTCGACGTCATAGCCCGGGTTGCCGAGGCCCGGCGCGCCGGGATCACCGAGCGTGCTCGTCGCCATCGACCAGCTGCGCTGGAGGACGGGCAGGTAGATCGTCGGCCCTCTTGGCGTCGGCGCGGTTGGCGTCGGCGCCTGGCCGAGCGGCCGTCCCGCTACGGGTGACGAAGCGACGAGCGACAGTGCGACGAGCGACAACGCGACGAGCTTCGCGCCGACCCCCGACGTGGACGTCATACGAGCGAGTTGGCGGCGAACGAGCGGACGGCGGGGCGACATGGGGCTACTCCAGCGGGACCGGGCCGAGGGCCGGAGCGTATCGTCACGTATCGTCGCGGTCAACCGGTCCCCGAGGAGAGCCGCCGACCGCCGGGCCGTCTCACCCCTCGGCAGCCGCGCTGGTACTCCGTCACTGGACACACTTCGGATATCCGACAGAGGGAGTTATAAGCAGACCCTGCAGTGACAGAGGACTAGCGCAGCGCATCCACCGCCACCACGCGTCCGCCACCACCCGACGCCGCGCTCTCGCCCAGCTGCCGCTCGACGCGCTTCATCACCCACGCCGCGTCCCGCCCGACGCCGCCGATCAGCTCGGAGACGCGGCTGCGCATCCACGGCAGGCCGATCGCGTACAGCCCGGGGACTTCGCCGACGCCGCCGGCCTGCCGCAGCTGTCCGTCCGGCCGGAGCGCGCCGTCGATCGCCAGCCAACCGTGGTCCGGGCGGAAGCCGGTGCACCACACCACGGCCTCGAACCCGCCGATCGCCGCGGCGGCGCCGGCGTCGTCAGCGGCCAGGAAGCCGTGGCGGGCGGCGAAGCCGAGCACGCGGCCGACAGAGCGGATGCGGCCATCCCGGAGGGCATCGCGCAGGGCGTAACCCATGATCACCTCGCCGGTGCCGAACGTCCACCGCACGAGCGGGTTGGAGGGACCGATGTAGTTGTAGCCGAGCGTCTCGCCCCAGCAGAAGATGCTGCGGCCGAGCACGGTCAGCGGCATGAAGCGCATCCGGTCGCCGACGGCGATCGTCACATCCTTGCCGGCGTCGGCCAGCTCGACGCTGATCTGTGCGCCCGAGTTCCCGGCCCCGACGACGAGCACGCGCCGCCCAGGCACTTGGCCGGGATTGCGGTATTCGCCGGAGTGGATCTGGAAGATGTCGCGCGGCAGCTGCGTCCCGAACTCGGGCACGATCGGCTGATGGCACCCGCCCGCCGCCACGACGACGGCCCGCGCCCGCCACGTACCCGTGACCGTGGCGACGACGAACCCCGGGACGCCATGGCCGGCGTGCGTGGACGCGGATCGGGCCGCGGTACGCGGCGCTGCGGCCAGCGTGACGCGCCGCACGGGCTCGCCGTACGCCACGTCGATGTCCATCGCCCGGGCGTAGCGCTGCAGATAGGCCACGATCTCGTCGCGCGTCGGGTACCCGTTGGGGCGGCCGGGCATCGCCAGGCCGGGCAGGGCGGAGAACCGGCGCGGGGTGTACAGCACCAAGCTGTCGTAGCGGTTCAGCCACGCCGATCCGGCCACATCCGCAGCCTCGAGGACGACATGGTCCAGGCCGGCCCGTTTGGCGAAATAGGCCGCCGCAAGGCCGGACTCGCCCGCGCCGATGATGACCACATCCACCGATCTCGTCTGGCCCACGCCCACGTCCTCGTCGTCCATCCCAAAGGCAGCCGTCGGGCAATTCTCGCCGCGGACGGCCAAGGTTGCCACTTCCGCCCACCCTCGCGGGCCGGCGATCGGATGATAGACCCTCGGACAATGCCGTTGACGTGCCGGCCGCGGCCGTCTATCGTTCCGCCATGTCCCACCGGAGTCCCGACGTCCTGTTGACCGAGCGCCGCGCGCTCGTCCTCGGCCTGATCGTGCGCGAGCACATCGCGCACGGCCAGCCCGTCAGCTCGCACTGGCTGATCGACCACTACGATCTCGGCGTCTCGAGCGCGACGATCCGCAACGAGATGGCCGCGCTCGAGGACATGGGCCTCCTCGGCCAGCCGCACACCTCGGCAGGACGCGTACCGACGGTCGCCGGCTACCGCCTGTTCGTCGAACGCCTGATGCGCCACGCCGCCCTCGCCCCGCGCGAGATGCGCACGATCCGCCACCAGTTCCAGCAGGCCGGCGGCGACGTGGAGCGCTGGCTGCGCCTGGCCGCCGGTGCCGTGGCCAGCGCGACGGGCGCGGCGGGCCTCGTGGCCGTGCCGGAAACGCCGACCGTCGCCGGCACGGCGGCGCTGCCGCTCGAGCTGACCGTGCCCCGCCTCTACCACGCCGGCCTGGCGGAGTGCATCGAAGCCCCCGAGTTCGCCGAGGCGGAATCGCGCCGCGGCATCGTCAGCCTCCTCGAGCGCGGCGACGGCCTGCGCGCCGTCCTCGACCGCCTGCCGCCGGAGGGCGTCCACGTCCTCATCGGCGGCGAGCCCCCCCTCGAGCACGTCCCGTACCTCACGCTCGTCCTCGCGCGCTTCGGCCGCGGCGGCCACGGGGCGGCATCGGCGGCGTCGCGGCCCGTGCCGGCGACCTGGCCCGTGGCGGCGCGGGTCGGCGGGCCGTTCCCGGACGGTGACCCGGGCAATTTCGGCGACCAGACCGGCGGGGCCCCGGGCCCGGCCCCCCCGGGGCCCCCCCCCCCGCCCGTGTTAGCGGGACGTCTGTCGGATGCCCCGCAGGCGACCTGGGACCGCGCGGCGGATCGGCACACGCGTGGCGGCCCGCGATCGGACGCCATGGCACCGACGCCCGATCCCGGGGCGCCCGGTTGAACGTCCGTTCCCTGGGTGGCCGCACGCCGCGGCGCGCTCGGTCGGGATCACGTACCGCTGGCGCTCGACCTGACGGGCCAAGCCTGGCCTTGTGCCGGCCTTGGGCGGCGTCGGGCGGAGCGGATCGGCGGCCAGCCTGGCCTCGGCGGCTCCCGGAAGTCCGCTGAACCGGGGGGACGTGCGCCTGGGCGAGTCGGGACTGGGCGGCGAGGTCTCCCGTGCGCCCTGCGGCGTCCGCATCCTGACACACCGCCACCCCATGCGCCCTGCCCCGCCTGCGCCCCGTCCCTGCCTCGCCCTCCCGGCGCCCCCGCACCCCCCTGGCGGGGGGGGGGGGGGGGGGGGGGGGGGTGCGGGGGGGGGGCCCCCCGGGCCGCGGGCCGGGCGGGCCCCCCCGCCCCCCCGCCCCGCGCCGCCCCGCCCCCCCCGGCCCCCCCGCCCCCCCCCGCCCCCGGCGGGGGATTGCCCGCTATACTCACCCGAACCCCGTCCCCAGCCGGTCGGTCCCGCGCGCCCATCGCCCGCCCACCGACTGTTTCGTGGAGTCCCAGGACAGATGGCCACCGACTTCTACGTGACCCTCGAGGTCGATCGCTCCGCCACCGACGATGAGATCAAGCGCGCCTACCGGCGCCTTGCGCGGCAGTACCACCCCGACGTGAACCCCGATCCCGTTGCGGCCGATCGGTTCAAGGCCGTCAGCGAGGCGTATGAGGTCCTCAAGGATCCCCGCAAGCGCGCCACCTATGACCGCTACGGCCACGCCGGCGTGCGCGGCGTGGCGGGCGGCGGCGCGGCCGGCGTCGACATCGGCGACATCTCCGACCTGTTCGAGCAGTTCTTCGGCGGCTTCGGCGGCCGGCAGCGGCAGCGGCCGAGCGGTCCGCAGGCCGAGCGCGGCGCCGACATGCGGCTGCGGCTCAAGCTGACGTTCCGGGAGGCCGTCTTCGGCGTCCGGCGGAGCATCGAGGTCGTGCGGCGTGAGACGTGCGAGGGGTGCGAGGGGTCGGGCGCAGCGCCCGGGACGGCGCCGACGACGTGCCCGCACTGCAGCGGCACCGGCCAGGTGCGCCACGTGCAGCAGAGCATGCTCGGCCAGCTCGTGAACGTCCGCACGTGCGCCGAGTGCGAGGGCACCGGGCTGTACGTCGAGACGCCGTGCCCGGACTGCCGCGGCCGCGGCCGCTCGCAGCGCACGCGGGCGCTCGAGATCGACGTCCCGGCCGGCGTGGACAAGGGCACGCAGGTGAGGCTGACCGGCGAGGGCGAGCACGGCCGACACGGCGGGCCGCCCGGCGACCTGTTCATCGTCCTCGACGTCGAGGCCGATCCGACGTTCCAGCGCGACGGCGATGACGTCCTGCTCGATCTGAGGATCAACCCAGCCGACGCCGCCCTCGGCGCCGAGATCGAGGTCCCGACGCTGGACGGCGTGGCAACCGTCCAGCTGCCCGCCGGCACCCAGACCGGCGACAACCTGCGGATCCCCGGCGAGGGCGTGCCACACCTCCGGCGAACGGGACGGGGCGATCAGGTCGTCACGGTCTTCGTCAAAACACCCGACAAGCTCACCCGTGAGCAGCGCGACCTCCTCGAGCAGCTCCGCAGCACGCTGCCCCGCGCCGAGGTCGTCGAGCGCGGCTCACGCAGCCGGTTCTGGGACCGTGTCAAGGAGCGCTTCTCGTGAAGCACGCCGGCAACGCATCGCCGCAGCAGCCCTCGACGGACCGCGACGAGGTTGTGCCCGGCGCGTTGTCGGACGCAATGGGATCGGACCTGACGGGATCGGACGCAACGGGATCTGACGCGGCGGTTTCGACGGCGCTCATCGAGATCGCCGTGCCGGTCGAGGGCGAACTCGTCGAGCCCGTCTTCGAGCTCTTCGAGCGACATGGCGGCGGCGCCGTCATCGAGACGCGCGTCCGCGGCGCCGAGTCGGGGTACGACGACGCACGCCCGCAGACCTGGGTTCGGACCTACCTCCCGGCCGGCGATGCCGAAGCGCGGCTGCGCGTCGAGATCGGCCTGTGGCACCTCGGACAGATCTACCCGCTGCCGGAGGCCATCGTCCGCGAGCTGGCCGAGGCGAACTGGGCCGAGGCATGGAAGGCGCACTACACGCCGCAGCGCGTCGGCCCGTTCCTCGTGGTCCCGAGCTGGATCGATGCCGATGCGGCGTTGCTCGCCGACGCCGACAGTGTCGCCGATGACAGCGGAGATGCGCCGCCGATGCTCGATGCGCCCGCTCCGATCGTTCCCCACGTCATCCGGCTCGACCCGGGCATGGCCTTCGGCACCGGCCAGCACCCGACGACGCGGCTGTGCCTGATCGCCCTCGCCGAGCACGTCCGCGGCGGCGACCGCGTCCTCGACGTCGGCGTCGGCAGCGGGATCCTGGCGATCGGCGCCGGGCTGGTGGGCGCCGGCGAGGTCGTCGGCGTGGACATCGACCCGCGCGCGGCCGAGACGGCGCGGGCGAACGCGGCGGCGAACGGCGTGCTGTTGGACGCGCGGGCAGGATCGTTGAGCGCCCTTGCAGCCGATGCTGCGGCAGACGCCCCGGCACTGACGCCGTTCGATCTCGTCGTCGCCAACATCCTCGCACCGACGGTCATCGAGTTGGCCGGCGGGCTGGCGGATTGGACACGGCCGGGGGGGTCGCTCATCGCCAGCGGCATCCTGGCGGAGCAGGCGTCCGATGTGGCGGCCGCATTGTGCGCCGCCGGCTTCGCTGCGCCCGCGGTGTGCGTCGACGGCGACTGGGTGGCGCTCGTGGCCGTTCGCAGGGCCGAATCGGCGTCCGACGCCGGTGCACGATGACGGCGGACCAGACGACCACCGATCCGCTGCGCGTGTTCGTCCCGCGCGGCGCGCTGCATGACGGCGCCCTCCGCCTCGACGGCGACGACGCCGCGGCCCTCGCGGCGCGCGGCGTCGCGGCGGGCGACCGCATCGTCGCGTTGGACGGCTCGGGCTGGTCGGCTTGGATCGACCTGACGAGCGTCGGCTCGGCCGCGTGCTCCGGCCGCATGGTCGAGCGGCGGTTGGCAGCGGCTCGTCGGACGAAGGTCAGCCTCTACTACAGCCCGCTGGACACCCCCGCGGCGCGAACGCTCGCCGGCGGCGCGACGACGGCCGGCGTCGTGGCGATTGCGCCGGTGTTCTCGTCCGCCAGCCGGGTCGACGTGATGCCCGTTGAGCCGGCGATGCTGGCGACCGTCGTGCAGGAAGCGGCCGAAGCCGCCGGCTGGGGCCGCCGGCCGCTCCTCGGCGACGCCGAGTTCCTCGACCAAGCCGTCGACCGCGCCGCACGCGCCGGCGCCGCCGTCCTCATGGGGGTCGCCGGCGCTGCGCCTGTCGGAGCCTCGCTGCCGAACCATCCGTTCACCGTTGCCCTCTTCTGCCCGACCGCCGGTGCGTACGCGCCCGATGAGCTTGCCCGCGCCGCAGCACGCGGCGCGGTGGCTGTCGCATGGCCGGATGGCGATCCGGTGGCATCTGCGCTGGCCATGCTCGGCGAGGTCTTCGCGGCGCTCGAGCCCGCATAGTTCCGGGTGCGGCCGCTCCGCGAGGCACCGACACCGCGCCTCAGATCGGCCGCCGCAAGATACCGTTCGCGGCCTTGACGGCTCCCACACCCCCGACTATCATCAAAAGGTTGAACTGCCCGGCCTCAACCCGTCGCCCGACCGGACACGACCCCGAATATGCCGAACCGCATCGATAGCGCAGAGTATTGGATCGAGGATTTCGAACCTTCCGGTGACGACCTCGAGGCCTTGTACGCCCATATGCTCGACGTCTTGCAGCCTGCCACGATGGTGGCGTTGGCGGCGACCGTGGTCCGACGGCGGGTATCCGCCGCGCTGGCGGCGCAAGCGGTCAACACCAAAGGCGACGGCGCCGTTTACATGCCGGTCAACCGGTTCGAGGTCGGCCAGAAGCTCGTCTTCCCGGCCGTGGGCGGGGCGAACGGCAAGGTTGAGGCGGTGCGGCCCGGCAACAACCCGGGACAGTACGGCGCATACGACGTCATCGCCGTAACGCTCGATGGGCGGCGGCGTGAGTTCGCCGCCGGGATCGGGTTCCCGCACGAGCTGGCGCAGGCCATCGGCGACCTGGATGCCGACGCGCTGGCCGACAAGTGGTCCCGTGTGATCGAGCCCCGGTTGCGCGAGCGGATTGGCGGCGACGGGGAGTGGTCCAACCTCGGTGACCGGTGGATCCTGAAGTCGCTTCTGCCGGAGGTCAACACCGGCCATCGCAACTTGGCGGAGGCGATCCTGATGCTGGCCGGCGAACCGTTACCCGCCAAGAAGATCCTGAAGGATCTGGACGTCGACAAGTCCGCGCCCGAGGCCACGCGCGAGCTGGGGCTTGACCTGGCGCTGTCCACCGACAAGCGATTCCGCAATGTCGGCGCCATCGAGGCGCCATTGTGGACGCTGGCTACGCTGGGCTGATCCATGCACACGATTGCCACGATCCACACTCCGTTTCACATCGACCTCAACTGGTGGGCCACGCACGGCCGAAACCTGGGGCGCTTCCTGGCTGAGATCGTCGGCGCCGAGGACGACACGCGCGCCACGAACACGGCCATCGACTTCATCCATCCCCGCACCGCCGAAGTCCGCCAGATCGATCCGCTGTGGGCACGCGTCCTCACCGAGCGCGCCTACCAGCCGGACTACATCACGCCGTCGACACCGCTGACGAACGCGCTCCTGCGCGCCCTCGTGGAGAACGTCAACGAGCCGATGACGGCCGTCGAGATGCACCGCCGCCTGAACCGCTCGAACCCCGAGACGCTGCTGCGCGTCCTCAAGACGGCCCGCACCGAGTACGGCATCGTGCCCGCGGAGAACGTCGCCCGGCAGTAGGCCCGTGGGCATCACGGACAGGCCACGGCTCCGTGCGCTCGATCCGTCGGCGGCGGCGACGATCGCCGCGTGGCTCATCGTCGCCCTTGCCCTCGCCGCTCGCCTTTTCCGTGCCGACGCCCAGAGCCTGTGGTACGACGAGGGCACGAGCGCCCAGTTGGCGACGCGGACGGCCCGTGAGATCGTCACCGCGGCGGCCGGCGACATCCACCCGCCCCTCTACTACCTGCTCCTCGCGGCGTGGTCACGCCTCTTCGGCCACGGCGTCGTGGCGCTGCGGGCGCTGTCAGCCGTCCTCGGCACGGCCCAGGTGGCCGCGACGTTGGCGATCGGGCGGCGCATGGGCGGTTCGCGGCTCGGGCTCGTCGCCGGCCTGCTGGCGGCCACATCACCCTACTTGATCTGGTACGGCCAGGAAGTGCGGATGTACGTACTGGCCGGTGCGCTCGGCGCGTGTCTCGTCGCCCTCGCGGTGAGCGATGTCGATGCGCTGGTCAGGCGTGGAGACGGGGTTCGTGCCGGGGACAGGGGTGCCGGGGACAGGGGTGCCGACGTCGCGGTGCGCCCGGTCGCCGCCGCCGCGCGCACCGCGCTGATCGCTCTCGTGGCGACGGCCGCGCTTTACACGCAGTACCTTGCCGGCGCGGCGGCCGTGGCGGTCGGCGGCGCGGTGATCGCGCTCGGCTGGGCGGCGGTGTGGCGGCGGCGCGGCGTCCTGCCGCGCGCATCGATGGGCCGCTGGATCGGCGCGTATGCCGTGGCCGCCGCGCTGTTCGCGCCGTGGATCGCAAGGGCGTGGCCGGTGCTGCGCGATTGGCCGGCGCTCGGGGCGCCGGTGGCGCTCGGGTTTGTGGGGCGGGAGGCGGTGGGGACGTACGCGGTTGGGGTGAAGGGGCCGGTGACAGGGTGGTGGTGGTGGGCGATGATGGCGGGGGTCGTGGTGGTGGGTGCGGCGTGGGCGTGGCGCCCGGGATCGTTGCGGCGCGGGCGGCCTGTGGGCGACGCGTTCGCATCGCCCCTACGCGGGGGGGTGTTGGGGAGCGACGGGGTGGCATCTGGGGCGGGGATGGGGGAGCGGTGGAGGGGGCGGTGGGCGGTGGGGGTGGCGATCGTCGTCGCGGTGGTGCCGCCGGTCCTTGTTTGGGTGGCTTCGCTGCGGCGTCCGGCATGGAATCCGAAGTTCATCATCGCGGGGGCGCCGGGGTTCGAGTTGTTGTTGGCGTTGGGGGTGGTGGGGATTGCGGAGGCGGTGCGGGGGTGGTGGACGGCGAGGGCGACGCATGCGTCGCCCCTACGCGGGGGTGCGGGGGGAGGGCGGCGTGCGGGTGATGCGGAGGATGGGGGCGACGGGGGCGGGAGGTGGCGGCGGCGCGGTGGGTCGATCGTCGGTGCGGTGGTCGGCGCGATCGCGCTGGGCATCGTTTTCTGGCCGCGGCTGGTCGTCTGGCGTGCGAACGCGTACGACGCGGCGTATCAGCGGGACAACTACCGCGGGATCGCCGCCGAGATCGCGGCGCGGGCAGGGCCGGACGACGCGGTGGTGCTGAACGCGCCGACGCAGGTGGAGGTCTTTGGATTTTACGATCGGGGAGCGCACGCGACGTTTCCGCTGCCGATCGGCCGGCCCGTCGACGTCGAGGCGACGAACGACGCTCTGGCGGCATTGGGGGCGCGCCATCGCGACGTCCACGCCGTTCTCTGGGCGACGAACGAGAGCGATCCGGACGGCCGGGTCGAGGCGTGGCTGAACGCGAACCGCTACAAGGTCGATGACCGTTGGTTCGGCAATGTGCGGCTCGCAACATGGGTCGCGGATCGCCAGCCGAGCAGCCGTCCCGTGACCGCGAATTCGGTCGTTTTCGGCGCGGTCATCGAGCTGATGGAGGTCGTCGCAGCACCGGCGCGCCCGGGCACGGGCGCATACGGCGGGGTGTCGCCGGAACGGCGGCCGTTGGTCCTGGACGCGCGTGCCGGCGACTACATGACGCTGGATGTCACTTGGCGAGCCGTGCGTCCCGCCGATGGCGACTATGTCGTCTTCACCCAACTCGTCGATCGCGACGGACGAATGGTGACGACCCGCGACATGCGCCCGCACGGCGGGATGTTGTCGACATCGGATTGGCGCGCGTCTCCGCTCGATGGGTCCACAACGCCAGCGGAACCGTACGACAGCGGGACGCCCGACGGTCCGGTCCTCGACCTCATCGCCCTGCGCGTCCCCCCCGACACCCAACCCGGCGACGGCTACCGCCTCGTCCTCGGCCTGTACGACCCCGCCACCGGTCAGCGCCTCGCGCCCGACACCGGCGGCGATGCGTTCGAGGTCGCACGCGTCACCGTGACGCCGCGCTGATCCCCCATCGCCCGTCCCGGCGCACCCCTACCCCAACACCCCCGCCACCCGCAGATTCAACGCCATCCGCTCCCCCGGATCCGCCGAATCCGGCACGAACGCCTCGCCCGTGAGGCGCTCGAACGCCTCGATGTACAGCCGGCTCATGCGTTCCGCCAGCGCGCGCGGCAGGGGCGGCGGGTCGCCGTCGCCGCGGTAGCCGGCTTCGTCGACGTACCAGCGGCGGAGGAACTCCTTGTCGAACGTCTCGGGCTCCTCGCCGGCGGCGAAGCGCGCCGCGTAGTTGTCCAGCATCCAAAAGCGCGAGCTGTCGACGGTGTGGATCTCGTCGATGAGCGTCAGCTGCCCGTCGACGTCGCCGAACTCGTACTTCGTGTCCACCAGGATCAGGCCGCGCTCGGCCGCCAGCTCTTGGCCGCGGGCGAAGAGGCGGCGGGTGGCGTCCTCCATCTGAGCGTAGACATCCGCCGGCACGAAGTCCGCCGCCAGGATCTCCTCGCGCGTCATCATCTCGTCGTGCTCCCCCGACGTCGCCTTGCTCGTCGGCGTGATGACCGGCTCGGGCAGGCGCTCGTTCTTGCGAAGCCCATCAGGAAAGTCGATGCCGTACAAGCGACGCTTGCCCTGGTCGTAGTTGAACCAGAGCGCCGTCTTCGTGACGCCCGTGATGTAGCCGCGGATGACCATCTCGACCGGCCAGACGCGTGCGTCGCGGGCGATGATGACGTTCGGGTCCGGGACATCGACGACGTGGTTGGGGACGATGTCGGCCGTCCGCTCGAACCACCACTGCGTCAGACGCGTGAGCACCTGGCCCTTGTAGGGAATCGTCCCGACGACGCGGTCGAAGGCGGACTGGCGGTCCGTCGTGACGATGATCCGCTTGTCGCCGACACGCCAGATGTCGCGAACCTTGCCCTGCTCCTTGCCGGGCAGCGGCAGGTCGACGGTCAGGACGTCCGTCGTCGGGATGGCGGCCAAGCGGGCGAGGTCGTCGGTCAGTGTCGTCATCGCATGTCCCCCACGGTCATCGTTGCTGTCCTGCCACGTAGGCGTCGATCCCGATCTCGTCGAGCCGCGCGTTCTTGGCCATCAGCCCGTCGGCCAGTTCGATGCGATACTCCTCGAGCAGCCCGGCCAGCTCCGCGTCGCCGAGCGCCAGGATCCGAACCGCCAGGTGAGCCGCGTTGCCCGCCTGGCCGATGCCGACGCACGCCACCGGGATGCCGGGCGGCATCTGCACCGTACTATACAGCGCATCGACGCCGTTCAACCCTGCCGATTCGCTCCTGAGAGGCACCCCGATGACGGGCAGAACGCTGTGCGCCGCGACGACGCCCGCCAGGTGCGCGGCCATCCCCGCCCCGCAGATGAACGCCCGCACCCCGCGGTCCGGCGCTGTCTCGACGTACTCGACCGTCTCGGCCGGCGAGCGGTGCGCGGACAGGAATCGCACCTCGTGCTGTACGCCGAAGCGGTCGAGGACATCGGCCGCGGCGCGCATCATGCCGAGGTCGCTGTCGCTGCCCATGAGGATGGCGACCCGTGGGTTGGAACTCGACATCGAACTAGCCTCCTGCGCCTGCGACCGTGGCCGGTCTACGTCAACAGCTCGCCCAACCGTCCCTTGTACGCCGCCGCCTTCAGCTCCATCGCGATCCGCTCGCCCACGCTCACCGAGCGGCCGTGCAGGTAGGCACTGTACGGTGTCGCGCCGATGCCGGGCGATCCGGGCACGCGCGGGCTGACGTCGACGACGACGAAGTCTTTCTTCGGCGGTCCGGGCACGACGATGCTCTGCAGCGCGAACGGGCCGATCACGCCCGGCGCGTACAGCCGCGCGGCCGCCGCGGCGAAGCGCTCGCCGGCCTCGAAGATGGATTCCAGCATGCTCTCGAGAACGGTCACGGCCACGTGGCCGGCTTCCTCGTACTTCGGCGCGATGTAGTCGAGGATCTCGGCCTGCAGTGTCGCCGGAACCGTCGCCAAGCCGCTGATGTTCGTCTGGCGGCGCGTGTCCGTGCCGAGGAGCTCGACGCGCCCGGTCAGGGGCGATTGGAAGAAGTTGAAGTTCACGTGCGCGCCGAGGACGAACTCCTCGATCGTCGCGGCGGCCAGCGCCGCCTCGGTGATCGTCCCTGCTGCCAGCCGCGCCTCGGCGACGCGCTCGAAGTCCTCGGGCGTGCGGGCGACGAAGAACGCCCGCTCGAAGCCGCGCGCAGCCTCGAGGACCTTGACCAGGACGGGGCGGTCGATGTCGCGGTGGCTGGCGAAAAGCCTGGGGTGGCGGATCTCGGCCGCGTCCAGCAGGTCGTACTGGTTCGGGTGCTGGTCGCGCTCCTCGATCCGGAGCAGCCGGCGGTTGCCGAACATCGGTACGTGGAAGTCGTTCTCGATCGCGTCGAGGTCGTTCACGTAGACCTCGAACGAGCGGTGCGGGACGAAGACGCAGTGGCGCGCGTTGAGTTCGGCCTGCACCTCGGGCGCCATGATCGATGCGAACCGGTCGACGAGGATCGTCGCGTCCACGCAGCCGCGGCCGGTGGCGGCGTCCGTCGCGAAGTGCTCGGCGTAGGTGCGGTGGCGGCCGTTCTCGACGACGACGAGCGTGCCGAAGCCCTGCAGCTTGGCGCCACGGCAGATCTCGAGGGCGGAGTGGCTGCCCAGGGTGGCGATCGTGAGCTTGTCGCCGGACAGTTGGGCAATGCGGTCGTCGAGCCAGTCGGTCATCGCGCGGCCTCGTTCATCGGGTCGGTGCGGCCCTGGCGATCGAATCGGTCCCATCTCGGCACGTGTCCCGTCACGATCTCACCCAGCGTGCCCCCCGCATGCGCCTCCCGCACCTCGCGCGCGATCCGCCGCCCGGTGCTCATCGGCTCGTCGAACCACAGCGCGGCATAGGGGCTGCCGTCGACGAAGAGGTTCGTGCCGGCGACGATCCGGCAGCTGATCTCGATCACGTGGAACCGCAGGTCGGGCGTGATGATCGTCTCCAGGCAGAACGGCCCCCAGAAGCCGCGCGGGTCGATCCGATCGCGCGCGGTCTGCACGACGCGCTCGCCCATTCGGTACGCCTCTTCGAGCATCGACTCCCGCAGCACGAGCGGGCTGTTGCCGACGACGACGTAGCTCGGTACGGGCTCGACGGCCTGCTGGACGTGCCACGGCAGCCGGCCGAGACCGTCGACGTTCGTCTCGTAGCGGCGGTCCATCGACAGGATCTCGAGGCGGTCGTGGACGACGCTCTGGAAGTAGTGGACGTAGAGCGTGACGCCGACGATGTAGCGCTGGATGGTGTAGCGACCGTGGCCGAGCGCAGCGAGCTGGTCGTCCAGGTGGCCGCGCGAGCGAGCGAGGAAGTAGCCCTGGCCGCCGGCCGCCCCGAACGTCTTCACGATGACCGGCCAGTCGCCCGCGCCGATGTCGTCCGCCGTGGCGAACCCGGCCGGCATCGGCACGTCCGCGGCCGTCAGCCACTCCCGCTGCAGATCGCGATCGCCCTCCCACCGGAGGACGGCGCGGCTGCCGTAGTAGCCGGCGCGCAGCGTCTGGTTCGTCGTCTCGCCGAGGTAGGCCACGAAGCTGCCGTGCGGAACGAGAAGCGCCTGGCGGTCGATCAGATCGTCCTCGAGCGCCTCGAAGTCGTCGTAGGACGGGATCGCGATGACGTCGTCGATGAACGGGTAGCGGCGGTAGAGCGTGTCCTTGCCCGCCGGCGCGACGACGGCGCACGCGAAGCCCTCGTCGTGCGCGCCGCGCAGGATCTGCAGCGCCGAGTGGCTGCCGAGCGTGGCGATGAGCGGTCGGGTCATGCGCCGGCGCCCGTGCCCAGATCGGTGTCATCCCCGATCTGCCGCCCTGCGGCGTCGACGCCGTCCACGGGTTCGACGCCGTCCACGCTGTCGCCGATCGCATCGGTCAGCGCCCGCCAGCCGATGTCGTGCCGTACGACCATGTCATCGAAGTGCACGCCGCCCGGTCCGATCGCCGCGTACGTCGTTCGGAGCGCCTCGACGACGCTCGGGCCGACGCCGGTGACGCCGAGCGCGCGTCCGCCCGATGTGCGCACGACCTCGGTGCCGTCTTCTTCGCGGCGCGTGCCGGCGTGGAAGACCTTGACGCCGCCGCGCATGTCGGCGCCGTCGAGGCCGTTCACCGTCGCGCCGGTCGTCACGGGGCCGGGGTAGCCGGGGCAGGCGAGGACGACGCACGCCGCGGCGCCGGGCGCGAGGTCGAACGGCGCATCGGCCAGACGACCGGCGGCGGCGAGCGCGAAGAGGAGGGCCATGTCGCTCTGGACGAGCGGCATTTGTACCTGGGTCTCGGGGTCGCCGAAGCGGGCGTTGAACTCGACGACCTTGGGGACGTAGTGGGGCGCATCACCGGTCAGCATGAGTCCGGCATACAGGCAGCCGGTGAACGGGTGCCCGTCGGCGCGCAGGCCATCCAGCGCAGGGGCGATGATCGTCGCCTCGATCCGCGCCATGAGCTCGGGCGTGGCGATCGGCGCCGGCGCGTACGCGCCCATGCCGCCCGTGTTCGGTCCGGTGTCCCCTTCACCGACGCGCTTGTGGTCTTGCGCCGGCGACAGCAGTCGATAGGTGTTGCCGTCCGAAATCGCCATGACGGACAGCTCCGGCCCCTCCATCCGCTCTTCGACGACGACGTGCGCGCCGGCCGGACCGAAGGCGCCGTCCTCCATCATCGCGGTGACCGCCGCCCCGGCCTCCACCGCGTCGTCGCACACCACCACCCCCTTGCCCATCGCCAGCCCATCCGCCTTCACGACGCACCGCCCGCCCAGCTCCGCGACGGCGCGCAGCGCGTCCTCGACGCTCGAGGCGGTGGCGAACGCCGGGCCCGGGATGCCGTAGCGGGCCATGAATGCCCGTGCCCAGCCCTTGCTGCTCTCGATCCGCGCCGCCTCCCGCGACGGACCGAACACCGCGTGCCCGGCGGCCCGCAGCGCATCCGCCAGCCCGGCCGCCACAGCGTCATCGGGCCCGATGACGGTGAGGTTGACGTCTGCTTGCGACGCGAGTGCGACGAGGCCGTCGATGTCGTACACCTGTACCGGCACATTGCGGCACTTTGCCTCCCGCGCCGTACCGCCGTTCCCGGGCGCCACGATCACCTCGCTCACGTGCGGCGAGCGGGCGATGGCCCAGGCGAGCGCGTGCTCGCGGCCGCCGGAGCCGACGACGAGGACGCGGGCGGGGTGGGGGATGGGCATGGGCGCTGGATCTCCTCAACGGGACAAGCCGGCCGGCGGCACAGCCCTCAGGGGCGCGATTCTATCACGTGCGGGCGAGCAGGGATCGACGACGAGCGCGGTGGAATCCCGCCGTCACCCGTCGCCCACGACGGCGTCGACAACCGCCGTCAGGTCCACCCCTCGATCGACTTGCGGCGCCACCCCCCACCCTTCCCCGACCACCCGCATCGTCTCGAGCATCAACGGCACCTCCCGCATCACCCCGCGCCGCCGAATCGCCCAAAACAATGCGTCCCCCGTCTCCCGCTTCTTCGCCCGCTCCCCCGCGATGTACGCGGCCCGCTCGGCGCGTGCGGCCGGGTCGCCGTCGCCGCCCGGCAGCGCGGCCCACAGCGGCATGAGGTCCGGCGACGCGATCGCGTACCGGCAATAGCTGACGACCGGCCCTTCGTCGACCTCGACGATCACGCGGTGCAGCATCGCACCGGACTCGGCCGGTGCTTCCGCCGTCCCCGGCCCGCGCTCGACCAGATCCCAGATCACGTCGAACCACATCTTCCCCAGCGGCCCCCACGGCAGCGCCGGGTGCAGGTTCACCCCGCGCCGTTCGGCGCACTCGCGCGGGCCCCAGATCCACATGTCGCCCAGCAGGAAGTCGAGGGCCGTCGCCGGCAACCGCTCACGGTGGGCGGTGTAGTATGCGTCGCGCCACGCCATCAGCGGGGCCGGGTCGCCGGCGGCCTCGGCGGCACGCGCCGCCTTTCGCTGCGCAGGCGCGTGGCGGACTGCCGATGTGCGGACGATCGGGACATCGGGGAAGCGTGCCGCGAGGAGGTCGACGGAGGCGTCCGTGTCCGCGCTCTCGCCGGCGACGCGGTTGACGGCGATGAAGGCGATGGCGACATTGCCCGCCCGGCCGGCGCGCACGGCGTCGACGATGGCCAGAATGCCGTCGCGGGAGCTCGGGCCGGTGAACGTCGTGAAGAGGCCGATGGGGGTGGGGGTCGACATCGGGGGGTATTCTAATTGCGCCGGATGCGGATTGCGCCGGATGCGGATCGGGCTCGGCGCCGGATCGATGACTTGCGCCGCGAACGCCCATGCGAAAGGAGCGAAGGCATGTCGGTGCGCTATCAGGACCACGTCGACGACCTCTCACCCGACCACCTGCGCGGCGGGTTCTGGGACGGGTGGTCACCCAACCCGCCTACGCCCGCGACGCACCTGGCGCTGCTGCATGGCAGCACCCACCGTATCGTGGCCATCGACGCGGCCACCGGCCACGTCGTCGGCTTCGTCACCGCCGTGAGCGACGGCGTGCTGTGCGCCTACATCCCGCTCCTCGAAGTGCTCCCGGCGTACAAGGGTCGCGGAATCGGCACCGAGTTGATGCGGCGGCTCCTGGCGGCGCTCGACGATCACTACATGATCGATCTGCTGTGCGACGAGGACGTTCAACCGTTCTACGCGCGGCTGGGGATGCAGACGACGACGGGGATGGCGGTTCGGAACTACGATCGCCAAGCGGGCGCGGACCTGCCCGCTTGACGCCTTGCACCGCTCATCCTACCATCGCCCCGCTTCCGAACATCCGTTCATCTTTCGCCCCGGAGCCGTCCATGGGCCGCGTGATCAACACCGACTCCACCGGAGCGCAGCGCTCGCGCCTGCGCCGGACCATCGCCGAGTGCCTGAACCGCCTGATGGCCAAGCCGGAGCTCGATGCCGAGGCCAAGGACATCGCCTCGCTCATCGTCCTGGCGTTGCGCGAGATCACGGACGGCGTGGCGCAGAGCGCCGACGTCTGGGACAAGCGCGGCTACTACCTGAAGAGCGACGCGCTCCGCAACGACTGGGACTGGGCCGATCGAACCGCCGACCGCATGGGCAACCTCATCCGCGTCGGCGACTGGGCCCGGCTGCCGGTCGTCCTGGCGACGCTCGTGCCGCGGTTCGCGGACGTCGACGTCGTCAAGCTGACGCGGACCGAGGCGCTGTGGCGCGGGGCGTACGCGCGGCTGCTGGCGGACGAGACGAAGCGGCGGGCGAAGGTGCAGGGGACGACGTGAAGCCGGCCGCACGGTGAAGCGGGCCGCACGCGTGCCAGGCCGTCACGCCTCCTCCTCCGGCGCGACGCGGAAGACGAAGCGCTGGTAGACATAGGCCAGTCCGAGCAGCGACACGCCGAGGCCGAGGAAGCTGAAAACGCGGTACAGCCCGGTCAGCCCCGCGACGTCGAACAAGAACACCTTGCACACGGTGATGATCATCACCGCCAGCGAGGCATAGCGCGCCGCGGGCAGCTTGCGCAGGATTCCGAGGCCGAGCAGCGCGATCCCGAAGATCGTCCAAGCCAGAGAGTAGCTGTACATCTCGCGCGTCGTCGTCTCGCCGACGGTGAGCACGCTGCCGTGGAACGCCTGACGCACCTCGAGCGACAACAGCGCGAACCCCAGGACGCCGATGAGCGCCGCGGCCGCCCGCTGCAGCCATCGATCCTCGTCGGGCCGCACCGCCCGGGCGACGAGGAAGCACAGCACCGCCGGCACGCCGTACAGGAGCAGCAACCCGTTCAACACCCGCCACGGTCCGACCGGCATCCCGTTCGCCCACGGGTTGGCGACCGCCAGGCAGGTGACGACGGTCAGCACCAGCCCCCACCACGCCAACAGCCACCCACCCATGACGACCGCCCGCCACGGCCATCGTCGCGCCGCGAATCGGAGCGCCAACGCCAGCCCGAGCGGCGTCAGGACGTGCAGCGTCCACTCGAGGATCGCCCACCGCCCGTCGCCCGGGTCCCACAGGCCAAGCTCGCCGTGGAATCCATGGCCGACGAGCAGGTGCACGAGCAGCACGGTGAGCGCCAGGGCCATCCATCGCAGCGCCTCGCTCAGCCTGGTCTCTGCGCGGTCCGTCCATGGGCGGCGCCAAGGCGCACTGTCGAGCGCACTGCCGACTGCCTTCTCAGTCGGCGCGACGGCGACATCCGCGGCGCCGGCTGATGCGACGGCGCCAGGAGCGGCGGATCGACGAACTCGCAGGCCCGACGCCCAGTGCGCGGCCGCCAGCAGTGCCGCGATCGGCACCCCATATCCGAACAGCGCCGCATTCGCAACGGGCGTCGGGCCGATCTCGAACGCTGCCGTCTCGGGAACCACGAGGAGCCGGAGCGTCACGAGCGCCGCCAGCGGCCAAGCCGTCTGCGCCAACGCCCACAGCCCCAGCCACCGCGCCGTCCAGCATGCGCCGGCCGCGATCACCGCCCATCCGACGGCCAGCCACCAGTCCTCGAGGTCGATGCTCGCGCCGATGAACAGGAGCGCGACGACGCCGATCGTGAGCGCGGCCAGCGCGCGGTCGTGCGCCGCCGGGCCGGCGACCGAGGGCGCCGCTGCCGGTGATGGGGCCGTCAGCGCTTTGCCCAACAGCGCATCGCCCGACGATGCGCCCCCCGACCGAACGCCGCCCAACCTCGCCCGCCGCCGGGCGATCGGCACGGCCGCGATCGCGAGCACGACCGCGAGCATCGTCGCGACGGTGCCCCAGGCGATCGGCATCCCGTTGGGATAGAGCAGGCTGTCCGGCCAGAGCACATTGCGGGCGACCACGAAGTAGGCGAAGCACACGCCGGCCACGAAGCCCGCCCATCGGTCGACACGCGCCGCACTCCAGCCGAGGGCGTAGCCGCCGCAGGCAAACAGGACGCCGAACGCCCCGACGAGCCAGGCCGGTACGTCGCCGTCCTGCGCGGCGCCCGATAGCAGCAGCACGGCGGTCGTGATCGCCGCCAGCCAGGGCACACGATCCCAGTCCGCGCGCAACCGGCCGAGGGCGAGCGAGCCGGCGCCGAGGAAGCCGATGAACAGCCAGTCCGTCAGCCGGTAGCCGCCGGTGTCGAGGCTGATGCCCAGCAGGAAGGCGGCGTAGATCGCGCCCGCCCAACCCGCCGCCACCGCGATCGCCTCGCGCTGCGCGCTCCACTCGTCGCCGCCCCGGCCGAGCCGGCTTGCCGCGCCAATCGTCGTCGCGGCGCCGAACAGCGCAAAGAACCCGAGGACCGTCCCGTCGCCGGGATCGTAGGTTCCACTCAGCAGCCAGAGCACAAACCACGCGGCGCCCCCGCCCAGCACGGCCAGACCGGCCCACCACCAGTCGCGCTTGCGGGCCACCGTCACGACGCCGAGCTGCAGGAGCGCCAGGTAACCGAACAGCCGCAGCGGACTCGGGTCGGGCACGTCGAGCAGCGCCGGGGTCAGGAAGCCGCCGATCATGCCGATGATCACGATCACCGGCCCATAGCGCAGCGAAAGCAGCACGGCGACCGCGGTTGTCGCCGCCATGCACAGACTGCCGATGGCCAGCGGGAACAGCCCGTAGATGTTCGTTGCGACGAGGAACGTCGTGTAGAGCACCGCGATGCCGGCCGCCGCCGTGCCGCCGGCCACGGAGCGCGACCGTCCCCGGATCCGCTCGGCCACGCCGAGCGCGCCCAGCCCGAACACGATGCCCGTCACGACGCGCGCCGTCTCGCCGAACCAGCCGTTGTCGATCGCCCACTTGAAGAAGAACACGCCGGCCAGCGCGATCAGGATCGCGCCGACCCACAGCAGGCCGCGCGTACCGAGCATCCGCTCGAACCCGCCGCCGCGCCTGGCGGGCGGTGGTGCAATGGGCGCGGGCGGTGCAGGCGGCGACACCTCTGGCGACGTCGTGGTGGCCGTCGGGACGCCCGCAGCAGCCGCGGCGACGGTCGGGGCGGACACGGGCGTCGATGGCATCACGGGGCTCGGTGTCGCAGGGCTCGAGGTCGCCGTGCGCGGCGGCTGGGGCGCCGGGACGGGCACAGGACGGCCGACCGGGGCCGGTACCGGGGGTGCCGACGTCGCACCGTCCGTGCCCTTCCGCTCGCCTCCTGTGGCCCCCTTGAGCTCGCTCACCTCGCGCTCGAGCCGCTGGACGCGCTGCCGGAGGTTGAGCACGACGACGAATGCCGCAAACGGCAGCAGCGCAAGGCCGCAGATGAGGAATGCCCCGAGGATCTCGTACCCCATCGCCCGTCTCCCCTTTGATCGGCCCGTCGTTCGCCGGCGCTGCAGCGACCGGGGTAGCATATCACCGACCTTCGAACCAAAGACGCCCGATCATCCCGGCCTCTCCCGATGATCGCCTCCTTCCCCACCGAAAGGCGCTGCCGATGTCCTGCCCGTTGCCCCGGCGCCGTCAGCGCGCCGCGAGTGCCGCCGGTACCGTCCTCGCCCTCGCTCTCACGCTCACCCCGGCTGCGTGCACGCCGGCGGCGTTGACGACGTCGCAGCCATCGCCTGACGGCGCCGTCGCCACCCCGCCGAACACCGCCACCCTCGCAGCGACGGCGCTGGCGCCCACCACCGCCCCGACCGAGACAACGGCCGACCGTCCGACGTTGCCCGCCCCGCCTGAGATCCCCGCCGGCGCCGCCCCGCCGACGCTCGCCGAGATCGGCATCACCAGCGCCGCCGCCGAGACGTTCGACGCCGTCGCGACGCTCGGCGTGTCGAGCCCGTCCGGCGACCCGTTGTGGGTGGCCTACACCACCGGCCTCCGCAGCTTCGACGCAGGCGCCGAAACACCGCACACCGTCGCCATCCTGGCCCGCGAGGGCGATGCGTGGCGGGTCCTCGATCGCATGGAACTCGGCGGCGACGTGTCCAAGGCCGATGCGGCGGCGACGCCGGATGTCGACGCGTACTACGGCCCGGACTACATGGGCGAGGGCGGCGTCGCCCAAGTGCAGATCGAACCCAATCGTCTCTGGCTGACCGTCGACGGCGGCATCGGCGCCCACAGCGGCAGCTTCGCCGTCCTCTCGTTCGACGGCGAGCACCTCGAGCTCGAAGCGCACGCATCGAACAGTTTCCCGGGCGTCGGGCACGTCGAGGACCTCGACGACGATGGGATCGGTGAGCTGGTGATCGACCAGACGGACGCCTACGTGTTCTGCTATGCGTGCGGGGTGCGCGAGGCAAGCGTAGGTGTGCTGAAGTGGGATGGCGATCGACTGCAGCCCATCGTGCTCCAGCCCGTTGCGGACGACGACAACGCCGACGATGCGCGCTACGCGCTCGACGCGGTCGCCGGTGGATTCTGGGAGACGGCGGCCGCATTGGCCCGCAGCGCCTTGCAGTCCCAACCGGCGCCCCCCGGCGCACCGGTCACCGCATCGAACGCCAATTGGGACATCCTGCGGAACAACAGCATCGTGGTCGACGCGAACTTCGAAGCCCGTGCAGCGCTGACGAGATCCGGCAACCCGTACCCCGTGCTCCATCACGTGTTCCTCGGCGACTGGCCCGGCGCGGTCGACGCCCTGCGGGCCCTCACGCCCGAGCTCCTGTTCGCGCCCGATTCGCCCCTCGTCGTCGGCACGCCCGCCGAAGGCAATGTCCCGGCGCTCGCCGAACGGATCGGTATCGCCGCAGGCAGCGCGCTGAACTATGGACCGAAGTTGGCCGGCGCGCCCACGGACTTCCAGTGGGACGCAGCCCCGATCCACTTCCTCCGCGGCTGGTCCACCTGGCTCGCCGCCCCCGGCTCCGCGGCGGCCCGCGCCGACATCGCCAGGGCCGCCGCGCTGGCGCCCGACGATGACCTCTTCACCGCCTCCGCCGCTTGGATTGCCGCCCAACCATAGCAGCAGAGTCAACGGCCGAAGCCGTTGGTTCTCCTGCGCCCGTGTCCTTTTCAGACCGCCTTAGGACCACCCCGCCCAGGCGCCCGACAACCCGTCGCCCTCCATTGGCTATAATCCGCTCCCCCCACGCCTGCCGCCCGCCGACCACCTCCCCCGGAACCCCATGGACATCGTCTGCCTAGGCCTCTCTCACCACACCGCCCCCCTCGGCGTGCGCGAACGCGTCGCGCTGGACCACGCCGCGCGCCACGATCTCATACGCGGCTTGACCGACGCCTCGAATTTTGGGTTGGCGCACGAGGCCGTTGTCCTCTCGACGTGCAACCGGACGGAAATCTATTCCGCCGGCGACGACATCGACGCGCTGTGCGCCGCGCAGCTCCACGCCTTGGCGTCGACGGCGGGCGTAGCCCCCGACGAGATCGAGCCCCACATCTACCTACACACCGGCCCCGACGCGGTCGCCCACCTGCTTCGCGTCGCCGCCGGCCTCGACAGCATGGTCCTCGGCGAAGCGCAGATTCTCGGCCAAGTCCGCACCGCCGCCGCCGAGGCCCGCGCCGCCGGCACCGCCGACCTCATCCTCACCACCCTCTTCAAGCACGCCGTGCGCGCCGGCCGCCGCGCGCGCGCCGACACCGACATCAATGCCCGCGCCGGCAGCGTGCCATCGGCCGCCGTCGAGCTGGCCGGGCGCGCGCTCTCGCAGATGCAGCGGACTCGGACCGACTCGCCGATCGTTCCGTCGACGGACGCTTCGGACCGCCCGTCGGCAGACCCGTCGGCAGACCCGTCGGTCGGCCTTTCGACCCCAACGAGTCCCCGCGTCATCGTCGTCATCGGCGCCGGCAAGATGGCCGTGCTGGCCGCCCACGCCTTCGGCAAGGACGGCACGAGCCACATCGTCGTCACGAACCGCAGCTACGACGCCGCGATGGCATTGGCGCGCCAATGGAACGGCTGTGCCGTCACGTTCGACCACCTCCTGGATGCCGTCGGCCGCGCCGACATCGTCCTCTCCTCCACCAGCGCGCCGCACGCCGTCCTGACGCAAGCCGACGTCGAAACCGCGATGCGCACCCGCCCCGACCGCCCGCTCGTCATCGTCGACATCGCCGTCCCACGCGACGTCGAGCCCGGCGTCGCCGACGTGCCGGGCGTGCGCCTGCTCGACGTCGACGACCTGCAGAGCGTCGTGGCCACCAACCTCGCCGAACGCGCCTCATCGATTCCGCTCGTCGAAGCCATCGTCACCGCCGAGGCGGAGCGCTTCGCCCGGTGGCTCGCGGCGCTCGACGTCACGCCCACGATCGCCGCCCTCAGGCAGTGGGCCGACAGCGTCCGCGCCCGCGAGCTCAGCCGCATGTTCCGCCGCCTCGACGCGCTGGGTCCGCGCGAGCGCGAGCTCGTCCAGGCGCTCTCCGTCGCCCTCGTCGGCAAGCTCCTCCACGCACCCGTCGCCCGCATCAAGGCCAGCGCCGGGTCGATGGAATCGCTCCAGCTGGCCGCGACCGTGCGCGAGCTGTTCAACATCGACAGCCTCGTCACCGACCCTGACGACGGGACGCTCGCCGACGCCGACGACGGGCTTGTGGCTGCCTCCGATGACGGGCTCGTCGCCGAGATCGTCGACCGCATGGCCGATCGTCCCCTCGCCCCCCAAGCCGCCGCTCCAGCCCATGCGCGACCGCCTCGTCCTCGCGACGCGCGGTAGCGCCCTCGCGCTCGCCCAGGCGAACCACGTCGCCGACGCCTTGCGCGCCGCATGGCCTGGTTTGGCGGTGGACCTGACGATCGTCCGAACGATCGGCGACGCCGTCACGGACCGCTCGGTCGCCGAGATCGGCCAAGGCGTCTTCGTCCGCGAGGTTCAGCAAGCCGTCCTCGACGGCAGCGCAGACATCGCGGTTCACTCCTACAAGGATCTCCCGACCGCCCCAGCCGACGGGCTGCGCGTCGCGGCCGTGCCGCTCCGCGCGGACGCCCGCGACTGCCTCGTCAGCGCGGGCGGCCGCGCCCTGTCCTACATGCCGCCCGGCGCCCGGATCGGCACCGGCAGCGCCCGCCGGCGCGCCCAGCTCCTGCGGCGGAACCGTGCGCTCATCGTCGAACCGCTCCGCGGCAACGTCGACACCCGCCTCGGCCGCGCAGCCGCCGGCGACCTGGACGGTATCGTCCTCGCCGCCGCCGGCCTGCGCCGCCTCGGGTTGGCCGACCGGATCACCGAGGCCTTCGACACGGACGTCATGGTCCCGGCCCCGGCGCAAGGTGCGCTGGCCCTCGAGATCCGCACGGACGACCTGAGCACCGGCGAAGCCGTCGGCGCGCTGCACGACGATTGGACGGGCGACGCCGTCGCCGCCGAGCGCACATGCCTCGCGCTCCTCGGCGGCGGCTGCCATGCCCCGATCGGTGTACATGCCGTGACGGACGGTGAGACGATCGCGCTCGTGGGCATCGTCAGCCGACCGGATGGCAGCAAGTCGGCGCGGCTGCGCTGGAAGACACACACCCAGAGCCCGACCGAGGCCGGCTCGATGCTGGCCGATCTCCTGATGGCCAGCGGCGCGGGCGCCATCCTGGCCGAGTCCGAGCGCGGCGGGTTCGCGTGACCGTCGAGCTGACGCTTCCGACGCCTCGCCCGCTCGCCGGACGGCGCATCGTCGTGACCCATCCGGCGGACCGCGACGACGCGCTCGCGACGCGCCTCCGCGCGCTGGGCGCCGTCGTCCTGTCCGCACCGAGCATCGCGTTCGCCGTTGCCCACCGGGATGAACCGTCGCCGCTCGACGCCCACCTCGCGCGCCTTGAGGAATACGATTGGCTGATCTTCACGAGCGCCACGGCGGTGCAGGCCGTCGTCGATCGTCCCACGTGGGCCGCCCCGCCCCGCTCGGGCGCCTCGTCCGCCGCCGCTTCGCGCTGGCCGCGGGTCGCGGTCGTCGGGATGGCGACGGCGGCGGCATGTCGGCGCGCCGGGATCGACGTCGCCCTCGTCGGCGAAGGCGGCACGGCCGAAGGCCTCGTCGCACAGCTTCGCGCTGCCGCACCGGGTGGTTCATCGACAACGCCGCGGTCCGGCAACGCCACCGAGACCGACGATCAAGCCCCCCGCGCCCTCTTCCCTCGCGCCGATATCGCCCGCGCCGACCTGCCGGACGGGCTGCGCGCCGCCGGCTGGCACGTCGACGAAGTCGTGGCCTACCGGACGACGAGCCTTGCGCCCGGTCCCGACGTCGTCGCCGCGTTTGCCGAAGGCGTCGATGCGGTCACGTTCGCGTCACCGAGCGCCGTACGGGCTCTCACGGAAGGGCTCGACGCTGCATCGCGTGAGCGGCTGTCCGGCGCCGCCACCGTGTGCATCGGTCCGACGACGGCGGCCGAAGCAACGGCCGCGGGGCTGACGGTCGCCGCCGTGGCGCGGCAGCGGTCGACGGATGGGTTCGTGGCGGCGGTGATGGAAGGGCTGGCTGCCCGCTGGGCGAACGAAGGAACGGCCGAATGACGATCCGCAAGCCGAACATCGACCCTTCCGACGACTCGCTCATCGAGTTCCTCACCCACCGCCCGCGCCGCCTCCGCCGCCTCCCCGGCTTGCGGCGGCTCGTCCGCGAGACCGTCCTCACCCCCGCCGACTTCATCTACCCGCTGTTCGTCGTCCACGGGACCGGCATCGAGCGCGCCATCGAGGCGATGCCCGGCCAGGCGCACCGCTCGATCGACCGCCTGCCGGCGGCCATCGACGCCGTCGTCGCGGCCGGCGTGCCGGGCGTGATCCTGTTCGGCCTGCCGGCCGCCAAGGATGCCGTCGGCACCGAGAACTTCGCCGCCGACGGCATCGTCCAGCAAGCGATCCGGGCCATCAAGGCGCGTGCGCCGGAACTCGTCGTCATGACGGACGTCTGCCTGTGCGAGTACACGGATCACGGCCACTGCGGCGTCCTCGGCGTCGACGCGCACGGCCACGGTCCGATCGTCCTGAACGATGCGACGCTGCCCGTCCTCGGCCGCGTCGCGGTCAGCCACGCCGCGGCAGGGGCGGACGTCGTCGCGCCAAGCGGCATGATGGACGGCATGGTGGCCGCCATCCGCGGCGCGCTGGACGACGCAGGGCATGACGACGTCGCGATCGTTTCCTACGCCGCCAAGTACGCGTCCGCGTTCTACGGCCCGTTCCGCGAGGCGGCCGACAGCACGCCGCAGTTCGGCGACCGGCGCGGCTACCAGATGGACCCCGCCAACCGGCGCGAGGCGCTGCGCGAGATGGCGCTGGACGTGGACGAGGGCGCCGACGTGCTCATGGTCAAGCCGGCGCTGGCTTACCTGGACGTCATCGCTGCGGCGCGCGACGCCTTCGACCTGCCGGTGGCCGCCTACAACGTGTCGGGCGAGTACGCCATGGTCAAGGCCGCCGCCGCCCGCGGCTGGCTGGACGAGCGGGCGAGCGCGCTCGAGACGCTGCTGTCCATCAAGCGCGCCGGCGCGGACATGATCCTGACGTACTGGGCGCTCGAGGCGTCCGCGTGGCTGGCGGAGGGGCGGGGCGATGTCGGCTGAGACGACGGCGGGTCCGACGGCCCTGCTCGCCTCGGCCACCGACCGCTTCCTCAGCGCCTGCCGCCGCGAGCCGGTCGACGCCACCCCGATCTGGCTCATGCGCCAGGCCGGGCGCTACATGCCGGAGTACCGCGCCCTCCGGGAACGCTACGACATCCTCGAAATCATCCGCACGCCCGAGCTTGCACTCGAGGTCACGCTCCAGCCGATGCGCGCCTTCGACCTCGACGCCGCGATCATCTTCGCCGACATCCTGACGCTGCTGCCCGGAATGGGTCTGGATCTATCGTTCGCCCGCGGCGAGGGGCCGGTGATCCACAACCCGCCGCGCCGCCGCGCGGACATCGACGCGCTCACGGACGTGCCGATCGAAGAGAGCGTTGGCTTCACCCTCGAAGCCATCCGGCTCGCGCGCCGTGCCCTCGACGGCCGCCGACCGCTCATCGGCTTCTCGGGTGCGCCGTTCACGCTGGCGTGCTATGCGCTCGAGGGCGGTTCGTCCCGGCACTACACGCACGCCAAGGGCATCCTGTTCGACGACCCGGCCGCCTGGGACGCGCTGATGTCCCGCCTGGCCGAACGTGTCGGCCGCTACCTGCTCGCCCAGGCCGAGGCCGGCGCGCAGGCGCTCCAGATCTTCGACAGCTGGGCCGGCGCCCTCTCGCCGTCCGACTACCGCGCCCACGCGCTGCCCTACACCCGCCGTGCGATCGAGATCGCCCGCGCGGCCGGCGTCCCGATCCTCCACTTCGGTACCGGCACGGCCGGCATCCTATCGGACATCGCCACTTCCGGCGCCGACGTCGTCTCCGTCGACTGGGCCATCGACCTCGACCGGGCGTGGTCGCAGCTCGGCGATCTGGCCGTGCAGGGCAACCTCGACCCCGTCGTGCTGCTCGGCGATTGGCCGGCGGTTCAGGCGCGGGCGGACGACGTGTTGGCGCGGGCAGCGGGACGGACGGGACACATCTTCAATCTCGGCCACGGTGTGTTGCCCGCGACGCCGATGGACAACGTGCGGCGGTTGGTGGATCACGTGCATCAGGCGAGAGAGGCCCTCACCCCCCGACCCCCTCCCCCAAGTCTGGGGGAGGGGGAGGTCGTGTAGCGGAGGGTGGCGACGTCGATCGGTGTCGGTCGCGTCGTTGCAGCGAGGCACGACGATTCCGTTGATCCCGTTGGCCGCATCGTCGTCGTCGGCGGCGGGATCACGGGATTGGCGGCGGCGTGGCATGCCCGGCGATTGGCGGCGGAGGCTGGACGGTCGGTCGACATCGTCGTGCTCGAGGCGGGCGATCGCATCGGCGGGAAGGTGCACACCGTTCGGCGCGACGGCTGGGTCATCGAGGCCGCACCGGACAGCTTTCTGACGACGAAGCCGTGGGCCCGCGACCTGGCGTTGGCGCTGGGGCTGGGCGATCGGTTGGTCTCGCAGCGGCCGGGCGGGCGGCGGGTGTTCGTGCTGCATGACGGCGCCCTCGTGCCGCTGCCGGCCGGCTTCCGCCTGGCCGCACCGACGGACCTCGGCGCGTTCCTGCGCACACCGCTCGTGTCGTGGCCCGGCAAGCTGCGCGCGCTGCTCGACCTCGTGCGCCCGGCGCGGCGCGAGGAAGGCGACGAGAGCATGGCGGACTTCGTCCGGCGGCGGATGGGCCGCGAGGTGCTCGAGCGGCTGGCGGCGCCGCTCATGGCCGGCATCCACGTCGGCGATCCGGAGCGGCTGAGCATCGAGGCGACGTTCCCGCAGCTCGCGGCTCTCGAACGGCGCCACGGCAGCCTGATACGCGGTCTGCGCCGCTCCGCCACGGATCGCCCGAAGGACGGCGCGGGCGCGGCGGCGACGTTCGCGAGCCTCTCGGGCGGCGTCGGTGACCTCGTCGACGCGTTGGCGACCGATCTCGGCGGGATCGTGCGCACGCGGTCGGTGGTGGCGCGGATCGCACGGGACGGGCGGGTCGGTGCCGCCCGCGATGACCATACCCCGTTCACGGTGACGCTGGCCGACGGGTCGACCATCGGCGCCGACGCCGTGATCGTGGCGACGCCGGGTCCGGCGACGGCCCGGCTCATCGCGGACGTGGCGCCCGAGGCGGCGCGAATCGCGGGAGCGGTGCGCCACGTCTCGTCGGCCACGGTTTCGCTCGGCTACCGCCGCGACGACGTGGCGCACCCACTCGACGGACTGGGGATCATCGTGCCCCGTTCCGAGGGCGTGCGGTGGCTGGCGTGCTCGTGGTCGTCGTCCAAGTGGGACGGGCGGGCGCCGGACGGCCATGTGCTCGTGCGGCTGTTCTACGGGGGCGATGGGCGCGAGTCCGAGGCCGAGCTGGACGAGGGGACGCTCGTCGAATGGGCCAAGGAGGACGCGGGCGCGGTGCTCGGCGCCACGGGTGCGCCGGTGATCGCCCACGCATTTCGTTGGGTGAAGGGCAACCCGCAGTACGACGTCGGTCACGAGGGGCGGGTCAACGCGGCGGCGGCGGCATGCCCCGCCGCGCTCGTGCTTGCGGGCGCGACGTGGCGCGGGGTTGGCGTTCCGGACTGCGTGCGGCAGGCGATCGGCGCGGCGGAGACGGTGCTCGGTGCAATCCATCCCCGATCTGACGGCCAATCGATCTGAAAACCTGCCTGACCACCCGCTGACGAAACCTTAAGGGTATTGACACGGACCCTCCGGATCGTTAGACTAACAAGGCTCTTGCCCGGGTCGTGTTCGGTGCATCTACGCAATCGCGCCAGCACCATGGCCAGGCCATACGCGACTGCCCCTGGCGGGTGGTCGCTCATTATGTCGGGGACAGTCGCCAACTCGTCGCGGCGACGCCGACGGAACCGAAGGGTTAAGGGGGAAGACAGTGCCGGAAGCAGTGTGGGAGCTACCGTCCTCGGACGGGGCGCTTGGACCGATGGCGCTGTCAGACCATGACATGCAAACTCATGACCATGACCACGAAGCCGATCACCGACCTGCCGCCGACGAGGCCGTGCCGACGGACGAATGGGCCGACATCGAGCACATGGCCGACGCGATCGACGAGATGCTCGCCGACTTCGACGTCTCGCAGAGAATTCTCACCGATGAGCTGCTGGACTTCGACCTCGACTCGCTGCCCGTCCACATCCGGCACCATGCCTACGACCTGACGGGCATCGATTCCGATGACACCGTCAGCCTCTACTTGCGCGAGGTCGGCAACATCCCGCTCCTCAAGGCCGAGGAGGAGGTGGATCTGGCCCAGCGCATCGAACGTGGCCTCGAGGCGGCGCTGCGCCTTTCGGCCAACGGCGTCAACGGCGCGGCCCACCATCAGTTCGCCGCGCTCGTCGACGATGGAGAGGCGGCGCGGCACCACCTGACGAAGGCGAACAGCCGCTTGGTCATCGCCATGGCCAAGAAGTACATGAACCAGGGCGTACCGTTCCTCGACCTCATCCAAGAGGGCAACCTCGGGCTGATGAAGGCGGTCGAGAAGTTCGACTGGCGACGCGGCTTCAAGTTCAGCACGTACGCCACGTGGTGGGTCCGCCAGGCGATCACGCGGGCGATAGCAGATCAAGGGCGCACGATCCGTGTGCCCGTGCACATGTCGGACCGCATCCGTCGCCTCTTTCAGGTCAGCCGCCAGCTCGAGCAGACGCTGGGCCGCGAGCCGGCACTCGAGGAGTTGGCGGCCGAACTCGACCTGCCGGTGAAGAAGGTGCAGTGGATGATGCGCATCGCGCGCAATCCGCTGTCCCTCGAGAAGCCGGTCGGCGAGGACCAGGACTCGGAGCTCGGCGACTTCATCGAAGACGACGACCAGCCATCGCCAGCCGAGGCCGCTGCGTACGCGATGCTGCGCGACGAGATCGAGACGATGCTCATGGCGCTACCGCCGCGTGAGGCGCGCGTCCTCGAGCTTCGGTTCGGGTTGCTCGACGGCCAGACCCACACGTTGAAAGAGGTCGGCGAGAAGTTCGGGGTCACCCGCGAGCGGATCCGGCAGATCGAGACCGAGGCGCTTGCCCGACTTCGCGACACCCACCGCGCCGGCCGTCTCCGCGCCTTCCTCGAGGCCGACTGACCCCACACGTGGACGACGACCTCAGTCCAAAACCCCCCTCGGCCTCGGTTGCACGGTCCGTCTTCCTGACGTTCCCGAACGACGCGAACGTCCACGGCACCGTCTTCGGCGGCCGCGTCATGAGTTGGATCGACGAGATCGGTGCACTGGCCGCAATGCGCCATGCCCGCAAGCCCGTCGTCACCGTCCTCATCGATGCCGTGGGTTTCTGCGTCCCGATCCGCGTCGGTGACTTCGCCGTTGTCGAGGCCGTCGTCACCCGAGCCTGGACAACCTCGATGGAGATCTGGGTGAAGGTCGAGACCGAGGACCCGTTCGAAGACACCCGCCAGAACGCCGCCCAGGCGTTCCTGACGTTCGTCGCCGTCGACACGGCTGGCGCGCCGCAGCCCGTGCGGCCCGTCCTGCCCGAGACGGACGACGAGAAGACCCGCTTCGCCGAAGCCCAGGCGCGCCGCGAGCAACGCCTCGCGGCGCGGCGCGGCTGACGGCCCTCCCCCGTCCCGCCCCCTGACCACGGCCACCACGATGTCCGCCGTCGATCTCACGTCATTCGCCGCCGCCTTTACCATCGGCCTGCTCGCGGGCTGGCTCGGCCGCCCGTGGTGGTCGCGCCGTCTCGGGCGCATCGGCCTCGTCGATGTGCGCGACGAGGCGCTGCGGACGTTCGTTGCCGCCGAATCCGGCGACGAGACACTCGGGGAGTCGTCGATCGAGCGAATCGAGGAGATGTTCGAGGGCGTCGTCGAGCTTGGACAGGCCAAGGCGCGCGAGGTGATGGTGCCGCGTGTCGACATCGTGAGCATTCCGGATACCGTGACGCTCGACGAGGCACTCGACTGCATCATCGCCGAAGGGCACTCGCGGATCCCGGTCCACCACGAGACGCTCGACTCGGTGGTCGGGATCCTGTACGCCAAGGACCTGCTCAAGCGCTTTCGCGACCGGGACTTCAAGGCCTCGGTGACCGATCTCGTCCGTCCGCCGACGTTCGTTCCCGAGAGCAAGCCGGTCGACGAGCTGCTGCGCGAGCTGCAGGCCAGCAAGGTCCACATCGCCATCGTCGTCGACGAGTACGGCGGCACGGCCGGCCTCGTCACGATCGAGGACATCCTCGAGGAGATCGTCGGCGAGATCCGGGACGAGTACGACCCCGAGGAAACGGACGTCGAGTCGCTCGACGCGATGGCCGGGCGCGGCACGTTCAAGGCCACCGCCCACATCGACGCGGTGAACGATCTCCTCGATCTGCACCTGCCCGCCGACGACGACGTCGAAACGGTCGGCGGCCTCGTCTTCTCAGCCCTCGGCCGCGTGCCGAGTCCGGGCGACAGCGCGACGATCGGCGACGCGCGCATCGAGGTTCTCGACGTCGAAGGTTCACGCATCCTGCGGGTCCGGGTCGTGCGCCTTCGCACCGAAGCGGCCGCTCGGCCGGATCCAGGCGCGAACGACGGCGCACGGCCGTTGTCGTCGCACGCCTGACGCCCCCTGCCCGTGTCCCCGACCGCCCTGCCCGACCTCGCCGCCCTCGTCGCTGTCGCCCGTGCGGCGCGCGCGAACGCGTACGCACCCTATTCCCGCTACGCCGTCGGCTCCGCCGTTCTGACCGACGATGGCCGCACGTTTTCGGGCGTCAACGTCGAGAACGCGTCGTATGGCGCCACGGTCTGCGCCGAACGAGTCGCCGTATGGACCGCGGTCGCGGCCGGGGCACGGCGCGTCGTGGCCGTCGCCGTCGTGACCGCGGGCGGGGGATCACCGTGCGGGCTGTGCCGCCAGGTTCTGGCCGAGTTCGCCGACGCAGCGATGCCGATCGCCATGGCCGCGCCGGACGGTGATCCGACGGTCCGGACGCTCGGCGAGCTGCTGCCGCTCGCCTGGACGGCCGCCGACCTGACGCGGTAGGGGTCGCTCCGGAACCACGCCGGCCGACCGGAGGCCGGCCACGGCGACGATGGACGTCGGCGGCGTCCCTACGACCCGGCGACGGCCCGCATCCGGTCGGCGCGGGACAGCGCGCTGACGTCGATCGGGTTGTCGCGCAGGGTGTACGCGCCGCCGGCCAACGTCGCCATCATGCCGGGCGGCAGATCCGCATCCAGAACGACGCCCGGGCCGACGATGCTGTTCGGGCCGATCTTGCGGCCCGGAAGGAGGACGGCGTTACAGCCGGTGCGGCAGTCGTCGGCCATGATCACGCCGAAGTACGGACGGCCGGTCGATACGATCTCGTCGCCGACCGCGACGCGGATCGGGCCCTCGTCAAAGCGCAGGTTGGCGGTGATCGTCCCGGCGCCGAGCGAGCAGTTGTCCCCGATGACGGAGTCGCCGACATAGTTCATGTGCGTCCAGGTGTGATCGCCGATCATGCTGTGGCTGATCTCGGTGCGGTATCCGACGACGCAATGCGCCCCCAGACTGACGCCGCCGCGGATCAGCGCCCCGTTGCCGACGATACAGCCGGGCCCGAGGTACGCCGGCCCACGGATCACGGCGTGCTCGAACACGCGTACGCCTGCGGCAAGGATCACGTCGCCATCGATGACGGCCGAGTCCGAGATGCGGGCCGTCGGGTCGATCTGGCGGCACCGCGCCCGCTCGAACAGCACGTCGCCGACCGCGAGCACGTCCCACGGGTGCTTGAACGACGCGAACGGGCCATCGTAGGGCAGCCACTTCGCGCTCCCGCGCGCGATGAGGCTGCCGTATGCGCGTTCGAACGCATCGTCCGTCGGCCCGTCGGGGGTGGCGTCGAGCGCGGCCCAGATCGCATGGCTGAAGCCATAGACGCCGACGACGGCGACATCACTTGGCGCCGCCTGGCGCGGCGGCTTCTCGACGACACCGACGAGGCGAGGGCCTCCGGCTGCCGATGGATCGGCATCGTCGCCCGCTCCATGGACCGAGTCCTCGTCGCCGTCGAAGACCATGATCCCAAATCGCTCCGGCTCCGTCGTCCGCCGCCCGACAAGGACGACATCGCCGCCCGACTCCACGGAGCGGACGACGCGCGCAAGCACGCGCGGGTCGTAGGCGTCGTTGGCGTTGAGGACGAGGACCGGACCGTCGCCCGCCTCGGCGCGGGCCGCACGGAGGGCATCGGCTTGGCCGCGCGGAGAGGCCTGGGTCGCATAACGCAGCGCCACGCCGAAGGCGCGGTCGCCCAAGGCCGTTCGTATGCCTCCCTCGCCCGGCCCGGTGACGATCACGGCATCCGGTACACCCGCGTCGGCCAGCGCTTCGAGCACCCAGCCGATCAGCGGCCTGCCGAGGAGCGGGAAGAGCGACTTCGGGCGCTGAACGCCCAGCGGATGGCTCCGGTTGCCGGCGCCGCCGGCGAGAACGATGGCGCGCATCGTGGTCCTCACGGGAAAAGGCAAGAGCCGTCGGGCCGCAGCGGATCGACGGACCCGAATTGTACCGGATGGGCAACGGGTCGGATCGGGAGCGAATCGGATCGGGAGCGGAGCGGGTGGTGAGCGGACGGGCGGGCGATCGGACCGGGCGGCGCGTTCGCGTCGCCCCTACCTGGCGCAGCGAACCGTGGCCACCGCGTTGTGCAGGGCATCGTCCAACCGCGAGCCGTCGAGACCCGCGACGCCTTCCGGCGGGTTGTCGGCGATCGCCCGGAGAAGCGGCCAGTTGGGCGCAGGCCCGACGCCGATGGCGATGACCGTCACGCCATGGCGCCGCGCTTCGCGCGCAGCATCGAGGACGGGCGCTTCGCCGCCGGGGCCGATCTGGACGCCGTCGGTGATGAGGATCAGCGCCCGGCGGCGCTCGCCGGCCGGCGTGCCTTCCTCGAGGTGCGCGACGCCCGCATGCAGGGCCCGATCGATCCGCGTGCCGTTGCGCGGGGTGAGCGTTCGGAGAGCCGTTTCGACAACCGCTCGGTCGTGCGTGAGCGGCGCCAGAACCTCGACCTGGCTGTCGAAGCCCAGCACGGCCATCCGGTCGACGGTCAGGTCCAGCTGATCGAGGAAACGCGTTGCCCGGCCGATCGCGCCCGTCAGCCCGCCGGCGCCCATGCTGGCCGAACGGTCGACGATGAGCACCAGATCGGTCGGCCGTGCCACCGGCGCGCAGCCGGGGCTCATCGCCAGCGGCAAGTAGAGAGCTTGCGGCCTCCGTTCGGGCTCCGCGCCGCACGGGTTGACGACGAGCGTTGCCGGGGTGAGGTGCGACGTCCACACCTTCCCTTGGCGATCGGTGATCTCGACCGTTGCAGCACCCAGATCGTACACGCCGGGGCGCAGCGCTGTTACGCGGTGTCCGACCTCGACGTGCGCATTGATCTCGTTCGACAACTCCATCGACCACTGGTTCTGCTGGCTCGGACCCGCCTGGGTCTGCTCGGCGCCGGCAAACGGGACGATGCCGTCGGGCAGATCGTGGCGCAGCAGCAGGTGCTGGATCGCGCCTCGGTCGGAACCGTCCCCGCAAACGGGGTCGAGGGCGAAGCGGACCTCGACGGCATCGTTCGGGCACGCCAACTTGCGCGGCAGGATCGCGCGGCCGGTCACGCGACAGTCCAGGGTGTCCTGTTCCGGTTGGATCACATCCGCATGGAGCGCCGATGGGCGCAGCATCACCCAGCCGGTTGCCGCAAGGACGGCCGCCGCCGTGGTGGTGACGAGCGCCCATCGGATCACGGCGACGACCCTGCCGGCGGTTCGAGCCCGCCACCCGATCCGACCTCGCTCGGCCCAGCCGGATCAGGCGATACCGACGTCGCCGCAGGCGCATCGGCGGGTGGTGGAATCACGGGGCACGCCTGGCGGAGGGCGAACTGGACGGTCGTCGCTTCCGGCCCCGGCAGCGATGCTTCGAAACCTGTCGACGGGCACGCCGCCCAACCCTCGGACGCGCCCTCCGGCAGGATGACGAGCTGCGTAACCACCGGCCATTCACTCGGGGCGACGCACGCGCTGAACGTCACCGTGACGTCGCCCGCCTCGGTGTAGCGCACGTCGTCGGCCAGGATCGTCGTCTCGCCCGACACGTCAGGCTGCGTCGCCGAGAAGTAGCCGACCTGCATGGCCGGCATCGACCGCATCATCGCCGCAAGGACATCGCGGTCGCGGTCGTCGAACTGCCCGTCGCAGCCGGCACAGGTAGGATTGTCGCCACCGGCGACGTCGGCGACGATGCGCACCGAGATCGCCACGGTCGTGCAGGGCGACACGGTCGGCGCCGCCGGAGCGGCGGTCGGCGCAGCCGTTGGGATCCCCGTCGCGTGGGCGGTCGATCGATCCTCGGGCTTCGGGCGCGACGCCGGAGGATCGCCGGCGCTCGGGGGTGGCGGGTTCGCTTGGCCGCCGCCATCCCCCTCGGGCGCCGACGCGGTGATGCCGGCGCCGCTGCTCCGCGGGCCGCGACCCTGGGGAGCGCCGATGGGGCGCCCGCCCCCCGCGTTGTCGAGTCCGACTTCGTCGTCGCGCGCGGCAACATCCGGCGGGACTTCAAGGTCGATCGGGCGAAGCCGCGCCACCGCGGTCGGTGCCCCCGCCAGGGCGAGTTCGTCACCGGTCAGACCCTGGGCACGGCGCGGATCATCGTTGTGCGCGCCGGCGTCGTCCCGACCGCGTTCATCCGCGACGGGCGGGAACGCGCCGGGATGCCGGCCGCCCGGGTCGACGACGCCGGCGCGCCACACGCCCCATGCGGTGAGGACGGTTGCGGTCGCCAGAACGAGCCAGACGAGCCGTTCGGTGAGCACGGGGGAGAGGGACATCGGCGCAGCGGCGGATGTCGGGAGCGCCAGCAAGCGTGCTTCGAGGCCGGGCGGCGGCTCTCGCAGCGGCAGGCTGCGCAGCCTTGCCACCGCAAGCTGCTGTTCCGCCATCGCCCCGCCGCAGGCGGCGCACGTCCGCAAGTGGGCCGCAACGGCTTCCGCCGTCGACGGGGCGAGGGTGTCGCGCTCGGTCAGTGACGACCGCACGTCGCTGCACCTCACAGGTCGAACCCTTTGAGCGCCTGGGCCAACGCTTCGCGCGCCCGCTGCCGTCGCTTGCGGGCGGCTTCCGGCTTGATGCCGAGTGCCTCGGCGACTTCCGGCGCCGAGAGCTCGGCGAACTCGAACAGGTTGAGGATGACGCGATGATGCGATGCGATCGCGGCCATCGCCCCTTCGATCGCCAGTCGCCGCAGTCGCTCGTCCTCGTTCTCGCCGTCGGCACGAAGGGACGGCGCGAGGCCGAGCAGCTCGGCGGGTCGCCGCTTGCGACGGCGAAGCTCGTCCGTCGCGGCGTTCGTGGCGATGCGGTAGAGCCACGCTCGGAAGTTGGCATCGCGCGGCAGGCGCCGCAGCGCGCGGTAGGCGCGCAGGTAGGCATCCTGGGTGACGTCTTCAGCCACGGCCGCATCCCAAACGATGCGATAGACGTAGTTGTAGATCGCCCGGTGCTGGGTGCGCACCAAGTCGGCGTAGACGGTTTCAGCCTCAGTGGGGCTCAACCGACCCGTCTCCGCCACGGTCATCGCCTCGTTCGGCAGGGTAATCGCCATCATCGCCCTGTTGAAACGCGCATCGTCCGACGTGTGTGACCTCCGCCCGCAACGCCCGGTCATGCGATCGACCGCACCGGCCCGACGACATCACAGCAGTAGCCATGTGGAACGACGATCATAGCATGCCGGTTCATCGGGTCATCGAGGGCCTCGGGCGGCCGATTGAACCGGCAGCGGACCGTTCCCGTTGGAATGGGCAGGGGACGCGGCCCCCGGGAGTGACGGCGGCCGCTCAAGGAGGTGTCGATACAATGGCTTTTCGCGCAAGGCCTTCCGAGCGATCCATGCAATCCGATGGGTTGGGCGTTCCGTCCGATACGGCCCAGCCCGATGCCGAACCGTCCGATGCCGAGCTGATCGACCGTGCCAAGGCAGGCGATGCAACCGGGTTCGCCGGGCTGTACGCGCGCCACCACTTGGCTCTCTACCGCACCGCATTGGCGATGACGCGCCACCAGGCGCGGGCAGAGGAGCTCGTTCAGGAAGCGTTTCTGCGCGCCTACCGCCATATGGGGCAGGTCGTCTTGGCGCCGAGCGCATCGCTTCGGCCGTGGCTGCAGAGGATCCTGATCCACCTGGTCTACGACGACGCGGCACGACGAATGCACGCGACCGTGCCGCTCGACACGGTACAGGAGCGTGTCTCGGCACCCCTGCAAGTGCCGACCGAGCGTCGGATCGAGGCGCGCGAGCTGCGCCGCACGATCGCCGCCGCCATCCAACAGCTGCCCGAGAAGCACCGCCTCGTCGTCGTCCTGTTCTACCTGCATGATCTCGATGTCGGCGAGATTGCCGAGACGCTCGGCGTGCCGCCGGGAACCGTGAAGTCACGGCTGTTCTACGGCCGCTCTCGGCTACGGGAGCTCTTGGCGTCCGAGGACCCAACGGCCGAGGGGCGTGTCGGCGCGATCGGCGCGGTGGGCGCGGTGGGCGCGGCGATCGGATAGTGGGATCGAGTCCACCACCACTGTCCACCACCACTACAGAATCTCCGGGATCCGCACTCCGGTGGCAACCCCGAGCGTGTCCAGTGGTGGTGGACTGGCCGCTTTGCGCCGGCCGCCAGCCTGTACTAGAGTGACGCTTGGGATGAATGAGCCCATCATCGGTGACGCTGAGTTGGTTGCGCGCGCGGCGTGTGGGGACGGCATGGCGTTCGAGACGCTCTATCGTCGCCACCACGTGCCGCTGTTCCGCACGGCGCTCGCCATGACCGGGCAGGCCAACACGGCCGAGGACTTGCTGCAGGACGCATTCGTGCGCGCCTACCGCCACATCGGTCGCGTGCAGCTCGCCGAGGGCGCATCGCTGCGGCCATGGCTGCACCGCATCGTCGTCAACCTGGCCCGAGATCTGGCCGCACGACGCGAGCCGACCGTCACCAGCGACACCGACCTCGAGCGCTTCGCGATCGGTGGGCCGTCGCTGGAACGTGCGGCCGAGCGGCGCGAAGTGAACCGGATCGTGGCCGAGGCAGTAGACAAACTACCGTTCGATCAACGGCTGGTGGTCGTGTTGTTCTATACGCAGGACATGGACGTGGAACAGATCGCGGCGACGCTCGGGATCCCGCCGGGGACCGTCAAGTCCCGGCTATACTACGGTCGGGTTCGCTTGCGCGCAGCGCTGACCGAGGACGTTCGGCTGGTGGCTTCGCGGGCGATGGAACAGGTGTACAGCGATGGACGAGGCTAGTGACATGAAGCGGAAGTCGGCGCGCGCGGGTGGCGGCGCGGTGCGGCACCCGTGGTATGACGATCGGCTCGGACGCGCCGTGCGCACCGGGCTGGTCGACGTGCGCAACGCGCGGCCGTCGGACGACGTGTGGCTGCGCATCGCCAGCGATCTCGGCATCCCGGCGGACGCGGGGCTGGCCGTCGGACTCGCGGCGACCCCGAACGGCTGGCTCCGGCGCGTCGAGCGATGGCGCGCCGATCTGATCTCCCCCTTCCGGCGCTTGGCGTCGATCAGCGCCATCGCGGTGGCCGTGCTCGTCGTCGGACTGAGCTTCGATGTCGTTCTGTCGGGCCAGTCGGGTCAGTACGGTGGCCCGGTCACATGGACGACCGCCGGCCTCCATCAGATCGGCGTTCCGGAGGATGAAGCCGGCATCCAGCCCTCGCCACAGAACCGCGCCCCGGCCGACATGTCGGCGGCGCGCTGGTGGCCGGATGACATTGTCACTCGACGAAGAATTCGCGATGGGTCGCGCGGTTCGCCGCTCGTCCTCGCTCCAGCGTATGCCGGCCGACCCCCTGCGCGCGTCGTTGTCCCTCGCTAGTACACCACCCCTGCAGAATCTCCGGGTTCCACGCTCTGGTGGCAGCCCCGAGCGTGTCCCGTGGTGGTGTACTAGGATCGCCAGCCGAATCGTCGGCCTCGGTCTCGGCGCGGCCGTACTCGGCTGCGGGATCGCGCCGCCTCGGCCTACGGTCGAAGTCGATGGCGGCACCCGCCTCGAAGGCGCGGCACGTCCGTCCGCGACGCGGACGCCTGACGAGGACGCGCAGTCCCGTGCCGCGGGCAGCGAAGCGTCGGCCGCGGGATCCGCTGCGCCAAGCACGGCCCTGCCGCGAACCGGCGGCACGCTCCGCCTGCCCGGGGCGGCGCCGACGACGCTCGATCCACATCGTGCCCGCGACGTCGTCTCGGCCGAGTACATCTACGAGGTCTTCAGCGGGCTCGTCACGCTGTCCAACGATCTGAAGGTGGTGCCCGATCTGGCCGAGCGATGGACTGTGTCGCCGGACGGCACGGCCTTCACGTTCACGCTGCAGCCCGCGCGCTTTCACGACGGCACGGCGGTGACGTCGGAGGACGTGCGCTGGAGCCTCGAGCGGGCGTGCGATCCGGACACCGCGCCCGACCTCGCCGCCACCTATCTGGGCGATGTCGTCGGCTGCGCCGACAAGCTGGCCGGGCGCGCGGCCACGCTCGCGGGTGTGACGGCCGACGATCCGACCCACATCACGATCCGGATCGACACCCCGCGGGCCGACTTCCTGGCCAAGCTCACGTACCCGACGTCGTTCGTGCTGGACAGGCGGCAGCTCGAAAGCGACCCGGACTGGTCGGACCACCCGATCGGGACCGGTCCGTTCCGGCTGACGAGCCACGAGGCCGAGACGCGCATCCGTCTCGAGCGACACGCCGGCTACCACGGCGCCCGCGCCCTGCTCGATGCCGTCGAATACGACCTCCGCCCGCTGGACCCGGTCACGCGCTTCGAGAACGGCGAGCTCGATGCGTCGCCGGTGGGAGCGTCCGATCTGGCGCGCGTCCAGGATCCGCTGAACCCGCTGTCACACCTCGTCGTTCAAGGACCGGGCGATCTCGGTGTCAGCTACATCGGGTTCAACACGCGCATGGCGCCGTTCGACGACGTCCACGTCCGCCGCGCGTTCAGCTTGGCGGTGGACAAGCCACGCCTGGCATCGTTGGTCCTGCGCGGCGCCGTCCGCCCGGTCGACACGATCCTGCCGCCCGGCATGCCCGGGTTCGACGCGGCGCGCAGCCCGCTCAGCCACGATCCGCCGGACGGACCCGCGCTCGCCCGAGCCGAGCTCGCCGCATCACGCTACGCCGGGGCGTTGCCGCCGATCACGATCGTGGCCAGCGGCGGGGGCGGCAACAGCCCTTCGACGCTGGCCGTCGTCGAGGCATGGCGCGACGTGCTCGGCGCCGAGGTGACGATCGAACAGGCGCCGTGGGACACCTTTCAGGCCGACATCGACCGCGGCGCCTACCAGGCTTGGCCGCTGGGCTGGGTGGCGGACTATCCGGACCCACAGAACTTCCTCGACGTCCTGTTCCACAGCAGCAGCGCCCTGAACGCGACCCGCTACGCGAACCCCGAGGTCGATGCGTGGCTGGTGGCAGCCCGCACAGAACTCGACGCCGACGCGCGGCTGGCCCTGTACGCGAAGGCGGAGAGCCAGATCCTGGCCGACGCACCGTGGCTGCCCCTCGTGTCGGGCATCGAGACGTGGTTGGTGGCGCCCAACGTGCGCGGCTTCACGGTGCCGCCGATCGTCGTCCAACGGCTGGGGCAGGTCTGGTTCGCCTCCGAACCCAAGGGTCAATGAACCGACGTCGCGGTGCGAACGTTGATCCTAGCGATTCGTGTCGACGAGGACGGAGCAGGGCCCACCGGCCGCACCACCCACTCGGCAGTTCACAACCCGGTTGACGGTCCGGCGCACCATGTTACAATGGCCGCGCGCTCCGGGGGCACCTTGCCCTCCGGTGGATCGTACCTTCGGACCGGGCTGTGTGCCCTCGAGCGTTCGGTGTGGGCCAGCGGACGGCACCCTTTCCCCCGTCCCGTCACCCACCGACTTAGTCGGTAAGACCAGGAGGAGAACGCAACGTGAAGACCCCATTTGCAAGCAAGCGGCTTGCCCTAGCACTCGGCATGGCGATGACGGGACTGCTCGTCGCCTGCACGCCGCCGGGCGACCAGAGCGGTGAAGCCCCGGAGGGCGATGAATCTGCGGCCGTCACGGAAACGGCTGCGGTCGACACCGCGGCGATGACGGAGCCCGCCGCGGCGGACGCCGAGACCGGCGCCGACGTGATGGCCTACGACAAGACGGCGACGAAGGGCGCGGACGGCACGCTCGTCATCGGCCAGGCGCAGGAACCGGACGTGCTCTACACCCACGGCGCCACGATGCTGGCCTCGACGCACGTCCTCAACTCGCTCTACGACGGCCCGATCGAGGGGCTGTCGTACGACTACCAGGCCGTGACCGTCAAGGCGCTGCCGAAGATCGAGAACAACGACGGCTCGGCATCGCTGGCGATGGTCAGCGTCGATGCCGGCGGCAAGTACGTCGACGCGACGACCCAGGAGGTCACGACGGCCACGGCCACGGTGGCCGACCTTGGCCAGCTGACCGTCCGGTGGACCTTCGTCGACGGCTTGATGTGGCAGGACGGGACGCCCGTGACTGCTGAGGACTCGGTCTGGAGCAAGACGCTGGCGTGCGACATCGACTCGCCGACGAGCAAGTTCCTGTGCGACCGCACCGTGAGCTACAAGGCGATCGACGATCACACCGTCGAGTGGGTCAGCCTCCCCGGCTACACCCCGCAGGACTACTTCACGAACGTCTACACGCCCCTCCCGCGCCACCAGCCCGGCGCCGGTGGCAAGGCGATGTCCGAGATGACCGCCAAGGAGATCCTCGAGGACAACGAGTTCAACCGCAAGCCGTGGTCGTACGGTCCGTTCATGATCGAGGAGTGGTCGGACGGCGACTACATCAAGCTCACGCGGAACCCGAACTACTGGCGCGCGGCCGAGGGCCTGCCGATCCTCGACACCGTCATCCACAAGTTCATCAAGGACTCCAACGCGCTCCTCGCCGCGCTGCGCACCGGCGACATCGACGTCGCGACGCAGGACGGTCTCGACATCACGATGTTCGATGACCTCGAGGCCGCCAATACGGGTGGCGAGGCGACGCCGTACTACGTGCCCGGCACGGTCTGGGAGCACATCGACTTCAACCTGCAGCCGCTGGACGATCGCCCCGCCTTCGGCGCGTGCAAGGACGTCCGCCTGGCGATCGCCTACGGCACGGACCGCGCGACGATGGCCGACGAGATCCAGAAGGGCAAGACGACGGTCGCCGACACGATCATGCCGGCTGAGCACTGGGCCTATCCGCCCGAGGGCATGCTGACGTCATACCCGTACGACTCGGAGAAGGCGATCGAGATGCTCGAGGCGGCCGGGTTCACCGATCCGGACGGCGACGGCACGCGTACGGCCGCGCAGGACATCACGTGCTCGGTCGTCACCGGCGTGGACGGGGCGACGACGGACAAGGTCATCAAGGCCGGCACCCCGCTCGAGCTCAAGCTGAACACGACGAAGGGCAACGTGATGCGCGAAGAGACGACGCTGCTCTTCCAGCAGAACATGACCGACATCGGCGTCAAGGTCAGCCTGGAGTACCTGCCGGCCGACACGCTCTTCGCCAAGAACGAAGAGGGCCCGCTCACCGGTCGCCGCTACGACCTCGGCGAGTTCGCGTGGGTGTCCGGTGTCTCGCCGAGCGTCGGGCTCTACTGGTGCGACCAGATCCCGTCGCCGGAGAACAACTGGGCCGGCCAGAACAACCCCGGCTACTGCAACCCCACTTACGACCAGGTCTCGAAGAAGGCGGACAACACCCTCGAACGTGACGAGGCGTTGCCGATGTACCACGAGGCGCAGAAGATCTTCAGCGACGAGCTGCCGGTCCTGCCGCTGTTCGCCCGGGTGAAGGTCATGGCCACCAAGCCGGAGGTCATGAACTTCATGCCGAACGCCACGGTCAGCAGCGAGACCTGGAACATCGAGACCTGGGGCTTCGCAGCCGCGCCGTAATCCTGCTCGGCGGTCGCTCTGACCGCGACCAGGTTCGCTGGATGTAAAGATGAGCCACGCTGGGCCGGCGCCACGCCAGGTGCCGGCCCAGCGTGCTCCCGGCGACCGGACACTTCCCGGTGTCTGCCGGGCGTTGCCAAGGGGAAAGGGAACCCATGAGCGCCTACCTGATCCGCCGCCTGATCCAAATGGTCATCGTGCTCATCATCTCTTCGATGGCGATCTACACGCTGCTCAACATGGTGCCGGGCGGCCCGTTCGACGGGCTGATGCAGAATGCCGACGCGAAGACGCGCGTGACGCCCGAGCAGATCGAGCGCATGAACGCCATGCTCGGCCTCGACAAGCCGCCGGCAATTCGCTTCATCGCGTGGGCCACCGGCGATGATTGGATGGGCGTACTCGACGAGGCATGGGCAGGCGATGGGCGCGGCATCATCCGGGGCGACTTCGGGATGTCGTTCAAAGAGCGCCGCCCCGTCCTCGAAATGATGGGGGACCGAATCAAGAAGACGGTCGTCATCACCGGCTTGTCGGCCATCCTGGCGATCGTCATCGCCATCCCGATCGGCATCTTCTCGGCGGTGCGCCAGTACTCCAAAGCGGACTACGCCGTGACCCTGTTCACGTTCATCGGCACCGCGATCCCCGGGTTCTGGTTCGCGCTCATGGCCATTGTGCTCTTCGGGATCAAGTTCCAGGACTGGGGGTTGCCACAGCTGCCCACGAAGGGCTGGGCTTCGCTACGCGCCCCAAGACCGGGAACGTTGACGCACACCCTCGGGGTCACGCAGGGCTCGTTGGCGGACGTCGCCCTGCACCTGATGATCCCGGTGGTCGTGCTCGGCCTCCTGCAGATGGCCGGATGGACCCGCTTCATGCGCTCCAGCATGCTCGAGGTCCTGCAGCAGGACTACGTCCGCACCGCGCGCGCGAAGGGCCTTGGTGAGCGGTTCGTCGTCATCAAGCACGCCCTTCGCAACGCGCTCATCCCGCTGGTGACCATCGTGACCTTCGAGCTGCCGTTCCTGTTCGGCGGGACGATCCTGTTGGAGCAGATCTTCTCGATCCCCGGCATGGGCCTCATGTACTTCGAAGGCCTGAGCCAGTTCGATTGGCCGGTCGTCCAAGGCTACCTGCTCATCTCGGCCGTGTTGACGGTGATCGCGACGCTGCTCTCGGACATCTTGTACACCGTGGTCGACCCGCGGATCCGGCTGGGCTAGTACCCTCTCGAGGAGGATCCTCATGGCCGTTGCAGAGCTGACATTTGGACGCGAGGAACTGGCGGCCGCGCAAGACGAGTCGCAGTTGTCGGTGGTCTGGCGTCGATTCCGACGCCACAAGCTCGCCGTCATCGGGCTGTCGATCGCGATGCTGTTGGCGCTGACGTGCTTCATCGGGCCGGTCGTGTCCCCGTACGCGGCGAACAAGATCGAGGCCGGCGGCGTCGCCTACCGCGGTCTCAAGAAGCTCGGTCCAGGCACGGCAGTGACGCTGGAATGGGATCGCGGCGTTCCCGAACGGGCGAACGATGACCGCATCGTCGCGTTCGCGACGGGTTGGGTCGGCGCCAAGGATCCGGCCAACGAGATCGAGCATCGCCTGTACATCCTTGGCACGGACAACTCGGGACGCGACACCCTCACGCGGCTCATGCAGGGCGGGCGGGTATCGCTCTCCCTGGCGCTGATCGTCGTGCTCATCCAGCAAGTCCTCGGGACGATCATCGGCGCAATCAGCGCCTACTACGGCGGCTGGGTGGACAGCGTCATCATGCGCGGCGTCGATTTCCTGATCACCCTCCCGTCGCTGCCGATCTTCATGGTGCTGCAGGTCATCTTGCGCGACAGGGGGATCCCGGGCGGTTCGATCGGCGTGCTCGCGGTCGTGTTCATCGCGCTCGGCTGGACAGGTTCGGCGCGCCTGGTGCGGGGGATGGTCCTTTCGCTCAAGAACCAGGAGTTCGCCGAGGCCGCGCGGGCAATGGGCGCATCGGACCGTCGAATCGTCCTGCGGCACCTCATCCCGAACGCGCTCGCCCCGGTCCTCGTCTCGGCCACGCTCGCCATCGGCGGGATCGTCGTCGGCGAGGCATCCCTCTCCTACCTGGGCTTCGGCGTTCAACCGCCGGACCCAAGCTGGGGCAACATGCTCTCCAACGCCCAGCAGCTGATCCTCGATCAGCCGTGGGCGGTGTTCTACCCAGGCATGGCGATCTTCCTCACCAGCCTCAGCTTCAACTTCATGGGCGACGCGCTTCGCGACGCACTCGATCCCCGCGGACAGATCCGGTAAACTACCCGCCCTGCGGGCAGCGGCCACAGCAACCACATGCCGCGTCTCTGCAACGACCGGTCGCCAGGCAAACTTGAGGTACCACCTTGACCAGCAACGGCACAGCACATGACACCCTGCTCGAAATCCGGGGGCTGAAGACGTACTTCTTCACCGAAGAGGGCGTCGTGCGTGCCGTCGACGGCGTCGACCTTTCGGTGCGCCGCGGCGAGACGCTCGGGGTCGTCGGCGAGTCCGGCTGTGGCAAGAGCGTCACGATGTTCTCCGTCATGCAGCTCGTCGGCCACCCCGGCCGCGTCGTCGATGGTGAGATCCTGTTCGACGGACGTGATCTGCTCAAGACGTCCGCCCGTGAGATGCAGGATCTGCGCGGCAATCGGATATCGATGATCTTCCAGCAACCGCTGTCCAGCCTCAACCCGGTCTTCCGGATCGGCGATCAGGTGGCAGAGGTATACGAGATCCACCAGGGTCTTTCGCGGGACGACGCGCGGGTGAAGGCCATTGAGATGCTTCAGATCGTCGGCATTCCGGACGCGGCGCGCAAAGCGAAGGCGTTCCCGCACGAGATCTCGGGCGGCCAAGCGCAGCGCGTGATGATCGCCATGGCCCTGGCCACCCAGCCCGAGTTGCTCATCGCGGACGAGCCGACGACCGCGCTCGACGTGACGATCCAGGCACAGATCCTCGATCTCATGCGCGGTCTGCGCGATCGCACGAACGCCGCGATCATCTTCATCACCCACGACCTCGGCGTTGTGGCCGAGATGGCGGAGAACGTGGCCGTCATGTACGGCGGCCAGATCGTCGAGTACACGGATGTCGGCACGATCTTCAAGTCGCCCAAGCATCCGTACACTGTCGGCCTGCTGGAGTCCATCCCGGTCCTTGGCGACATCCGCGACCGGCTGGCGGTCATCCCGGGAACCGTGCCGACGCTGATCGACCTTCCGCCCGGCTGTCGCTTTGCCGGGCGCTGCGCCTCGCGCATCGAGCACAACCTCTCGATCTGCACGGCCGTCGACCCTGACCTCTTGCCCGTGGAAGAGGGTCACGTCGTCCGATGCTGGCTGTACCACGATCATCCGCCGAGCGACCACAAAGCTCCGCTCGCCACCGGCCGGTCAACCGATGAGGCCGCGCGCCGCTGGGCGCCGTGACCGGCCCCGGACGACGCACAGCCGCCTGACCGAATCGAACGCGAACCCCCGACCGCAAGCTGGAGCAAGGACATGGACAACGCCGCACCCGACGCGCAGGTGATCGCGTCGCCGACATTGCACGCCAACGGCGCCGACCCGTCGATTCTGCAGGTCGAGAACCTGGTCAAGCACTTTCCCGTGCGCAGCGGCGTGTTGCAGCGGGTCGCTGCCTGGGTCAAGGCCGTCGACGGCGTTTCGTTCGACATCCGCGAGGGCGAGACGTTCGGCTTGGTCGGTGAGTCGGGCTGCGGCAAGACCACCGTCGGGCGGACGATCCTGCGCCTCGTCGAGCCGACGGCGGGCAAGGTCATCTTTCGGGGGCAGGACGTCTTTGCGACGAAGCGGCGGGACATGAAGCTCCTCCGCAAGGACATGCAGATCATCTTCCAGGATCCGTTCTCGAGCCTTGACCCGCGCATGCCCATCGGCCAGAGCATCGGCGAGGGCCTGCACGTCCACGGGATCACCGGTGCCGCAGCCGACCAACGGGTGCGGCAGGTGCTCGACGAGGTCGGCCTGCACCCCGAGCACAGCCGCCGCTATCCGCATGAGTTCTCGGGCGGCCAGCGGCAGCGCATCGGCATCGCTCGAGCGCTGGCGCTGCGGCCCAAGCTCATCGTGTGCGACGAGCCCGTTTCGGCCCTCGACGTGTCGATCCAGTCGCAGGTCCTCAACCTGTTGAACGATCTGCAGAAGGAATACGGCCTCACCTACCTCTTCATCGCCCACAACCTGAGCGTCGTCGAGCACATCTCCAACCGCGTCGGCGTGATGTACCTCGGTCGCATGGTCGAGCTGACCGATCGACGCGAGCTGTTCGTGAACCCGCTGCACCCGTACACCAAGGCCCTCATCAGCGCCGTTCCCGTGCCCGACCCAACGCTGAAGCGCGAGCGGATCATTCTGCAAGGCGATGTTCCAAGCCCGCTCAACCCGCCTTCCGGCTGCCGCTTCCACCCGCGCTGCCCGGTCGCGGTCGAGCGCTGCAAGCACGTCGAGCCGGCTTGGCGCGACGTCGGTTCGGCCGGCACCGAGCACTGGGTGCAGTGCGATCAGGTCGAGCCCAAGATCGAAGGCTAGCGCGTCGCCAGCGACGCGCTGCGGACGGGCTCCCCGGCGGTGATCCGGCCACGTGATCGGGACAAAGCTGACGTTTCTCTGACCATGACTGCTTGACGGTGTCGGGGAATCGGTGTATTGTGGACGGCCCGCAGGGCCGCTGACCGCACCTCGCACGCTCCCCAGGCGCGGTCGCAACTCGGATTGATGCGCCGGAATCCCGCTTACTTGGCCCTGCCTTGTCGAGGAGGAAAACTTGAAGCGCCTGTTCCCGCTGCTCGCCACCGCCGGGCTGGCTTGTCTCGCCCCGCTGTTCGGTGCTTCCGGTGCAACCGCTGCACCGCGGCAGATCACGTGCGCGAACCCGCTGCGTGCCATCGCCCCTGCCAGTCAGGACACGTTCGTCGTCACCAACGTGGAAGGCGTCGGCAAGCAGGGCGAGATGGTCGCCGGGTTGCAGACCAACATCGAGCACTTTGCCTTCGTGCAATTTGCTATGCCGGCCGGGATTCCGCCGGACGCGCAGCTGTGCGAGGTCCAGCTCGAGCTCTTCTGCAACAGGTATGTGGGTCAGAACGCCCCCGCGCGGAAGGTCACCGAGCTTCTGTTCGCCAACGCGAATCGAAGTTGGGACGAGAACACGCTCCGGTATGCCGGCATCGTGCCGAAGAAGTCCGCACCGCAATGGACCACGGACCTTGGCGAGTGTGCCGAGGGCGGCGAGTTCAAGCGCATCATCGCCAAGCCGGACGTCCCAGCGAATGATGGTCTGCTCGAGAGCGTCCAGGGATGGCTGGACGGCGAGATCGACAACAACGGGTTGATCATCGGTCCGACGCGGAACGACAACCTGGATGACCATCGCTTCTTCTTCGCCACCCGGGACGGACAACTGCCGCCGCCGGCGGGCAATGGACCGCGGATCTTCATCTTCTACGCAGGCGGCGCAACCCCGACGTTCACGCCATCGGCATCGCCGACCGCCTCGAACACGCCGACGCCAAGCGTGACGCCGATTCCGTCGGACACACCGACGCCGACCGACACGCCGATTCCGTCGGACACGCCGACGCCGACCGACACGCCCGAGCCGAGCGCGACGCCGACCGAAACGCCGGTGGTCTCCCCCACGCCGAGTCGCCGCATGGTCTACCTGCCGATCGGCCTCCGCACGGGCACGCTGTACCTGAACGAGGCACAGGCCGCGCTGATCGCTTCGGATGGCCGGCTGCGGCGCCTCTGGCATCGGCTTTCGATCCGCTGACATCGCGATCCGTTTCGACATCCGTTGCGAAGGCCCGGTGCTGCAGCACCGGGCCTTCGTTCGTTCACCCAGCCGGCGCCGGTCGCCTTGTCGGTCGCCTTGTCGGTCGCCTTGTCGGCCGCGCGCCTGGTGCTATAATGGCGCCCGCGCGTTCCAACACCACAACATCTTGTGGTCAGCACCGTGCTGGGGGTCCAGCAGTCGTTATGGCCAGCGAACCGATCGAGCGCCGCGCACGGACCAGCCGGAACGGATCGGGGCCGGCGTCGGCCCACGGCACGAGCGACACCGTCACGCCGACATACGTCGAGCCGCAGCGCGGACGGCCAACGGATGGTGATGCCGTTCAGCTGGCAGCAGGCGCGCTCGGCGCCAGCACGCAGACCACCGGGCTGGACTTGGCCGCGCTGATCGAGGCGATCCTCTTCGTCACCGACCGGCCCGTTGCTGTTTCCGAGATGGCGAAGGTGCTCGAAGTGCCGAGGCCGATGGTCGAGCGCTCCTTGGGCGAGCTGTCGGCCACGCTGGTGGGGCGCGGGGTCCGGCTGCTCCGGCGCAACGGCACTGTCCAGATGGTGTCCGCCCCAGAGGCGGCCCCCGTGGTACAGCGCATCCTTGGGTTGACGCAGGACGGACGCCTTTCCCGCCCGGCGCTCGAGACCCTTTCGATCATCGCCTACCGCCAACCTCTTACCCGGCCGGAGATCGAGTCGCTGCGTGGCGTCAGCTCCGAGGGCGTGCTTCGAACCCTGCTCTCTCGCGAGCTGATCGAACCGCTTGGGCGGCGGGCGACCGTCGGGAACCCCGTCGAATACGGCACGACGCTCCATTTCCTGGCCTATTTCGGGCTGACGTGCGTGTCGGACCTGCCGCCCATCGAGGCATATGCCGCGGCGGACCGCGAGACCGGCAGTGAAACGGATCGTGAACCCGACAGCGAAACCGACCATGCGAACGGCGATGCGCCGGTCGACGTCCGCTTGTAGCGGCTGAGCACCTAGCGGCGTGGCGCGGGAGCGTTTGCAGAAGGTCATCGCCGCGGCCGGGCTGTGCTCGCGCCGTCGGGCGGAAGAGCTGATCGCAGCAGGCCGCGTCCAGGTGAACGGCGAGGTCGTAGCGGTGCTTGGTGCGACCGCCGACCCGCACACGGACACGATCGTGGTGGACGGCGCTGAGTTGACGGCCGAGCCATTCGAGTTCTGGGCCGTCCACAAGCCGCCCGGCGTCGTCACCACCCTCAAGGACCCGGAAGGGCGGCCCCAGGCGCGCGATCTCGTGCCGACGCGCGCACGGGTCTACCCGGTCGGCCGCTTGGACGTCGCCTCGTCCGGCCTGCTCCTGTTCACGAACGACGGCGCGCTGGCGCACCGCCTGATGCATCCGCGCTTCGCGCACACCAAGGTCTACGAGGTCCTCGTTTCCGGCTATCCCAGCGAGGACGTGCTGAACATGTTGCGCGGCGGCATCACGTTGGACGACGGACCGACGCTGCCGGCCGAGGTGCGGCAGCTGAAGACGACCGGCGACGGCACGTGGCTCTCGATCACGCTGCGCGAGGGCCGCAAGCGCCAGATCCGACGGATGCTCGAACACGTCGGCTATCCCGTGGTCCACCTCAAGCGGGTCGCCTTTGGGCCGGTGAAACTCGGTCGCTTGCCCAGCGGCCACGCCAGGCCGCTCGCCGGCCGCGAGTTGGCGGATCTGCGCCAACTGGCCGGCGTCGCCGCGCCGCCGCGCACCGGCAACCCGCGCAACACCGCGCTTCGTGCAACCAACAAGCGCCCGCCACGCGCGGCGGCTGGTGGTACCCGCGGCAAGCCGGCGGGCCGATCGAGGTTTGGGCAGGAGTCGGGGCCACCGACCGGTCCGGCAGGCAAATCGCGGAGTCGCCAGGGCGGAGATCCGAAGCGCCCCCGCCCCGCCCGCCCATGAGCGCGCCCGATTCACCGCCGGCGCCCGCCGCTCGTCTTCGGGCGACTTGGCCCCGGGCGATCGCGATCGACGGTCCGGCGGCTGTCGGCAAGAGCACCGTCGGGCGGGCGTTGGCCGTTCGGCTTGGCTATCTCTACTTCGACACCGGGGCGATCTACCGCGCCCTGACGTGGTTGGCGTTGGAAAACGAAGTGCCGGTCACGGACGGCCCGGCGCTGGCACAGCTGGCGACAGCGCACCCGATCGTCGTTCAGCCTTCTGCCGACACGCCGGACGGCTACCGCGTCACCGCCGGCGGACGCGACATCACCGACCGGTTGCGCGCTCCGGCCGTCGACGCGCAGATCTCGTCCGTCAGCCAGCACACCGCGGTGCGCGCCGCACTGCTCGACGCACAGCGGGCGGTGGCGGACGGGACCGCCGTCGTCATGGTCGGCCGGGACATCGGCACCGTCGTGCTGCCCCACGCCGGACTCAAGATCTTCCTCGAGGCTTCGCCGATCGAGCGTGCGCGGCGGCGATACCGCGAGCGTCTGCGTCGCGGCGAGGCCGCGGACTGGTCCGATGAGCTGGCCAGCACGGTCGCCCGCGACGCCCGCGACCGCGGACGGGCCAACGCCCCACTCGTGGCCGCGCCGGACGCGATCGTCCTGCACACGGACGACCTCGATGCAGCCGGCGTCGTTGCGGCGATCCTGGTGCACATCGACATCGGCTCGTGACGGGCACGGGCGCGAACGCGGCGGGCGCCTCGGCACCACGGCGCACGGTGGAGCGAAGCGCACGGCCGACGCCCGGGTCGCTGAATCGCTGGCCGCTGCCCGTGCATGCCGTGCTGACCGTCGCCGTCCTCGTCGCCCTCGTCGCGGTGAACGTGTCGTTCGTCTGCAGCCCGCTCTACCTGCGCTTGGCCTACGGCCCGCTGCGCCCGCCCGGCGCGCCGCTGGCCGGACCGCCGGACTGGGTCGCCGACGCGGCGAATGCAACCGCCGGCTACGTTGCCGCCCGCCGCGGTCGCGATGCCGTGGCCATGCTCGTCGACGCCCCTTCCGCGGTGGTCAGCGACCGCGCCTTGGCGGATGGCGTCCCGACGCCCGCGCTCGCGGAGCGCCCCCCGGCCCGCGTCGGATCGACGGATGCCGGCGCGGCAACGGGCATCGTGCCCGGCCGTACGCTGTTCGATCAGGCCGAGTTGGACCACCTGGCCGATGTCCGCCGCATCATCGAGCGGTTGTTCGCGCTCGGCATCGCCGCCCTCGCCGTCCTTGCGCTGGCGCTGGCCGCCGATGCCGCCACCGGTCGACGACGGACGCGAGCGGCGCTCGTGCACGGCGGTCAGCTGGCCGTCGGGCTCACCGTCATCGTCGGCGTGCTCGTGGCGGTGGCGTGGGACGGGCTGTTCACGACGTTCCATGTGCTCCTGTTTCCGCCGGGCACGTGGCAGTTCCCGTCCGACAGCCGTCTGATTCAGCTCTTCCCGGACTGGTTCTGGCAGAGCGCGGCGGCGGTGCTCGCCGGGTTGCTCCTGGCCGAAGGGCTCGTGGTCCGCCGCGTGGCAGGCCGTCCTCGGGCGGGCCGTCCTCGGGCAAGCCGATGACAACGCCGTCGGCCCGCCGCACCGCCGGATCGACACCGAGCGCGGCCGACGATCGCGCACTCCTGGCGGCCGTACCGGCGACGCACCCGATGGCCTACCGGCTGGCCTTCTGGTTCATGCGCCAGCTGTTCGACCACTACCTGACGACGCACATCGCCGGCCGCGAGCACCTGCCGCCGCCCGGCGTTGGCGCAATCCTGGCGATCAACCACACGAGCGCGCTCGACTATGTGGCCGGTCACGCCCTGGGCCGCCCCGGCTTCGTCGGGATCAAGCGTGAGGCCGCTTATCGTCCGCTGCGCTGGATCGGCGGGATTCCGGTGAAGCGCGACGAGCAGGACATGACCGCGCTGCGGTCGATGCGGGCCGTCCTGGCCGGCGGCCACGTCCTCGGCATCGCCCCCGAAGGCACGCGCAGCCGCGACGGTCGGCTGCTGCCGTTTGATCCGGGCTTCGTCTGGTTGGCGCTGAAGGCCGATGTGCCGGTGATCCCGTGCGCGATCCACGGTGCGCATGTGCTGTTGCCCCCCGGACGCCGCTTCCCTCGCCGCGGCCGGCTATGGGTGCGCATCGGCCCGCCGCTCCGTTGGCCCGACGCCGGCCCCCGACCCTCTCGCGACGCGCTGCAGTCGATGGCGGACGAGACGCGCCAGGCCATGTTGGCGCTCCTGGCCGAGCTCGAGGTGGAGAGCGGCGTCGCGAGCCCGGCGCTGGCGTGGGAGCGAGCGGCCGGGGCAGGGCCTCACCGAGGGTGATTGATCGGCGGCGGGGTCCGACGGAGGCACACGGATCGCGAGCTTATGACCGCGCCGGGGCTGCCGGACCGTGCTCGACCGACCGCACCGTCCACGCGACGACATCGAGGCGCCGCGCGAAGTGGGCCAGCGGCGCGGGCTCGGGCAGCGCAATGCCGATGGGCTCGGCCATCGTGTTCAGCGCAACGTCGGCGGCGGCCGGCTGCAGCGGCCACGGCACGTGGTCGATCTCCCCGCAGCCGACCCGGCCGCGGCGGTCGACGCTGAACAGGGCGTAGCGCTCGGTCAGCCAGTGCTCGAGCGTGCCGTGCGCTGCGAGGGCGACCGGGCCGGTCGGACCGTAGCGGCCCGCGAACGTCGCGGGCGGGGCGCCGCGGTGGGTGCGGGTGCCGGCATAGCGAACGGCATCCCCGTCGATGGAGTCGGCCTCGATCCGCGCGTCGAAGTACGGCAGGCCGAACCAGGCCCGGGCGGCGCGAACGGCCAGCGGGCTCGTCGCGTCCAGGCTGAAGAACCAAACGCCCGTCCGGCCGTCGGGGGCGACGGCGTAGGTGCGGACGTTGATCTCGGGGAAGGCGGCGGTGCCGGGGATGGGGGGCAGGCCGCGCAGCCGGATGCCGGACATCCGGAACGGGACGACGCCCAGCCACGCCCGGCCGTCGAACGTGTCGAGCCGCAGGGGCGGTGGGATGAACCCTTCGAGCGCCGCGGGAGGGACCGGCCAGTGGAGGAAGAGAAGGTCGTGCCACGTCATCGCCATCGCCCAGGGACGCGCTGGTACGGGCCACGGGCGGTGGCCACGGGCGCTGGCCGTGGCGGCGCCGCCGATGTCGCCGCTGTCGCCGACCTCGGCGGGCGGCCTGGCCCCGCGATCGAAGTCGCGCCCGGTCATCGGAATGCCGTGACGAGATGCAGCGCGCCGAGCGCCGCGAACGCGGCCATGACGAGCCAATCGCCACGACGGCGACCGAGGTAGCGCTGACTGGTCGCGCGCACGGCATAGAAGCCGGCGATCCAGGCGGCAAGGAGTCGCCCGTGCGGCGTCGTGATCCAGCGCGCGGCGAGGACGTCGGCGACGCCGATGGACAGGATCGTGTAGCTCACGCAGTGGTTCATCACCCAGGCGATGCCGTGGACATCGCCGCGCGTCGTGGCGTAGGCGAGGCGGGTGCCGGGCAGGCGCAGCGGGCGGAGCGGCGGGCCGTCGGCGGGGATGGCGGCGCGGAAGTCGAGGAGCCGCGGGAAGAAGAAGTGGAGCGCGCCGAGGCCGACGGCGAAGATGCCGGCAAGGCGGAGGGCGGTCAACAGCGCGGCGTCCATCATCATGGCCGTCAGCCCTCCCAGGCGACAGATCGAGTCATCCGACGGGGCGCCGCCGTCGATCACAAGCCGCATCACCCGCCGCCGCGTCCCGGTTTGCCGTTCGCCGCGACGGCGGGCGGAATGGTCATGCGATCCTCGGCCCATTCGATCGATGTTCGGAATTGTAGGCGAACGACCCGCGATGGCGTCCAGGTGTCGGACACCCATCAACCGTCCGCGTCCCGTCAGTATCCCGTCAGTCACCACGGCCGTGCGATGCGCGTCTTGCTCTTTTGCCGGCCCGGCGCCGGTCACGGCCCATCCGAGCGATGGGTCCCCCCAACTCCCCCCCCAAGGAGACCGCAGATGACCTCCCCCCTCCGCACGATCCGCACGATCGTCGCCGCCCTCGCCCTCGCCCTCGCCGCCACCGTCCTCGCCGCCCCGCAGGCCGCCTTCGCCGCATCCCCCGCCGGCGGCGCCCAGACAGCCGTTCTGGCCGACCACGCCGTGCTCGCGAACATGAACGGCGGCGCGCATGCGTCGTACTCGCCGGTACTGCAGGCCTGCAAGACGTACACGGTGCGCCTGAACTACGACATGCGGCCCAACGGCATGCCCGTCGAGGAGGCCATCGGCTTCCAGGTCTGGAACAACGGCGGCGACGCGCTGCTGACGGACAGCCCGTACGGCGAGCGGGTCTGGGAGGGGTCGTCGCAGCAGTATTACCTGCAGAGCGTCCGCCGGGCCGACAACGCCTGGATCGAAGAGGTGACGTTCCACGTCCCGTGCGGTGAGACGAACCCGAACTATTCCATCCAGGTGTTCAACTATGCCGCGGAAAGCACGCTGCACTTCACGCTGAGCCTGCCGACGGACATGCAGTAGACCCCGAACACGGTCCGAAGCAGTCGCGACAACTGGCACGCCGGCCGACGGACGCGTCGGCCGGCGTGCATCTCTCCGCAATCTGCGCGATGCGCGATCACGTTCCCAACAGCGCGACCACCTCGTCGTGCCCACCCGCCTCCGCCACCTCGCGCGCCGTCTTCCCCTGGAAGTCCTGCCACGCCAAGTCGGGCGTGTCGTTGGCCATCAGGTAGCGGACGATCGGCGCGTTCCCGCCGCGTGCCGCATTGTGCAGCGCGAACGAGACACCCTCGCGCGCGCCGCGTCCGTGGAGGAGGGCGACGACGTCGGCGTCTCCCGACAGGGCGGCATGGGCCAGGAGGGGGATGGCGTGCGCGCCGCGCTCGGCGATGCGCGCCCGGTCATCGGCCAGCAGCCGCTCGATGTCCGTCGTCCGCCCGAGCATTGCCGCGGTGCATATGGACAGCGGCGCGCCGGCCTCGACCAGGAACTCGGCGATCGCTGCGTTGCCGACGTGGGCGGCGGCCATGACGGCGGTCTCGACATCGCCCGGCCGCCACTCGTGGCCCATGTCGAGCAGCTCAGGGTGCTCGACGAGCATGGAACGGACCGCGTTCAGATCGCTGTGGCCGGCGATGACGAACGCGCGAACGAGGTCGGGCGATATGGGTTCGGGCATCGAAACGCTCCTCGGCAGCTCGGCGGGCATGTCGGATCGACTTCGACGATACTCTACGTCGATGCCGCGAAGATCACCCAACGGAGTCAGCCGATGTCCGGTTCACCCGACCGCAGCCGGATGGCCGGCACGCGCTGGGATCCGACGCAGTACATGCGCTTCGGAGACGAGCGGACGCGCCCGGCGGTCGAACTGCTGGCGCGCATCCGCCACCCGAACCCCCGCGTCGTCGTCGACCTCGGTTGCGGCGCGGGCAACATCACGCGGCTGCTCGCCGAGCGCTGGCCGGCGGCCGAGATCGTCGGCGTCGACCATTCGCCGCAGATGCTGGCTGCGGCCGCGGCCGAGCCATCTCCCATCCGGTGGGTCGAGGCGGATGCGTACGACTGGCGGCCGGAAGCCCCGGTCGACGTGCTCTTCAGCAATGCCACGCTGCAGTGGCTGACGGGTCACGATGTCCTCGTGCCGCGGCTGATGGGCTTCGTGGCGCCGGGCGGCTGGCTGGCGATCCAGATGCCGCTGAACTGGGCGGCCCCGTCGCATCGGCTCATGCGCGAGACGCTGGCCGACGGCGGTCCGGGCGGCGGTCCGCTCGGTGCGCCGGAGCTGCGGGCGTCGCTCGACGTGCCGTGGGTGGCCGAGCCGGAGCGGTACTTCGACATCCTGGCCCCCGTCGCCACCGACATCGACATCTGGGAAACGACCTACCTCCACGTGCTCGAGGGAGAGGACCCGGTCGTCGAGTGGGTGAAGGGTACTGGGCTCAGGCCGGTCCTGAGCGGCCTTCGCGACGACGAGCGGGCGACGTTCTTGGGCGCGTACGCGCGGCGTTTGCGCGAGGCCTATCCTCGGCGGGGGGATGGGTTTACGGTGTTTCCATTCCGGCGGTTGTTCATCGTGGCCCGTTCCGTGTAGGGGCAGCCCCTACATGGGGGATTCGGCGGCTTGACGCCACACGGCCATCGCCGTCCGCGTCGCCGTGAGCCGCGACTGCCAGGCCGCCCCGTACACACGCCAACACGGATGCTCCGACGCCCACCGTCCGTACGCTGCCGACGCGGTCGCCCAGCGCACGTCGAGCGTATCGAGCAGCCGTGCGACGGCATCGTGGCGGCCCGCGGCCTCGAACAGGCCGCGCAGCATCCACCGCCGGTCGCCCAGCCCGACGGGCAGGTCGAGTGCGGCGGCGCACCGCGCGATGTCGGTTCGGCTGAGGAAGAGCCCGGCGTCCCGCGGGTAGAGGAGCGCGTCGAGGATGTCCCGCAAGCGTGCATCGCCGGTGGTCGGGCTCGGGTCGTCGAGTGGAGCCCCACCGACATCATCATCCGATGGCCATGACGGCACGCCGTCGCCGGTCTCGTTGGCGCGGTATCGCGGTCGCGGCGGCAACGCCGGCACGATGTCGTTCGCTGTGGACGAGAGGGCCGTCGGCGGCAACTGATCGCCACGGGCCAGCACGACGTCAACCGTCGCCCGCGCCGCGGCGGCATAGAGCGGGTGGACGTCGGCGTGGGCGATGGCGTCGGCGAAGAGGGGCAGCCAGACGAGAAGGTGGTCGGTGAGGACCGCCGTGCCGCGATCGCCAAGGCCGGAGAGGGCCAGGAGTTGCACCCCCAGATGGTCATCGGCCGGCACCCGCAGACCCGACGGCGGCGACCAGCCGGCACGGGCGAGCGTCGCCCGCCAGCGGGCGGTCGACGGCGCGTCGAGCATCGCCGTCGGGTCGACGAAGACGCTCTCGTGCGGCGCTACGTGGCGGCTGACGAGGTCGAGCCATGCGACGGCGAGGTCGAGGCGCACGACGTCGTCGCCGTCGCCGCACGAAGGGACGTGCTCGGCCAGGCCCGGCGTGCGGCGGAGGGCGGCGATGAGGTCGGCGTCGGGCTCGGCGAGCCAGAGGCGGGCGAGGAGGTCGAGGTCCGTTTCGGAGACGCGCGTGCTCAACGGCGGGGTTGAATTCGCTCGATCGGAACGTCCGTGCTCTCCGATGCCGGGACGTCAGTCCTCATCCGGTGTCGGCAGGCTGGCGATATACGCCTGGATTGCATCGAGCTCGTCGTCGCTCAGTGCGGCCGAGTAGTCCTCCCACGGCATCTCGTCGGGGTCGATCTCGTTGTCGGTCGGGTCGACGCCGGTGCGGATCGTGTCGCGCCACTCCTTGGCCGTCCACTCCTCGGCATAGACCGTCAGGTCGGGCCCGCTTGGGCCGTTGCCGCCGTCCCGGCCTTGCAGGTCCTCGCCGTGGCATTCGGCGCAGGCCATGATCGTCGTCAGGTACTTGCCCCACTTCTTCGGCGAGTCGGTGTCCGGCGGATCGATCTCGTCCTCGATCGGCTCCTGGACCGCCAGCGGGAACATCCCGGCGCCGATGAGCAGCGTGCCCATCGGCCCGATGACGCGCTCGGGCACGTCCTCGTCGATCTCGGGCTCGGTGCGGAGGTAGGCGATGATCGCAGCCGTATCCTCATCGCTCATGCTGTGGAAGAAGGCCGACGGCATGATGATCAGCGGCCGGCCGTCGATGCCGACACCCTCGCGGATCGCGCGCGCGATCCGGCCGTCCGAGCGATCGGCGAGCGGACCGCCGGGCGTGAGGTTCGGCGGGTAGAGATCGCCGAGGCCCTCGAGGAAGTTGTCCTCGCCCCCGTCCAGCGGGGGATCCCCGGTGCTGGAGTGGCAGCCCGCACACGCCTCGGCCAGGAGCGCGCCGCGCGCGATCGCCTCGGCCGAGGCCTCGACCTCGATGTCGGAGATCGGATGGTCATCCTGACTGCGCAGCCGATAGAGCCCCGCCATCAGGACGACCGCCGCCAACGCCGCCGCGACGGCCACGAGCCAGCCGACGATTGCGCCGATCCACCGCCCCCACGGGTTCTCGACCTTCCACGCCCGCCGCGCAGCCCAGAAGGCGACGCCGGCCAGCGCCGCCGCAGCCACCACCAGCCATACCACGCTCATGTTCATCCTGCGCCTGCTCCTCGCTACGCGTTCGGATCCTCGCGCTTCGACAACCGGTACGCATCGCGCTGCGGTCGGTACGCCCGCAGCAACCAGTACGGCCGCCGCGTCCCGTCGGGCGAAACGTCGTCCGCGCCGCGGGTCATGGCGAGCCACTCGCGGTAGACCGCCATCGACCGCGCCGTGTCCACATGGACGTCGCCGAGTCGATCGTCGGGCCGGGCCGGCCCGATCGTCACCTTCTGGTGCCAGCAATGCATGCCGGTCACCGGGTCCGGGTGGACCGGGAACGTCAGGTTCTGGTGGACGCCGACGTCCTTCCACCACACGCGCGACGAATCCGGATCGGCGCTCTCGAACGGGCCGGCGCCCTTGATCCGCCGCATCGACCATGCTTGCCCGTCGCCGTCGGTCGACGAGGATGACGACGCTGCCGACTCCGACGGGCCGTCGACGACCGGCACGCCCCCCCGCGTGAAGTCGACGAGCGCCGTGCTGAAGTGCCCGCCGCCGTCCTCCGTCAGCCGCCACCGCCCGAGGTGGTGCGAGCACGCGGCGACGCCGGGGCGGATGCCTTCGGTCACCCAGAGGCGGTCGATGAAGTGGCCGATCTCGGTCGTGATCCGCACGAGGTCGCCGGTCTGCAAGCCCAGCCGTGCGGCGTCGCTCGGGTGCAGCCAGAGCGGGTTGTTGTGGCTGATCTCATAGAGCCACTTGCTGTTGCCGGTGCGCGTATGGATGAGCGTCGGCAGCCGGAACGTGCTGATGAGGACGACCTCGCCCTTGGCGCGGTCGACGCGGCTGGGATGGACGTGGCTGGGCGTGTAGCCCGGAAGCGCCCACTCCGGCCAGCCCCATTCGGCCAAGGTGGGCGAGAAGAACTCGAGGCGGCGGGAAGGGGTATCGAAGCCGCGACGGACGGTGGCGGACGCATCCATCACCCGCCCCACGATTCGCATCCCGTCCGCGCCCGCCGGAAACGCCGGGTGCGGCGTGATGTTCGCGCCGTGCGCCGCCGGTGCGGGCGACCAGACGACGCCGTCGGCATCCACGCGGGCACCGGCGAGGAGGTCGGCGGCCACCGGCTGGTCGTACGGGGCGCCGGGGCCGCGGCGGAGCTCGAAGGCGCCGTACTTGCGCATGTAGGCGAGCGGGGTGAGGCTTTCGGCGGCGGCGGCCTCCGGCAGGCCGGGGACGTTGTTTTCGAACAGCCAGCCGTAGTAGTCGTCGACGGTCATCCGCTCGCCCGGCCGGTGCGGCGACTCGAAGTGCTTCCGGATGCCGAGCGAGCCGTCCGGGTCGATCTGCCAGGACAAGGCGATGAAGAACTCCGTCTCCTCCCAGACCTCGCCCGGGTTCGCCTGCCATGTGAACTCGACCGGCCGCCCCATCTTCTCGAGCGCGACACGGCGCACGGGCTGGCGGAACGCGATCCAGCAGCCGGCGTGCGTCTCCTGGCTCATCACGTCGTGGCGCTCGCTGGAGTGGCCCATCGGCAGGACGTAGTCGGCGAAGTGGGCGGTTTCGCTCCACGTCGGGGTGAGGCAGACGTGGAGGCCGACCTTGGACTCGTCGGTCAGCGCCTCGATCCACGTCGCACCGTCCGGGTTCGTCCAGACCGGGTTGTAGACGCGGGTGAAGTACGTATCGAGCTTGGCCCGTCCTTCCTTCAGGAAGTGGGGCAGCAGGAACGACAACTCGAAGAACGTCAACGGGTACTCCCGCGGCCACGACAGCTCGTTCCAGCGCGGCGGGTTGGGCGCCAGCTGCGGCGGCCGCGGCACCCACTTGTCCCAGGCGTTCATCGACGTCCCGCCCGACGTGCCGACGGAGCCCGTCAGGACGTTCAGCAGGAACAAACACCGCGCCACCTGCCAGCCGCCGAGGTTGCCCGCCGTCGCGCTGCGCCACGTGTGCGCCGCCAGGCGCGAGCCCGCGTCGGCGACGATGTCGGCGACCTGCGCGATGAGCGCCGCGTCGACGCCGCTCTCCGCGGCCGCGAACTCGAACGTGTACGGCGCGTACAGCTCAAGGAACCGCCGCTCGAACTGCTCGAACGTGCGCTCGTCCCCCGGATGATCATGCGCCAGCCAGGCCTCCCAGTTCACCCACGTGCGCACGAAGTCGCGGTCGTGCTTGCCCGTGGCGACGATGTGGCGGGCGATGGCGAGCAGGATCGCCGCCTCGCTGCCCGGCCACGGCGAGAGCCAGTGGTCGGCGCGGCTGGCGGTGTTGGACAGGCGCGTGTCCATGACGATCAGCTTGGCGCCGTTGAGCTTGCCCTCGATGATCCGCTGGGCGTGCGGGTTGAAGTAGTGGCCGGTTTCGAGATGGGCGCTGATCAGCAGGATGACGCGCGCGTTCGCGTGGTCCGGCGACGGCCGATCGAGCCCCGTCCAATACGCGTACCCGGCGCGCGCGGACGCCGAGCAGACGTTCGTATGGCTGTTGTGCCCGTCGATCCCCCAGCCCCAGAGCACGTACTCCATCAACCCGTCGTGCCCCGGCCGCCCGACGTGGTACATCACCTCGTCGTGCCGCTCCTCGACGAACGCCTTGCGGATCCGAGAGCCGATGTCGGCCAGCGCCTCGTCCCACGTCGTCCGCACCCACTTCCCCTCGCCGCGCTTCCCGGCGCGCTTCAGCGGGTAGAGGATCCGCTCGGGATCGTGCACCTGGTTGTGCGTCGCCGGCCCCTTGGCGCAGTTCCGGCCGCGGCTGCCGGGGTGCGCCGGGTTCCCCTCGAACTTCTGGACGTCGAGCGTCTCGCGGTCGACGTACGCCAGCAGGCCGCACGCGCTCTCGCAGTTGAAGCAGACCGTCGGGATGAGCATGTAGTTCCGCTGGACGCGGCGCGGCCAGGCGCGGGGGTCGTGCTCGGTCCAGTCGTCCCAGCGGTCGGTGGGGGGGTAGGGGCGGAGGGGCGGGGTGGGCGAGGCGACGCCGGCGGCGGTCGCCGGGTCGGATTGGGGCGGCATCGCGAGTCCTTATGGGCGGCGCGGCGGGATGGGATCAGGACGGGACGGATGAGAGGATGATGCGCGGGTTTGGCTCGATGCGCTAGGGAGGGCTCCAAGGGTCCTTGAGATAGAGGAGCAAGTACCCGATCCAGCCCAGGGCAGTCCAGACTGCTTGGCACGTCACCGCTTGACCACGTGTATACCTGGTGCTTGGGCGCGCGATGAAGTAGACAGGCAGGAGCGTGATCGGGACGGAACATCCGACCATGAGCCAGAAGAATGAGCCCGCCGCAGCATGCCCAGCACCGAGTGCGAGCGCCGCCAGAAGCATGCCGGGGCCAGCCAACAAGACCCACCAGATGACGATCGCGGCCGGAGCCAACAACGGCACTTGCATGAGCTTCGCCACGCCGAAGAATGCGGCGAGGGCGCCGTAGCTGGCGATGACGCTGACGGCGTAGATCAGCGCGGCGCGGCGGTGGGGAAGAGGAGAGCCGACGGTCATCGCGCCAGTCTATGCCGGCGGCGCGGAGCGCGCCAGCCAGCTATAATTCGCGGGCATGGACTTTCAGATCGTCGGCGACATCGTAGACGTAGAAGTCATCGCTTCCGGTCGGTCGATCAGGGAGCTCCGGCGCTTGGCACGGTCGCACGGAGTCGGCCGCTGGCGTAAGATGAAGGGCAGCGCGACGGTCCGCCTCCGTGACGGCACCTATCGCTTGGCGGAAGTTCACTGGTACGAGGCTGCCGGGATCGGCCAGCGAGAGCACAAGCTCAAGCTGCCGTTTCTGGACTAGAGGAAGCGACTGATGGTCGAACACGAAACACAATCATTCGCCGTGTGCATCAACAGCTCCGGTTACCCGGCTTCGCTCGAGGTCGGAAAGATCTACCGCGTCATCGCGGATGCAAGTGCGGCGGCGGCGGGCCTGATGCGGGTCGTCGACGAGAGCGGGGAGGACTACGCCTTTGCGGCCGACCGCTTCTATCCGATCGTCCTGCCGGCCGAGTTGGAGCGGGCGCTGATCTCGGCGGCTTGATCGGTGCATTGCGGTGCCTCATCGAGATCGCGAGGCGTCGCGTGCCGATAGCTACCTGATATGTCGTTTCAAAGCCCGGCCTCACGATGCGATCAGGACGAGCGCCCCCGTGGCGACACCGTGGCTCCAGCCGTCCACGTCCGGCGGGGCCACGCCCAGTGCAGTGAGCATGCTCTTGATCTGCTCGCGGTGCTCCGTCGCGTGGTTGATGACCTGCACCATGACGACCCACGGCTCCACGAGATGGCCGTCCCGCGTCCGGATGCGCTCGGGCCAGTCCGCGTTCCGCTCGTCGCGCGCCAGGGCCACGAGGCCACCGCCGGAGTGCGCCAATGACGCCGACAGCGCGTCGAACGGCAGCGGGTCGACGGGCCGCGCCTCGACGGGAAGGGTGAGCAGCGCATGGTAGCCCCGCTGGGCAAACACGAGATGGGTCAACGTCTCGCGGATGCTCCCCTTCGTGGCGGTCTGCGGCTCGGCGTCGAGCTGCGCGTCCGTCAGCGCGGCGCAGGCCTCGACGATCCGGCGGTTGGCCCAGTTGTTGTGCTCGAACAGCTGCACGAGAACGTGCTCGCCCATCGTGGTGCTCCTGGTTGCGACTCGGTTTCGTCAGCGGCTCAATAGCCACGCTCCTCCACGCATTCCACGATCCGCACCCGCGGCCCCGTCATCACCGTCCCCTCGACCTGCTGCCAGATGCCGCGCATCTTGGCCACGAACGCTTCGGCCATCGGCTGCGTGTCGAAGTCGAGCTCGATGATCACGTAGCGCGGGTCGTCGACGGGACGGTAGACGCGATAGCGCCGCACGCCCGACACCTCGCGGCCGGCGGGGTCGCGATCGAAGGCGGCTTTCCAGCCGTCGTAGTCGGGGACGGGGTGTTCGATCTGGACGGTGAGCATCGGACGACTCCTGACTTTCACGAACGGGTGCCAGTCGACCTCAACGCATCGCGGCGACGAAGTCCTCCGCGGTTACCTCAGCTTGGCGCAATACGCCGGCGAGCGTGGCCGTTCGAGCGCCCGCACCGCCTCCGCTCCGGAGACGCGGGGCAGTCTAGGCATTGGCCGGAACGGTGAACGTCGTGACTACGGGGTGGCCAACCCTGCGCAGTGGAAACTCCGACAGGAATAGCAGCGTTGCCTCACGCAGGTTGGCAACCGCCTCCTCGATCGTCTCCCCCTGCGTCGTGGTCCCGGTCTCGGGGTTGAGCGCGACGAAGCCGCCCTCTTCGGCGGGCGTGAGCACGGCGGTCAGTTCCATGGATGTGCTCCTGTGGGCCGGCTGCCCGGACGTTGGCGCGATCGCGTTGCGCGAGCGATGACCACGCACATAATAGACCGGCCGGCCTGACCGTCCATCACGGCAGGCAGGGGTGCGATTCCAGCACCCATGTGTACGTGACCAAGTACACATGCCGACTTTGCGCGATTCCACATGCCGAATCCCCCCGCCCCCCGCGCCGTGACCGAGCCACCCCGCCGCCTCTTCGTCGCCGTGCCGCTCGACGCCCCGACGCGCCAGGCGATCGAACGCCACCTCGCCCGCCTCGGCCCGCTACCCGGCCGCCCCGTGCCGCCCGCCAACTGGCACGTGACGCTGCGGTTCCTCGGCGATGTGGACGCGCGCGGCGAAGCGGCGCTCGTGCGCGCCTTGGACGATGCGGCGTGGCCAGCCGCGTTCGCGATGACGTTCGGCCGCCTCGGCGCGTTTCCGACGGCGGCACGGGCGCGCGTCCTGTGGCTCGGCGTCGACGAGGGCGCAGTGGCGCTCGCCCGGCTGGCATCCCTCGCGGACGGTGCAGCTGAGTCGGCGGGCCTCGGATCGGACGGCCGCTTCGCGGCTCATCTCACGCTCTCGCGCCTGCGTCCGGGCACACCTGGCGATGTGCGGCGGCTCGTCGATGCGGCGGCCGCGGCGAGGATTGCGACGACGGTGACCGAGGTCGTGCTCTACGAGAGCGAGCTCGGCGGCGGGCCGGCGCGCTATGCCGTCCGGCATCGGGTGGCGTTGCCGGCGGCCGAGCGTCCGGTCTAGCGTCGCGGGCCGATCACGGCTGCCGGGATGGCCCGGTTCCACCGTCCGTGGCTATACTCCCGCGCGCACCGCCAGCGACGTCACCGCTGTGCCAATCGCCACACCGGCCGGCCGTCATTCGGCGCATCCGGCGAACCACCGAGGGGAACCGTCCATGAACTGGCTGATCATCGTCCTGCGCCTGATCCACATCCTGTTCGGCATCTTCTGGGCCGGCTCTATCTTCTTCATCGTCAGCTTCATGCTCCCCGCCGCCCGCGCCGCCGGGCCGGGCAGCGCCCCGTTCATGCAGCGCTTCGCCCGCTCGGGGTTCCTGCAGGCGGCGCTCGGCTCGGGGTCGCTCACCGTGCTCTCGGGCGTGTGGCTGATGTGGCTCGTCGCCGGCGGCAACAGCGAGTGGTTCGGCAGCCCGACGGGCATCACGCTGTCCATCGGCGGGCTCGCCGCGATCGTCGCGCTCACGTTGGGCTTCGTCTTCCAGCGGCCGACGATGAAGCGCCTTGCCGCGATCGCCACTGCGGTCGAGGCGGCCGGCGGGACGGCGACGGCCGAGCAGCAGGCGGAGCTGCCCGCATTGCAGGCCCGCATGGGCAAGATCGCGCGGGCCGCGGCATGGTTGCTCGCGGTGGCGGTGGTCTGCATGGCGGTCGCGCGATACCTCTAGCGCGTTGACATCGCCCGCCCCACACCGTCTGTCCCCGTGACGGGCGATGTCGCGACGGCAGTGCACATCCCCGCGTATACAGCGCGTCCGCCGATCCGACCGATCCGACCGATCCGACCCTCACATGCCGATCCACATATGGAGACGCCGCCGCCATGCCGTACGTAGAGATCCTCAAGCGCGCTTGGACCCTCACCTGGCGGTACAAGATCCTGTGGCTGTTCGGCCTGCTGGCAGGCACGGGCGGTGGGATCAAGTTCGGCGACATCGGCAACGGAATCAGCCGCCGTGCCGGGTCGGCGGGCGGCCGTGGCCGGATTCCGGGAATGCCCGAAGGGATGGGCGACAGGATGCCCTGGCGGGACGGCGGCTTCGGCCCGCTGGCGATGCAGTGGCTGCTGGACAACGCCGGCATGATCGCCCTCGTCGTCGGCATCGCCCTCATCCTCGGGCTCGTCCTGCTCGTCCTCGGCATCGCCGCCAAGGGCGGGCTCGTGCACCTGTCCGCGCGCGCCGACAGCGGCGAGGCGGTGGCCGCCGGCGACGGGTGGCGGGTCGGCTTCCGGTACTGGTGGCGTACGTTCGGCACACACCTGGCCATCTTCCTGCCGATTCTCGCGATCATCATCGCCGGGGCGATGGTCCTCGGGGCGGTGGGGATCGGCGCGATGGCGGCGTGGAACGCGGAACGCCAGGGGATTGCCGGCACCGGGGCCGTCGCTTTCATCGGACTGATGCTGCTGTTCTCTCCCTTCCTGTTCATCGCCATCTTCGCCGCCAACCTCCTCCTCGAGCTCGCGCTGCGTCACGCGATCCTGGCCGACCAACCCGTGTTCGACGCCGTCGGCACCGCGTGGCGCAACCTGCGGGACCGCTTCCTCGACGTCTTCCTGATGTGGCTCGTCCAGTTGTTGTGCACCCTCTTGTTCGGCTTCGTGATCGCCGTCATCGCCGGTGTTGTGCTGGTCCCGGCGGTGATCGCGGGGATCGCCGCCGAGAGCGTCGGCCTCGGCATCGCCTTCGCGCTTCCCGGGCTGCTCTTGCTGCTCATCCCGGTCGCCATATACGCCGCCTGGCGATCGACGGCCTGGACGGTGTTCTGGCGCCAGCTGGTCGGGCCATCGACCGCCCCATAGTCGCCTTCGCCCACGCCGACGCCTGGACGGAGTGGCTTGCCGAGCACCACGCCGTGTCGCCCGGCGTCTGGCTGCGCCTCGCAAAGGCCGCGTCCGGCATCCCGTCGCCCACCTACGCCGAGGCGGTCGAGGTCGCCCTGTGTTATGGCTGGATCGATGGCCAGGCGAAGAAGTACGACGACGAGACGTGGCTGCAGAAGTTCACGCCGCGCCGGCCGAAGAGCATCTGGTCGAAGATCAACCGCGAACGGGTGGCCGCGCTCATCTCCGCCGGCCGGATGCAACCGTCCGGCCTCGCGAGCGTCGATGCCGCGAAGGCGGACGGGCGCTGGGACGCGGCGTACGACTCGCCGCGGACCGCCACCGTGCCGGAGGACCTGCAGGCCGCGCTCGACGCGAACCCGGCGGCCACGGCGTTCTTCGGCACGTTGAACAGCGCGAACCGCTACGCGATCCTGTCGCGCATCCAAACGGCCAAGAAGGCCGAGACGCGGGCACGGCGGATCGAGCAGTTCGTGGCGATGCTGGAGCGGGGCGAGAAGCTGCACCCGTAGGAATCCGCCCGGGAGAAGCGTCGACTCAGGGCGATCCTCGTCGCTGGTTTGCATTGTGTGATTCGATGGATATAGAATCGGATCCAGTCGATTCGATTCTGCAAACCAACGAAAGACGAGCCCGACGATGGACAACACTGAGACGGACAACGCTGAGATGGACAACGTGGAGACAGAAGCGCTGAAGCACCTCGCCGCGCGGTTCGACGAGCTGAGCGCATGCTTTGCCCGCGAGGCCGAACACAAGCTGACGCTGGCCCGCTCCATGCACGACGAACAGGCCGCCGTCCGCGAGCACATCAAGATCGAGGTGATGCGCGCGGCCCGCAAGATGTTCGCCGGCAGCTACCGCGAGGCGACCGGGCAGCGCGGGTTGGTCGTGGACGGATGAGCGCCACGGGGACCGCCGAACGGGAACTGGAGACGCGCGCCGAGCTGTTCAAGGCGCTCGGGCACCCGACGCGGCTGCTGCTCGTCAACCTCATCGCCGCGGCGCCGCGGCACACCGAGGAGCTGGCCGACATCGTCGCCCTGAGCCCAGGAACGGTGTCCCACCACATCGGCCTGCTCGTGAAGGCCGGGCTGCTCACGTCGCGGCGCGACCAGTATTACCGGGTGTACAGCCTCGTCGGCGAGGCGATGGACCGGCGGCTCGGCGAGCTCGTGCGGTTGTCGCAGCCCGGATTCGGCGCTGGCGCCACGCAGGACGCGTGGCGCCAGCGCGTGCTGGACACGTTCTTCGTCCGCGGCCGGTTGACGCACATCCCGGCCCAGCGCAAGAAGCGCCGCGTCGTGCTCGACCGCCTGGTCGAGGATTTCGAGCCGGACCGCGACTACCCCGAGGCCGAGGTGAACCGGGTCCTCGTCGATGCGCACGACGACGTGGCCACGCTGCGGCGCGAGCTCGTGGCGGAGCGGTTGCTTGTGCGCGCTGGCGGGGTGTATCGTCGGGTGCCGTGAGGCTCGCCGCGCGAGCGGCCGCTCGACGATCTAGTTTCAAGGGCGCAATCGACGTTGGCTCCCTGAGACCTCAACACCACCCCCGTGCACCAGGAGGCCTTCACCGCCATGCATGTGCCACACATCGGGCTGATCGTAACCGCTGGGCTCTCGCTCTTGGCACTCGGCGGCGCCTCGCTGCGGAACGAACCGTACGGCAACGGGGATCGCGGCGGAAGGGCCAACGCGGCGCTCGCCGCAGTTCATTCAACGGCGTACTTGCCGCTGACCCTCGCCGACGCGTCGCCGGAGGTCAGCCCGGGTACCGTCGAGCGTGCCATCGGCCGCGACGGGCCGCTGGGCCGTTGGGCGAACTTCAGCAGCACGACACCCGCCAGCGCGATCGCCTTGACGCCCGACGGCCGAACGCTGTGGCAGGCCAGCTCGGGCGGCGCGGTTCAGTGGGACATCCTGAGCGGGCGGCCGACGGTGTTCACAGCGCTCGACGGGCTGCTCTCCAATGGCCAGCTGGAGGTCGCCGTCGGCCCGGACGGCTCGACGTGGTTTGCTGCGGAAGACGGCGTCAGCCGCCGCGATTCGGCTGGCGCTTGGACCGTCGTTTCGCGCCGCGACGTCCCCGCCTTCAACCAGCTGCGCACGGTGGGCGTGGCACCGGACGGCACCGTGTACGCCGGCGGGTGGGGCGGCCTGTCGCAGCGCATCGACGACTCCTCGTGGACGCCCGTGCCCGGGGCGCCGAACGGGATCATCCACGACATCGCGTTCGCCCCCGATGGCACGATCTGGGTCGCGACGGATCACGGCGCTGACCAGCGATGGACCGATGGGACGTGGCACCATCATGGTCTTAGCGACCGTTCGACGGCCCGAGAAGCGTCCATCGCCGTCGCCGCGGACGGCACCGCCTGGCTGGGCACGATCGACTCGAACTGCGGCTCCGCAACGGTTTGCGGCGCTGCGGCGCGCATCTCGCTGGACGGTACGGTGACGGTCTGGACGCGCGACGACGGGCTGCCGATGTCGGCGGTCAACGGCGTCGCCGTCGATGCCGACGGCGGTGCCTGGTTCGGCGCGTACGCCCATCCGACAACCCAGGTCCGGACCGACGGCCTCGCCCACCTCTCCGCCGACGGCACGTGGTCGACCATCGCACCGACCGCGGACGCGGCGCTCGATCAGGTCCTCGACCTCGCCATCGATGGCAGCGGCACGCTCTGGGCCGCCACGGGCCGCGGCGTCGCCCGTCGCGCCGCCGACGGCAGCTGGCGAACGTGGAGCACCGTTGCCGTCGACAGCCTGCCGATCCCGGACGCCCAAGCCGGCGTCGTCTTCGACGCGGCGTCCGACAGCACCGGCCGCTTGTGGTTCGGCACACTGTCCGGCCTGGTGCTGCGGGAGGCCGACGGTGCCTGGCGACACCTGCCGGTACCGAGCGACGTGCAGGCGCAGTTCGTCGAGGCCGTTGCGGTGGACGCGCGCGGCGACGTCTGGGTGGGCACGCGGCACGGGCTATTCATCTATCGACCCGGTGGCGACCCGGCGTGGCGGGAACCGCTGGGCGGCCGGTTCATCGTGGATGGGTGGGTCCAGGACATCGCGATCGGACCGGACGGCGACGTTTGGGTCGGGTTGTTCGACGGCCTGTTCCATCGATCGCGTCCGGACGGCGGCTGGACGATCTTCTCCGGTCTCGACCTCCTCCCGGACGACAACGTCCTGGACGTCGAGGTCGATCGCGACGGGCTGGCATGGATCGCGACGATCTCCGGCGTCGTCACGATCGATCGCTCCGACAACGTGACCCGCCTGGTGGCTCCCACTGCCCCGGCATGCCAGACGCGGGATATTGGCATCGGGCCCGACGGCACGGTCTGGTTCGGCCCCAACGGCTTCGGCTGCTACACGATCAGCCGCCGCGCACCGGACGGCACATGGTCGCACATCCCATACGGCACGCATCCGCTGGAATCGGTGGCCGATATCGCCGTAGATGCCGCGGGCAACACCTGGTTCGGCTCGATGTGGGAACGCGGCGGCATCGCCGTCCATCGTCCCGACGGCACGTGGCAGCACTTCGACCCGCGCGACGGCCTGGCTGGCGGTTCGGTCTGGTCCGTGCTGGCCGCCGTCGGAACCGGCGGGGAGAACGACGTCTGGGTGGGAACGTTCAACGGCCTCACCCGGATCAGGCAGCCCGGCACGCCGGCCACCGACCCGACGGCCGCGGCCATGCCGCCCACCCCGACGGCCATCGCCAGCGCGACGCCCGACCGGAGCGGCGGCCTGCCGCCGGTGCGCGGCCGGTGGCGCCATGAGACGGACGCGAACGGTGTGGTGGCACTCGACATGAAGCGGGGCGACGCGCATACGCTTTGGGCCGCCACGTGGGGCGGCCTCGTGGCCTGGGACTTGGCCACGGGGCGGAGCACCAAGTTCACCGTAGCGGACGGCTTGCCCGACCACACCGTCTCGGCCGTTCGGGTGGCGGATGACGGTACGGTATGGATCGGCACGCGCTCGCACGGCGCGGCCCGCCGCTGGCCGGACGGGCGGATCGAGCGGCTGCCGAGCAGCGAAGCGGCGCGTTCAAACGACATCCTGGCCATCGAGATCGCTCCGGATGGCAGCGTCTGGTTCGGGCATGGCCGCGGCGCCGATCGCTTGCCGACGACCGGGATCCGGGAGCGGTTCGACTTCGAGGACGGGACGATTGCACCCACCATCACATCCATGGCTTTCGATGCCAAGGGCAACGGCTTCTTCGGAAGCTACGCTTCCGGTCTTAGCGTGCGCAGTGCGGACGGCCGCTGGAGCCGACTGACCGAGCGCCAGGGGTTGAGGTCGGACCAGATCTCGACCGTTGCTGCGGCTCCCGACGGGGCGGTTTGGATCGCCAGTTACGGCTATGCTGACAATCGCGCCGTCCGCTTCGTGGACATCCTCAAGCCTGACGGTTCCGTATCCCCTCTTGCCCCGGTTCTGCCGGGCGGCGATCCTGTGATCCGACGCATTCGGTTCGACGCCGCCGGCCAGGCCTGGATCGCGACCAGCCAGGGGCTCTTGGCGCCCGACCCGGCCGGCGGCTGGCATCTCGAACCGGTCGACGACTCGGCCCGGCCAGGGGCGGACGACGTGTTCATCGGCTCCGACGGGGCGGTGTGGGTCGCCACGGCGGCCGGTCCGGCCCGCCGCACGCCCGACGGCCGCTTCGCCGTGCTGTCACGGCCCGACGAGCTGCCGAGCAACGACGTCTACCGCATGACGTTCGATCCGGCTGGCCGGCTGTGGGCGGCCATGCGCGGCGGGCTGGCGGTCCGTGAAACCGACGGCCGGTGGCGGCGCGTTGGCGTCGATGACGGGGCGCCGGTGAGCACAAGCGTCGCGGACGTCGCGGTCGGAGCCGACGGTGCGGTGTGGGTCTCGGGCGACAAGGCCGTGAGCCGCCGCGCGGCCGACGGAACGTGGACCCGCTGGTCCGCCGCCGACGGCCTCCCGGACGGCCCGACCGGTCGGCTCGTGCTGGCGCCGGACGGCACGCCGTGGTTGGCGGTGCACGCGGAGCCGGGGCGCGGCGGCGTGGAGGGCGTCACCACGCTCGGCGCGGACGGGCGGTGGACGGTCTTCACCAAGGCCGACGGGCTGCCGCGCATCGGCGCCGTCCACGCCATCGCCATCGATCCCGATGGGCTGCCGTGGGTCGGGATGCGCCTGTGGCAGAGCCTGCCGCCGGCCCCGCCGGTCAATCTCGCCCGCCGAACCGCGGACGAGCGGTGGGAGGCGATGACCGTCCCCGGGTCGAGTGAACTCGAGCACGTCAACGCGCTCGCCTTCGATGCGGCCGACAACCTCTGGGCGGCGCTGTACGGCGGCGTCGCGATGCGCACGCCGGTCGGCGCCTGGACGACGTGGGCGGACGACGCACAGCTCGCGTTCGCATCGGATGTCGTCCACCCCACAGCGCGCGGCGACCTATGGTTCAGCGACGGCTACGACCGCGCACGGGTGCGACGGGCCGACGGATCATGGGCCTCGGTCGGCCGAGCGGATGGCCTTGCGTCCGAAGGGATGCGCGACATCGCCGTCGCTGCGGACGGTAGCGTGTGGTTCGCGGGGGGCGGGATCAGCGTGCTCGAGCCGGAGACGCGATGATCGGCGCCTCACCGATGCCCGCAGCACCGCGCTACGCGTTCGGCACCCCCTGCGGCGCCATGACGTACGCGTACTCGTAGCAGAACAGCCCGACGATCGCCGCCGCGCCCGCAACAGCGATGCCCGCGAGTCGCGCCTCCGCCGGCAGCGACGACATCGCCATGAGCGCGCCGACGAGTACGAGCGGCACGACGTGTCCGAGGCCGATCGCGCCCCACCAGAAGTGCCGCCGATAGCGCCCGTGCGTGATCTCGCGCGCCGCGATCGCGCCCTCCCGCGTGGCGTGCGGCATGGCGAACTCGCCGCCGAAGATGAGCAGCGCGTCGACGACGAGGGCGATCGCCATCGCCCAGAACGCGATGCCGAACGCGCGCAGACCGACCTCGGCGAACGGGACGTCGAGCGGCACGGCGAAGGCGTCGACGACGAGGAGGGCGGCGGCACCGGCGGCGATGGCTTGGACGATCAGGTGCGCCGGCAGCAACTGGCTCTGCCAAAGATCGCGGCCCTCGGCTTGGCCGAACAGGAACGCGGTGTAGGCTGCGCTGGCTGCGGCGAGCGCCGCACCGGCGGCGAGGAGCGTCGCGCGCAGCGGGCCGAGGGCGCCGGCGGCGATGAGGCCTGCCCACGTCGCGCCGGCCAGCGCCGTGTTCGCCGTCGCGACGAGCGCCGAATCCCATCAGGATGAACGCCCCGCGCGTCAGCCAGGACCGCCACTGCGGCCGCGTGAGGATCCGCAGGAACCGCTCGGGGCGGTCGAGGTCGGCGACGAGGAGGCCGGCCGTGATCGCCGTGAACAGCGCAGCCACGGCCGAGGCGATCGTCGCCCACACGGGGTCGTCCGCGCGACCGGTCAGCGACAGGGCCGCAAGCAGCATGAACGCGCCCGACCCGATCGCCTTCGTCACGAGGTACGCCGGCACCGGCCAGTGCCACGGCGCCCTGTGCTGCGCGTTGTAGCCGGTCTGGACCATGTGCCCCGCCATCGTGCCGCCGAGCGAGATCGGGCCGGTGGCGGGCGCGCCCTGCGGGACGGGCGAACGGAGCGGCGTGCCGCTGGCCGAGTGGCGGCGGGACGACGGGTCGCCCCGATCGTGCGACAGCGTGTGGTCGGGGGCACCCGACGCGCCGTGGGCCGATAGCGACGTCGACGATGCCGATTGGCCCTGCACCGCCGTCGGATCGCGGTCCGCCCACATGTAGGCGCCGGCAGCCGACGACATCGTCGGCACGAGCGTCACGGCATCGGCGTCGATGTAGAAGACCTTCGGCAGCGTGCCCTGCTCGGGCTTGCGGACGGAGACGTCGTGGCGGCCGAGGAGCTGGCGGATCGTGCTCGACGGGTCGTCCAGGTCGCCCGAGACGATCGCCTGGGTCGGGCAGACCACGCCGCAGGCGGGCTCGAGGCCGAGGTCCGTGCGGTGGCTGCAGAAGTGACACTTGGCGGCGGTGCCGGTGTCGGGGTCCATGTAGATCGCGTCGTACGGGCACGCCTGCAGGCAGGCTTTGCAGCCGATGCAGACGTCTCCGTCGAACTCGACGATGCCGTCCGTGCGCTGGTACATCGCCGTGACGGGGCAGATCCGGACGCACGGCGGGTTCGCACAGTGGTTGCAGCGCGTCACCTGAAAGAAGCGCCGCGTGTCCGGGAACGCCCCCTTTTCGACGTACTTCACCCAGGTGCGATTCACGCCGAGTGGGACCTGGTTCTCCTGCTTGCAGGCCGTCGAACAGGCATGGCAGCCGATGCACTTCCGGTTGTCGATCAGAAAGCCGAAGTTCATCGCATGTGGCCGATCATCGCAGCGTCCTCGACGTCGGCCAGGGCGAACACAGCCGACGCCGGCCAAGGCGACGACATCGACGTGGCCGGCCAGAACAGCCCGCCGCCGCACGGCGGCGGGAGGAAAGACAGCTCGCGGAAGATCCGGGCGATGTCCTCCGCGTCAGGCGCCACGTGATAGTGATCGCTGTCGCCCGCGACGGCCACCATCATCGTGTTCAGCGGATCGGCGCCGATGCCGACGACGTGGAGCGCGATGCCGTTCGCCCGCGCCTCGTCGCCCGCCCCGACCGTGACGCTCCGCCGCACCTCTTCGATCTCGCCATCCGTCACGGCGGCCATCAGGCGGATCGTGTCCGGCGGCGTGGCTGAGAGCAGCGCCGTGGCGGCGCGGATGCCCGTGTCGAGGCGCGAGCCTTGGGCCGTCGTCAGGCCGTCCAGCGCCCGGCCGAGGGCGGCGCGGTCCGCGGTCAGAGGCGAGAGCACCGCCGCGTCGGCGTTGAAGCGGACGATCGCGATGCCGTCCCCGGCGACGCCGCGCCCGAGGAGGGCGACGACCTGTCGAGCGGCGTCGACCGCCGCGTCCCGCTTCGGCCGGCCGTCGCGCGTCAACGCGTCCATGCTGGAAGACGCGTCGATGACGAGCGCCAGCGCCACCGGGCGCAGGTCGACGACCGGGCAACGCTCGCGCAGCGCGAGGGGCAGGTAGAGCGCACGCGGCGTCGGCGTCGACGTTGACGTCGGCGTTGCGGTCATGGTGGGCGTCGGCGTCGACGACGGCGTTTCCGTCGGCGGGGCGGTGTCCGTGGCGGTCGGCGTCGCCGTCTCCGGCTCCGGTGTGCTCGTCCGGCTGGCGACCGGTGTGATCGACGGCCGGACCGTCGGCGTCGGCGTCGGAACGGTGATGCAGATCGATCCCCGCCCGCCGTTGTTGTTCCGCCCGTTGCCGTCTCCCCTGCCGCCGTCGACGCTCAGCGCCGACGCGCTGTGGCTGCCGACGATGTAGGTCATCTTGATCCGACCGCCGCCCCCGCCGCCGCCCCCATCGTCCGAGTCTGCGCCGATCCCGCCGTTCGCGTCGATCCGGCCGCTGTGCTGCAGCCGCCGCGCGCGGATCAGGATGCCCCCGCCCGCGCCGCCGCCGCCGGAATCGTTCGCCGAGACGAGCCCATCCTCGCCGTTCATCGTGATCGTGCCGCTCATGAGCACCGTGTCGGCGATGAGCGCGACGGCCGCGCCGCCGTTGCCGCCCCTGGCCGTGTCGCCGCCCGAGTCCGCCACGCCCGGCGCACCGCCGGCCGAGCCCGGTTCGATGTCGTCGCCGCACGCCGTGCCGTACGACCGGCCGCCCGTGGCGCCGCTCGTCGGCACGCCGTCCAGCACCCCGTCGCCGCCGCGCCCGCCGTAGCCGCCGCCCGCGCCGCCGTCGAACGTCTGTCGGCCGCCCTCGCCGCCGCCCGGGCCTTCACCGGTGTTCCGCACGATGCCGCGATAGCCGGCCTCGTCGCCCATGATCCGCGACGTGCGGTCGATCTCGATCCACTGCGCGTGGATCTCGAGGCGCCCGGAGTCGCCGGTGCCCGAGTAGCGCTGGACCTCGATGACGCCGCGGTTCTTCAGCACGACGCGGCCGAACGTGTGCACACCGGCCAGCTGGACGCGGCCGCCGTCGAGGATGAGGTCGGGGGGCGAGGTGGGCGAGGCGTCGGGGGTGGGCGAGGCGTCGGTTGTCGGAACGGGCGTCGAGGTCGGCGACTGGGCGCCAACGTGGCGTGTTGGCCTCGCGGTGAGCGCGCCCGTGCCGATGCCCGTCGCGACAATCACCCCCAAGGCGATCGAGACGTTCGACACTCGCTTTCGGCCGGTCATTGGGTCACCTCCCGCCACGGATTCCGCATCGTCTGCATGAGCACCGGCGTGCCGATCTTGATGTTCTCCCGCCGCGTCACGAGCCAGAGCACGAGCTCGGCGATGTCCTCCGGCAGGAGGCAGTTGGCGGGCTCGACGCGCCCGAGATCGCCCGCCATGTCGGTCAGGACGACGCCCGGGCAGACCGTGTTCACCCGGATCCCGAGGTCCTGGTTCTCGCGCTGGATGTACTCGCCGAGCGCGTTCAGCGCATGCTTGCTCACGCCGTATGCGCCGTTCGTCGGGTAGTGCTCGATGCCCGATTCGGAGCTGATGTTCACGATGTGCCCCCGCGCCTGGGCGCGCATGATCGGCAGGACGGCGCGGCTCATCAGGAACGGCCCGCGCAGGTTGGCGGCCATCACGCGGTCCCAGGCGTCGACGTCGTGGGCATGGATCGCGCCGCCCTCGAACACGCCCGCGTTGTTCACCAGAATGTCGACCGCCCCGTAGTTGTCGTACGCCTCGGCAACGACGCGCGTCACATCGGCCTCGACACCGACGTCGGCGGCGACGGCCCGCATCGTCATGCCCGCATTCGTGGCCTCGCGCGCGAGTTCCGTCACGACGTCCGCCCGGCGGCCGCAGATCACGACGTGCGCGCCGAGCGCCGCCATCGTCGATGCGACGGCGCGGCCGATGCCGCTGCCACCGCCGGTGATGATTGCCACTCGTTCTGCCAAGCCGCTCATCCGCCCCGTCCGTTCATCGTCCGCGAAACATTGCCCGCGACCCATTGCCAATGGATCGTCGCATCGGAATGTGGCGGATCATATGGGAGGTCCGATCAAAGGGCGAACGCACGGCCAATTGCGAATCGATCTCAATAAGACGATGATTGGCCCGATGAACCACCCACCGCTTGCCACCCCGCTCGCCGACCGTCTTGCGGCCGCCGGCCTGCGCTTGACCGCGCCGCGCCGCGCCGTCGCCACCGTCCTCGAAACCAGCGAGACCCACCTCGCGCCGGCGGAGGTGCTGGAGCGTGCACGCGCGATCTGCCCCGACCTCGGGCGCGCGACGGTCTACCGGACGATCGACGCGCTCGTCCGGATCGGCGCCCTCCGCCCGCTCTACCTCGGCGACGGCCCGGAGCAGCGCTTCGCCCTGGCGGAAGGCGGCCACCACCACCTTGTCTGCGCCGCGTGCGGCACCGTCGTCGAGTTCGACGATTGTCCGCTCGGCGACCTCGAAACGACGCTCGCGGCGCGGACCGGCTTCCGGATCCACGGCCACCTGCTCGAGCTGTTCGGTCGATGCCCGGCCTGCCCGTGACCGCCCCGATCCTCACCGTCGAGGACCTCTCCGTCCGCTACGGCGTCCGCGTCGCGCTCAGCGGCGTCACGCTGACCGTCGATCCGGGCCAGCGCGTGGCGGTCGTCGGCCCGAACGGCAGCGGCAAGAGCACGTTCCTCAAAGCCATCGTCGGCCTCGTCGAGATCACCGGCGGCCGGATCACCGTGCACGACCATGCGCCGGGCCGGGACCGCTGCGTGGCGTACGTGCCGCAGCGCGCCGGCCTCGACTGGCGCTTTCCGGTCACCGTCGAAGACGTCGTCCTCATGGCGCGCGCGCACCGCGTCGGCTGGCTGCGGCGGCCGGGGGCGGCGGACCACGCGGCGGTGGACGCGGCGCTGTCCGCGGTTGGCATCGCCGACCTCGCGCACCGGCGGATTCGCGACCTCTCCGGCGGCCAGCAGCAGCGGATGCTCATCGCCCGCGCGCTGGCCCAGGAAGCGCGCCTCGTGCTGATGGACGAACCGCTAAACAACCTCGACACGGGTTCCGCCGAGACGATCGTCGATGTGATGGACGACCTCGCCGCGAACGGCGTGGCGGTCCTCGTCGCGCTGCACGACTTGGCGCTGGCGGAGGCTCGCTTCGACACCGTGCTGCTCGTGTCGGGACGGATGATCGCGTACGGCCCGCCATCCGAGGCGCTGTCGGAAAAGAACCTGATCAGCGCGTACGGCGCCGGACTGCAGGTCGTGGACGGCACCGACGGCCGCCGTGTGGTTTCCGATCCCGGCTGCTGCGATGACGGCCACGCCGCGCACCTTGCGCCGGCCATCGCGCCCCGCTCGGCCGTCGGATTGCCCTCGGTGGGCTGGACGGCCGGCGGCACGGCGGCCCAGGCCCAGCCCGACGAGTCGCGCACCCGCGGTCACGGTCACCGCAGTGGCTGAGTGGACCGGTGCGGCCGTCGATTGGCTCGCGGGGCCGTGGCAGGCGGCGTTCATGCTGCCGAAATTCGCCGCCGTTGCGATCCTCGCTCCGGTGTGCGGCGTCGTCGGTCCGTTCCTCATGCTCCGGCGGATGGCGTTCTTCGGCGACGCGCTGGCGCACGCGATCCTGCCGGGCGTCGCGATCGGCTACTACGCCGGCGGGCCGAGTGCCGGGGCGATGTTCGGCGGGGCGCTCGTCGCCGCGCTCGTCGCCGCTCTGGGCATCAGCGCGATCCGCCGGCGCGCCGACGTCGGCGAGGACAGCGCGATCGGCATCGTGTTTGCGGCGATGTTCGCGCTCGGGATCGCCCTGATCTCCCGGCGCGGCGTGCGGATCGACCTCTCGCACATCCTCATCGGCCAGCTGCTGGCCGTCGGCTGGGCCGACGTGCTGCGGATGGCCGTGGTGGGCGGCGGCGTGCTGGCGGTCATCGCGCTGCTCTACAAGGAGCTCGTCATCGCCAGCTTCGACAGCGTTCTGGCCACGACGCTTCGCCTGCCGACGGCCAAGCTCGACGCGCTCCTGCTCGTGCTCCTGGCGCTGACCATCGTCGTCGGCCTGCAGGCGGTCGGGGTGGTGCTGATGGTGGCATTTCTCATCACGCCCGCGGCGACGGCCTACCTCGTCACCGACCGCTTGCCGTCGATGATCCTCGTCAGCGTCGGGGTCGCCGCGCTGTCCGGACTCGTCGGCCTCTACCTGACGTACTACGCCTCGATCGCCGCCAGCGCGGCGATCGTGCTGCCGTGCACGGTGTGTTTCGGCGCGGCGTTCGTTTGGACGGGGGTTGTCGAGCGGGGGCGGGGGGGCGCGCCAGGCCCATCCGTGTAGGGGCGGCCCTTGTGGCCGCCCGCACGCAACCCACGCTCCGATTCGCCGAACGTCACGGGCAGACGCATGCATCGCCCCTACATGAGGGCGCTGTCGCCCCGCCGTCGTCGCGCCACCTTGATCCGCGCCTCGGCCCGCCGGAGCGCATGAATCATGTCCAGCCGCTCGGCCTGCGCCGGCGCCTTGGCGAGCGCTTCGAGGGCCTCGGCCCGCGCCCGCTCGGCACGCGCCAGGTCGATCTCATCGGACTGCTCGGCCACATCGGCCATGATGAGGACCTGCGGGCCGCGGACCTCGACGAAGCCGCCACCGATCGCCAGGATGTCGCGGCGGCCGGGGCGGACGATCTCGATCTCGCCCTCCTTCAGGGCGGAGAGGATCGGCTCGTGGCGCGGCAGGATGCCCATCACGCCCTCGCTGCCCGGCACGACAACGATCTCGACATCGTCGGCGTTGTAGACCTCGCGCTCCATCGTCACGATGTTGAGCGTTAGCGGCACGGTTGACTCCTTGACCGGTCGCGCGCGATGCGGCGCGCATCGTCAGCGGCGACGATCACCGAGGCGACGATCACTGCAGCGTCTTCGCCTTCTCGATCACATCGTCGATGCCGCCGACCATGTAGAACGCCTGCTCGGGCAGGTCGTCGTGCTTGCCCTCGAGGATCTCCTTGAAGCCGCGGACGGTCTCCTCGCGCGGGACGTAGCGGCCGGCGATGCCGGTGAACTGCTCGGCCACGCGCATCGGCTGGGAGAGGAAGCGCTCGATCTTGCGGGCGCGCGACACGAGCATGCGGTCGTCGTCGGAGAGCTCGTCGACGCCGAGGATGGCGATGATGTCCTGGAGGTCGCGGTAGCGCTGCAGGATGCGCTGGACCTCGCGGGCGGTGTTGTAGTGCTCTTCGCCGACGATCAGCGGGTCGAGCACGCGGCTCGACGAGGCCAGCGGATCGACGGCGGGGTAGATGCCACGGTCGGAGATCGCGCGCTCGAGCGAGATCGTGGCGTCCAGGTGGGCGAACGTCACGGCCGGCGCGGGGTCGGTGTAGTCGTCGGCGGGGACGTACACGGCCTGGAGCGACGTGATCGCGCCCTTCTTCGTGCTGGTGATCCGCTCCTGGAGCTGGCCCATCTCCGTGCCGAGCGTCGGCTGGTAGCCGACGGCGCTCGGCATGCGGCCGAGGAGCGCCGATACCTCGGAGCCGGCCTGGACGAACCGGAAGATGTTGTCGATGAACAGGAGCACGTCCATGCCCTGGTCGCGGTAGTACTCGGCCATCGTGAGAGCGGTGAGCGCGACGCGCAGGCGGGCGCCGGGCGGCTCGTTCATCTGGCCGAAGACCATGACGACGTTCTTCATGACGCCGGCTTCCTTCATCTCACCCCAGAGCTGCGTCCCCTCGCGGGAGCGCTCGCCCACGCCGGCGAAACAGCTGACGCCGGCGTGCTCGAGGGCCATCGTCTGGATCATCTCCATGATGATGACCGTCTTGCCGACGCCCGCGCCGCCGAAGACGCCGGTCTTGCCGCCGCGCGTGAACGGTGCCACCAAGTCGATGACTTTGAGGCCGGTCTCGAAGACCTCGGTCTTCGTGCTCTGCTCGTCGAACCGCGGCGCAGCGCGGTGGATCGGGTACATGACGTCGGCCTTGACCGGCTCGCCGGGGTCGAGGACCTTGCCGAGCACGTTGAAGATGCGCCCCAGCGTCGGCGGGCCGACGGGCACGGTGATCGGTGCACCGGTGTTCACGACGTCGGCGCCGCGCGCCAAGCCGTCCGTCGAGCCCATGGCCACGCAGCGGACGGTGCCGTCGCCGAGGTGCTGCTGCACCTCGACGGTCAGCGGATCGCCCGCGCCGACCGCGATCTCGAGGGCGAAATAGGTCTCGGGCATGGCGTCCGACGGGAACTTCACGTCCACCACCGAGCCCAGGACCTGGGTTACCTCACCGACGTTCGCATTGCCGTTCTTGGCCACGGCTGTCCTCCGCAATCTGCATATCGTCTGGGGCGGCCCGCGGCCGCGCCGAGTACTGTCGAGTCACGTCGCCGCATGAGGCTGCCGACGCAGTCACGCCTGAACGGTGGGCCTATGACTTCTTCATCGACTGCCGGAGCGCCTCGGCGCCGCCCGCGATGTCGAGGATCTCGTTCGTGATGCCCGACTGGCGGGCCTTGTTGAAGACGAGCGTGAGCGAGCTCACAAGCTCCTTGGCCGCGTCCGTTGCGTTGCGCATCGCGACCATGCGGGCCGAGTGCTCGCTGGCCTGCGCTTCGAGCAGCGCTTGGTAGATCCGGAGCTCGACGAGCCGCGGCAAAAGCTCATCGAGCACGGCTTCCGGGCTGGGCTCGATCTCGAATTCGGAGGGCATCGGCTCGACGTCCGAGGGCAACACGACCGGGAGAAGCTGGACGAATGTCGGCTTTTGCCTGGACGCGCTCACGTAGTCCGCGAACACCAGATGCACCGAGCAGAGCTCTCCACCGAGGAAGCCGTCGATCGCGAGCCTTGCGGCGCCGGTGATGTCGATCGGCCGCGGGTTGTCCGGCAGCGGAGCGAAGCCGGCGATGAGGTCGCGGCGGGCGCGGGCCAGGAAGTCGCGCCCCTTTCGGCCAAGGGCGATCCACTTCAGGTCCTTGCCCAGCTCGGCCTCGGCCGACCGGATCGCGAACCGGATCAGCGTCACGACGAGGCCGCCGGTCAACCCGCGATCGGGCGTGATGAGCACGATGCCGGGCTTGCCCGTGACATCCGTCCGCAGGAGCGGGTGCCGCACGCCGACGCCGCCAGGCTGGGCCTGCAGGTGCGCCATCACCTCAGCCGCCCGGAGCGCATACGCCCGGCTGCGGAGCGTGGCGTCCTGCGCCCGGCGCATCTTGGAAGCGCTGACGGCCTCCATCGCTCGGGTCACCTTGCCGATGTTCGACACCGAGCGGATGCGGCGCTTGATCTCACGGGCACCACCGGCCACGGGATTAAGCGCCCCCGCCGCGCATGGTTTCCCACGTAGCGTTGTAGGCCTTGAGGGCCTCGTCGAGCTGGCCGCGCAGGTCGTCGTCGAGCTGCTTCTTCTCTTCCACGTCCCGGCCGATGTTCGGGTACGTGTCGCGCATGAACTTCACGAGCCCGTCCTGCCAGGCCTTCATCCCGTCGACCGGCACCCCATCGGCGTGGTTGTTCGTCACGGCGTAAATCACCTGGACCTGGTCGGCGAACGACCAAGGCTGGTAGAGGCCCTGCTTCAGCACCTCCTGCAGCCGCAGCCCTCGGTCGAGCTGGCGCTGCGTGGCCGCGTCCAAGTCGCTGCCGAACTGGGCGAACGCGGCGAGCTCGCGGAAGCTGGCCATCTCAAGGCGCAGCTTGCCGGCGACCTGCTTCATCGCCTTGAACTGCGCGTCGCCGCCGACCCGGGACACCGAGAGGCCGGTGTTCACGGCCGGCCGGATGCCGAGGTTGAACAGGTTGGGCTCGAGGTAGATCTGGCCGTCCGTGATCGAGATGACGTTCGTCGGGATGTAGGCCGACATGTCGCCGAGCTGCGTCTCGATGATCGGGAGCGACGTCAGGCTGCCGCCGCCGCGCTCGTCGGACAGCTTGGCCGAGCGTTCGAGGAGGCGGGAGTGGAGGTAGAACACGTCGCCCGGATACGCCTCGCGGCCCGGCGGGCGGCGCAGCAGGAGCGACACCTGGCGGTAGGCCGTGGCGTGCTTCGAGAGGTCGTCGTAGACGATGAGGGCGTGGCGGCCGGATTCGAGGAACTCCTCGCCCATCGCCGTGCCGGTGTACGGGGCGATGTACTGGAGCGCGGCCGACTCCGACGCCGACGCGACGACGACGATCGTGTGCTCCATCGCACCGTTTTCCTCGAGAAGGGCGACGATGCGCGCGACCTGCGACCGCTTCTGGCCGACGGCGACGTAGATGCAGATGACGCCGGAGCCCTTCTGGTTGATGATCGCGTCGACCGCGACGGCCGTCTTGCCGGTCTGGCGGTCGCCGATGATCAGCTCACGCTGCCCGCGGCCGATCGGGATCATCGTGTCGATCGGCTTGATGCCGGTCATCACGGGTTCCTTCACGTTCTGCCGCTCGGTCACGCCCGGGGCGATGCGCTCGATCGGCCGGGTCTTCTCCGTCCGGATCGGGCCCTTGCCGTCGATCGGCTGTCCCAGAGCGTTCACGACGCGCCCGACGAGCGCGTCGCCGACCGGGACGCTGATGACGCGGCCCGTCGAGCGGGCAATGTCGCCCTCTTCGATCGCCGTGAAGTCGCCGAGGATGACGATGCCGACGGATTCCGTCTCGAGGTTGAGGGCGATGCCGTATACCGACCCGCCCTCCTTGCCCGGGAACTCGACGAGCTCGCTCATCAGGCAGCCGCGCAGACCCTCGACGCGGGCGATGCCATCGCCGACCTCGACGACGGTGCCGACGTCGACCGCCTTGGCGGTGGACTCGAACCCTTCGATCTGTTGCCGCAGCATGGCGGCCCAGTCGCGCACGTTTGCTGTCACGATCCTCACCCTTTCCACACGGTCCACACGAGGCGTGCTCGCACGTTCAGGTCACGTCGGCACCGGTCGGAATCCGAACGGCACCGGTCGGCGGGCGTCACGGGCGACGCATGCGTCGCCCCTACCCGGTTTGTGTTCCCGTCAACGATGCGCGCAGCTGGCCGAGCCGCGACGCCACGCTGTCATCGATGTAGCGATCGCCGACGCGCACGATCAGCCCGCCGAGGATGGCGGCGTCCACGCGATAGTGGATCGCCAAGTCGTCCCCGTAGCGTGCCTTCAAGCGTTGGTCGATCGTCTCGCGCTCGCTCTCGAGCAGCGGCACGGCGCTCGTGACGTCGGCGTCGATCCGCCGGTCGCCCTCGTCGCCGCCCTCGAGCTTGCCGAGCATGCGCTTGAGGTCGTCGAGGTTCATCGACTTGGCCGCCTCACCGATGAGGTCGCGCGCCTTGTCCTTCAGCCCCTCGAGCAGGTCGCTCATGCCAATTCGCCCAGCTTCTGGCTGAGGAAGCCGTCGACGAGCTTGCGGTGCTTGCCCGCGTCGATCGCCTCGCCCAGCACCTTACCGGCCGCCAGCAGCGCCAGATCGGCGATGTCGTTCTGCATGCCGGCCAGCGCCTGGGCGCGGGTCTGCTCGGCCTCGGCCCTCGCGCGGGCCAACAGCTGCTCAGCCTCAGCCGTCGCCTCGGCCAGTCGGCGATCCGCCGCCTCCTCGCCTCGCGCCACGGCCTGCCGCAGCCGATCCTGGCTCGTGCGGCGCTCCTCGGCGATCTGCGACTCGAGCGTGGCGCGCTCGGCGGCCGCCTGCTGCCGGACCTTGTCGGCCTCGGCCATGCTGCTGCGGATCTGCTCGGTGCGCTTCTGCATGTAGCCGAGGATCGGCTTGTACAGCAGGGCCCTGAGCAGGACCAGCAGCAGCACGAAGTGCAGAATCTGCAGCCCGAGCAAATAGATGTTGATACCCAGTTTTTCCACAACGCGCTCCTTACGATCGGCGGCGGGTGCCCCGGTCGCAGACGGTCGAGATCACGAAAGCTAGATGACGAAGAGCAGGACGAGCGAGATGACGAGCGCCAGGATGGCCAGCGACTCCGCGAACACGATGCCGAGGAGCATCGTCGCGCGCAGGTCGCCACTCGCCTCGGGGTTGCGCCCCATCGCCAACAGCGCACCGTTGACGACCAAGCCGATGCCGATGCCCGGCCCGATCGCACCCGTGCCGACGGCGATACCGGCGCCGATCAGCTTGCCAAGCTCCTTGGCTGCTTCAAGTTCCATCGTTCAGTCTCCTCCTCATGGACAGGACGATTGCGTGTCGTTGCCGCGCAGGCCGCGGATCACGGGGTGAACCCGGCGCTGCACTGTGGCCGGTGACGCTCGGTGCCTAGTGATGCTCGGCCGCGTGGTCGCCATGGTCGGGACCGTGGTGCGCCGTGATCGCTTGCTGCATGAACGCCAGGATCAGGATCGCGAAGACATAGCTCTGGATCAGGCCGACGAACAACTCGAGGCCGTAGATCGGCAGCACCATGAGCGCCGGGACCAGGAACGGAAAGACGAACAACAGCGTCTGCCCGGCGAACACGTTGCCGAACAACCGGAAGCTGAACGTGATGATGCGCATGATCTCGCTGACGAGCTCGAGCAAGCCGACGCCCATCATGATGCCGCCCTCTTTGAAGTTGAAAAACTTCCCGAGGTAGCCGAAGCCGAGGGCCTTGAAGCCGGCGAACTCGATGACGAGGAAGGCGATGAGGGCGAGTGCGAGCGGCATGTTCAGGTCGGAGGCGGCAACGCGGAGGAACGGGACGAGCACCCGACCCTCGGCGTGCTTCTCTTCCTCCGACGCGTCCTCCGGATAGCGGGCCGTGATGAGGCCGATGCCGTTCCAGTCGGTGACCTTGAAGTAAGTATGCGTCGGACCCTCGGGCGCGGCGTGCTCTTCGCCCTCGGCGGCCGCAACGCTTTCGGCGGCGGGTGCGCCTTCCTCGGCGTGGTCGTCCGCGGCCGCATGCGCCGCGCCGGGCTCGCCCGGGCACTCGCCCGCCTTGCACAGGATGCCGATCGTGTCGAAGCCCGGCAAGAAGTGCGAGTAGTTCGAGAACCAGACCATGAAGAACACGGTGAGGACGAGCGGCAGCCAAGCCCGCGTCATCTTCTCACCGATGTGGTTGAGCGACTGCGTCTGCCAGAAGTCGATCACGATCTCGAAGAAGTTCTGGAGGCCGCGCGGGACCATCTCCAACTTCCGCGTCGCCAGGAAGGCCATGACGATGAGGACGACATCCGCCAGCAACAGGGCCAGCATCGTGTTCGTGAACGGCACGGGGCCCATCATGAACAGCGTTTCCGGCGGCACCTGGATGTGCGGCAGCGGGACCTTGATGTAGAACGCGCTGGCGATCATGATCGCCAACACCACCAAGCTGATCCAGAACTTCTTGCTCTTCAACCAGCCCACTCGGAATCCTCCTCCGGGCCCTCTTCAGCGACGCCGTCGCCGTCCGGCCGCGGTTCGCGCGGCGCCAAGGCCTCGTAGTGTCTCAACACACGCCGTGTGATGCCGATGGTCGCAAAAATGATCCCGGCAAGCGCACCTACCAGGATCGCCCACGGCGCGGTGCCGAATCGGCGATCGATCAAGACGCCGACACCGGCCGGAATCAACACCATGAACGCCAACGTCCATGCCAACTGCGAAGCCAGCAGCGCGACCTGCCCGTTCGTCATCGGGCACCTCCGCGCGGACCCATTTCGTTCCGGCGCGGGAGTATATCATGCGCCGGCGGTCGGGCAAGTTTGCGGTCGATCAACCCGCCGGCTCGCACGGCAGCCACGCCCCCCACGCCGCGTAGCCAACCGACCGGACGGCGCCACCGACGAGCGTCCGCGCCGTCGCCTGGCTCAGGACGGCCTCGGCGGCGCTGATCTCGACATCGACGACGCCGAGCCCTCCCGACGCCAGCTGCGCCAGAACGTACTCGACCCCCTCCGAGCCGACACGCTCGGCCGCGGCGTAGCTCACGATCCCGTCCGGCGAAACGACCGCCGTGAAGATGTCGCTCGCCCCGTCGTCACCGGCGGCCGCGGCCAGGACGACGGCCCGGCGTTCGCCCTCCGACGACACCCAGACACGCGGGCCGCTGCGTGTGCCGTTCACGGGCGCCTCGCCGGCCGAAGCGCCGCCACCCGTCCGGGATTCCCCCCCGCTGCCGCCGCCCGGTGCGATGGCCGCCAGCCGCCCGAGCGTCAACTCCGCCTGTCGCCGCACGTCCTCGTCCGAATGGGCGCGCGCCGCAACCGCGATCGAACGGCGCGCGGGACCGGCAGCCAGCCGTTCGACGGCCGCCAGCGCAGCGATGGCGACGTCCCGGTTGGGCGAGCAAACGAGCGGCCCAAGGATCCGACCGGCATCCGGCGCGCGCGTCGCGACCAGGTCGTGGCAAAGCTCGATGATCCGCCCATCGTCCCAGTCGGCCAGCGTGTCGAGGAAGTGCACGAGGGCCGCTGGCGACACGCTGGCCGCGACGGCATCCGCGAGCGACGCAACGGCCAGCGCACCGGGGTCGTCCAGCGACTGCGCCAGCTCGACGTCGTCGACAGGCTCGCCGAGCAGCATGAGCAGGCCGGCGGCGGCGATCTTGTTCAGATCGTTCACGCCCGCCTCGCGGATCAGCGCGTGGAGCGCCTTCGGCAGCGCCGCCGCCAGCGGCAGGGTGGACCAGCGGCGCAGCACCTGCACGGCAGCGTTCAGCTCGGCGGCGTTCGGCGCGTCGTGGAGCGCGCGGAACACGGCCGGCAGGGCCGCAACCTCGCGGCCGTCGAACGCGCCGATGAACGCTTCCGCCTCGGCGAGGCTGAGCCCCGGACGGGCAAGAACCTGGATCAGGCGGTCGATCTCGCGGTCGATCATGGGGGTGAAGTATAGGGCAGGCCTGCGTCCGGCCGAGGGGTGGGTCGACAACGTCGACGGTTTCTCGGTCCTGCCGTCCGGTCCCAGCACTCTGTCACTGGACACGCTTCGGATATCCGACAGAGTCAGTGATCCGCGGACCGTGCAGTGACAGAGTACTAGACAGTCCTTCATCCCCCGGCTAGAATCCCATGCGAACGCGTGTTCGCATCCCGTAGTCGTCTCGCGAGGATACATTCGCCCGATGTCCGATCCGCAACCGCGTGATGCATCCGCCGTTCCGGCCGCCGTCCCCATCACCGACGGCGCGATCGGCTACGTCATCGGCGAAGTTCGGACGGATGCGTTCCAGTTCGTCACGACGACCGACCTGGCGCCGCCGCGCCTGGAGTACCTCGTGCTCCGCGACGTCCCGGAGCGGGTCGACGATGGGTTCCGCACCGTCGACGTCCTGGCGCAGGTGACCCGGATCTCCGTCCACAACCGCCTCCTCGCATCCGGCATGAACTACAACGAGGTCGAGGCGATCCTGCGCCGGCTCGGTGCGGCCCCGCCCGTCATCGTCGGCGACGCCAAGGTCATCGGCTACTACGACGGGCGCGACGTCCGGGTGCCGCGCGGCGCCGCGATGCCGGGGCACGTCGTCGAGCGGGCGCCGGATGACCTGCTCCAACGCTTCTTCACCCGCAACGTGAAGAGCGGGATCGAGCTCGGCGCACTGATCAACCGACCGCAAGTGCCGGTTCTGCTCGACCCGGACGGCCTGAACCGCCACTTGGCCGTCATCGCGCAGACCGGCGCGGGCAAGAGCTACACCGTCGGCGTCGTCCTCGAGCAACTCCTCGAGCTCGGCGGCACGGTTCTCGTGTTCGACCCGAACAGCGATTACGTTCTCATGCGCCGCGATGCCCAGCGCCGGGCCACCCCGTTCGCGGAACGTGTGGCCGTCTACCGCGTCCCGACGGACGGCGTCCACCGCCTGAGCGACGACGCGATCGGCGGCACGCGACCGATCACACTTCGGTTTTCCGATCTGAGTCCCGACGAGATCTGCGAAATCGCCGGCATCGACGAGAGTTGGGCCAACCTGCGCGATGCCGTGCACGTCGCGCACAAGCGGCTGACCGGGGACTTCGTTCCCCGCCAGCTCGTGGCGGAGTTGCGCCGGCTGGCCGCCGGGGCGGTCGAGACCGACTTCGACATCGGCCCGCTCAGCGCAGCGGGCGGCGGAGGCGATGACTGGGACGTCGTCCCTGGCCTCGACGACCTGGACGTCGACGTTGCGCCCGACGCGTCGGGCAGCGTCGCCGCCGACGCCTTCTTCGGCACCGACGCCGACCGCCTGACCGCCGCGCGCGACGACGCCGGCAAGGGCGCCGGACGCGGCAAGGGCCGACGGGGCAAGCGCAGCGGCGACAATGACGAGGACGGCGACCCCGCACCGACTCCGAGCCTGATGAGTGGCGCGGACAAGGCGCTCAAGCGCATCAACCGCATTGCGTCGATGCCCATTTGGGGCTTCGAGAGCATCCCGCTTGACGAGCTGCTCCGCCCGATGCAGCTGTCGACGATCGATCTCGCCGGTGTCGATCGGCGCGTGAGCGACGTCCTCGTGAACAAGGTGCTCAAGGAGCTCTGGGACGTCGCCGCACGCCGCGGCCTCGACCGGCCGGTGTTCGTCGTCCTCGAGGAGGCGCACAACGTCGTGCCCAGCGGCAACAAGGAGGGAGGGAAGGCGGCCTGGCAAGTCAAGCGCATCGCCGCCGAAGGCCGGAAGTTCGGCGTCTTCCTCGTCCTCGTCACGCAGCGTCCCGGCAAGGTGCACGCGGACACGCTGTCCCAGTGCGGCAGCCAGATCATCATGCGCCTCACGAACCCGGACGATCAGAGCGCCGTCCGCCGCGCGTCGGAGAGCGTCTCGGAGGCGCTGCTGGCCGACCTGCCCGGCCTGAACGTCGGCGAGGCCGTCGTGCTCGGGCCGCTCGTGCGCGTGCCGGTGATGGTCCGGGTGGCGGGCCGGCGAAGCGCCGAGGGCGGCGCGGACATCAAGGTCGCCGAAGCACTGGAGGCCGCGCGCGCCGCGGCGCTGACCGAGGGCGTCATCGCCCGCCGCGCCGCCGAGCGGGCCGAACGGCCGCGCGAGGCGTGGCGGGAGGAGATCTGACGCGCGTGCCAACGCTCATCTTCGCCTCCGACAGCCACCTGAACAAGCACTACGCCCGCATGACGCCCGACCAGCTGGCCGAGCGCCGGCGCCGCCTCCGGCTCGGCCTCGAGCGGACGATCGACTACGCGATCCAAGAGGGCGCGCACGGCTACATCCACGGCGGAGACCTGTTCGACGGGCCGAACCCGCGCGCCGTCGAGCTCGTCTGGGCCGCCGCCCAGTTCCAGCGCCTGGCCGATGCCGGCGTCCGGAGCTTCCTCATCGGCGGCAATCACGACATCCCGAAGTCGCGCCACGGCGGCGCCACCCCGCAGCGCTTGTTCGACGCCGTCCGCCTGGCGACCGTCTTCACCGACCCGTCCACCGTTACGTGGTGGTCCGGCGACCTCGACGGCGTCCGCGTGGCCGTCGGCGGCCTGCCGCCCGACCCACGCATGGCCCTGGACGCGGACCCGCTCGCCTCGGCTGCCGACGCGGTCACGCCGCCGGAGGCCCACGTTCGCATCCTGGTGACCCACTATGCCCTCGAGGACACGCTCCACCCGCTGGCCGAGGAGCCAACGATCCGCAAGTCCTCCATCGCCGCCCTCGCGGGCCGCGTTGACGCCGTGCTCATCGGGCACATCCACGAGGCGCGCATCACCGAGGTCGCCGGCGTCAAGGTGATCTTCCCGGGCCCGACGGAGCGCCTCAGCTTCGGCGAGATGGACGTGAAGTGCGGCTTCGTGCGGCTGGACATCGCCTCGGACAAGCGCGGTCCGGCCGCCGTCACCGCCACCGCGCTGCCCCTCGACCCGCAGCCCATGCGCCGTCACACGCTCCGCGCCACGGACGTTCCGGCCGATGAGCCGACGGCATGGCTCATCGACCAGATCCGCAGGCTGGCGTCGCCCGATCAGATCCTCCAACTGCGCTTGGAGGGACCGCTGCCGCGCGCCACGTACCACGCGCTCCGGCTGCGCGAGGCCTGGCACGTCGGCAACGAACTGAACTTCTACTTCGACCTCGACCGCCGCCGCCTCGTCGTGCGCGACGACGACGCCGTGGCCGTGCGCGCCACCGGCCGCGTCAGCCCGCGTGCCGAGATCGCCCGCATCGCCGACGTGCTCGCCGGGCGCGCCGACTCGCCGGCCGAACGCGACCTCGTCGAAGCCGCCCGCTCCCTCGTCCTCGAACGCTACGGGCAGGGGGCGATCCACGACGACGGGCGGAGCGACGGCACGGAGGGGGTCGCGATCGGCGATGGCGACGTCAATACGATCGGAATCGACCCCAACCAAGCGGAGGCCGCGTGGACGCCCTGACCGTCAGCGAGCTCTGCCTGCGCGTGAAGTCCGTGCTGCGCGCTGAACCCGGCCTGCAGGACATCTGGGTCGAGGGCGAGGTCTCGAATGCCCGGCCGGCCGCGAGCGGCCATTGGTACTGGACGATCAAGGACGCGGCCGGCAGCTTCAAGTGCGTCATGTGGAAGGCGGTCGCGCTGAACCAGATGACGCTGCCGGCGGACGGGATGGCCTTCCGCTTCCACGGCAAGGTCGGTCTGTACGAGCGTGGCGGCGAAGTTCAGCTGGACGTCGACTTCGTCGAACCCGCCGGCCAAGGCGATCTCTGGCAGGCCTTCGAGCGTCTCCGACGGCAGCTCGAGGCCGAGGGCCTGTTCGACGAAGCGCGCAAGCGCCCCCTCCCGCCCTATCCGATGCGCATCGGCGTCGTCACGAGCCCACAGGCGGCGGCGCTGCGCGATGTGGCGCAGACGATCCAGCGCCGCTGGCCCTGCGCCACCGTCCTCGTCGCGCCGACGCGCGTCCAGGGTGCCGAGGCGCCGGCCGAGATCGTCGCCGCCCTCACGGCCATTGCCCGAGCCGCGGTCGACGTCGTCCTCGTCGTGCGCGGCGGCGGCAGCATCGAGGATCTCTGGGCGTTCAACGACGAGGCCGTCGCCCGAGCGATCGCCGCCTGTCCTGTGCCAACGGTGTCCGGCGTCGGCCACGAGACCGACTTCACGATCGCCGACTTCGTCGCCGACCTGCGCATGCCGACCCCGACCGCCGCCGCCGAGCGCGTCACGCCCGACGCGGCCGATCTCCGCCAGGCCGTCGACGATCTGACGGATCGTCTCGCCCGCCAGCTTGGGTGGCGGCAGGACACGGCCGGCAGCGGCCTGGCATCCTTGACCCACCGACTCGCGCTTGTCTCGCCCGCGCGCACCGTCGCCGATCGCCATGCCCGCGTCGACGCGAACCGTGCCCGTCTGAAGCGCGCCCTCGCCGGCCGCCTCACCGTCGCCAACGCCCACCTTGATGGCCACCGCCAGCGGCTCGAGGCGCTGAGCCCGACCGCCATCCTCCGCCGCGGCTTCGCGCACGTCACGCACATCTCCGACGGCCGAACCGTTCGGCGCCCGTCCGACGTCAAGGGCGGCGACGGGCTGCGAATCCGCCTCGCCGACGGCGACGTGCGCGCCGTCGTCCAAGGTCAGACCCGCCTGTTCGAGTAGCCGCGCAGCACCGCGACCCGCTGGTGCCGTCGGGTGCCCGCTCCGCATCGTGTCAGCCTTCGAATCCTGTCCGCCCAGATCCGCTCCAAGGAGACCGTCGATGGACCGCCGATTCAACCCCACGCACGTCGCTCGCCACCCCGACGTGGCGGCCGCCCCCGAATCGGCGACCGAAGACGTGGCCGCGCTCGGCTTTGAAGACGCGTTCGCCCGGCTCGAGACCACCGTCCAACAGCTCGAGAACGGCGATCTGCCGCTGGAGCAGGCCGTCGCAGCGTACGAGCGCGGCCTGGTACTTGCCCAGCGGTGCGCGTTGTTGCTCGAGCAGGTCGAGCTGAAGATCCGCCAGGTGGATGCGTCGGGGAACGATGTGGGGGCGGTGAACCTGTAGGGGCACCCCCGGCCCGTACCGCCCCAGGAAGTGCACCCGCGCCGAATACGGCAAGTACGCCGGACGCAACGGACGCGGCGTGCGCGTCGGCGTCGACGTCGGGCCGACCGGCGTCGCGGTTGCCGGCTCAGGCGTCGGTGTCGGGCCGGTGGGCGATGCGGTCGGCGTCGGGCCGGTGGGCGATGCGGTCGGCGTGGCGCTGGCTCGCGGGGTCGGGCTGGCGGGGGGCACGCCGGGCAGCGTGGCGCTCCAGCCCCAGGCCATGACGAGCGCGTTCGCGAACGGCACGCCGTCGATCGTCTGGTTCGGGTTCGCGATGGCCAGATCCGCCACGCCATCGCCGTTGAAGTCGCCCGCCGCCACGGCGCTGCCGAACCCAAGGCCGTTGGCCAAGGCGGACCGCAGCGGCCAGATGTCAGGCGCCACGCCGGCCGCGGCCCGCGGCTCGACGCCGTGCGCCGAGTTCCAGACGGTTGTGACGAGTCCGACGCCCGGCAACCGCCGCCGTTCTTCGCCGGGCGCGCCGATGATCAGATCGGGCAGCGCATCGCCGTCGATGTCGCCGAGCGCCAGCGACGCGCCGAAGCGGTCGCGCGCCTGCGCCTCATCGGGCAGCAGGCCGCTGTCCTGGTGCACGGCAACCGTCCGCGCCGGGTCACGACCCGTCGCGCTGCCGAAGAGCAGCGTCACGTCGCCCGCCTCGCGTGCCTCGGCCACGGTGGCGTTCGGGTCGGGGACGATGAGATCGCCGAAACCATCGCGGTCGATGTCCGCGACGTGGAGGCGTGCGCCCCAATTGTCGGCCCGCAGCGCCTCGTCCGGGACATCCGCATCGCTGCGATCGATCGTCGAGACGGCCATCTCGTCGAACGTCAGCGCGCCGGTCATGTCCTCGCCCATGCTCTTGAAGACGATCAGCTGGCCGGCGCCGCGCGCTCCGTCCACCTCGGCCTCCGGAACGCCAACCACGATGTCGGCAAGGCTGTCGCCGTCGAGGTCCGACAGCGCGACCGAGGCGCCAAAGCCCTCTCGCGTGGTGGGGTCGCCCGGGACCTCGTCGAGTGAGCGGTCGAGCGTGAGCGCGCCGCCGATCGTCGGTCCGGCATCGAGGCGTCCGGCGAGGACGTAGACCCGGCCGGCGCCCGGCCGGCCATTCACGTTCGTGCCCGGCGCGCCGGCGATGAGGTCGTCGATGCCGTCGCCGTTCACGTCGCCGACGGCGAGCACTGCGCCCAACTGCGCGCCGGCGCCAACCGCCGGGCCGAACGGCAGCGGCTGGCTGCGCATCCCGTTCACCGAGCCGTCCCACAGCCAAAGGCCGCCGGCATCGTTGCCGAGCCGGTCGCTGCGCGGGTAGCCGATGACGAGGTCATCGTTGTCATCGCCGTTGAAGTCCCCCACCGCAACCACCGCACCCCACTGGCCGTCCGGCTCGGCCATCGTGGCCGTGGAAAGGCGCCGCGGGAAGTCGCTGCCGCCGAGCGCCACGCCGAGCCAGCCGGCCGCCGCCGCCCGCTGGCTGTCCTGCGGCGCGCCGATCACGAGGTCCATGATGCCGTCGCCGTTCACGTCGCCGCTGGCCATCAGCTGGCCGAAGCCCGTCTGCGACGCGTTCGGTCGGCCGAAGTCGCGGCCGTCGAGGGTTCGGAACGTCAGGCCGGCGGCCCAGACACTCGGCCCGACCCGCGTCACCGCCACGGCGTCGGCACCGTACAACAGCGCGTCGACAAGCGCCACCTCGTCGGCCGGATCGTGCACCGCCACCTGCAGTCCAGCGACCTTGGCGGCCGCGATGTCGGCATTCGTCACGAGTTCGCCAGGCATGGACACCCCATCCGCACCAGCCGCGCGCGCCTGCGCCCAGTCGGCACCGCGGTCGACGCGCAGCCAGCCGTGTGTGCCGGACCGCGCCGCCTTCACCGCCGCCAACGAGGCCGAGCGGTCGCTGACGACCGTCACGTCGATCGATGCCGCGCCCGCCAGCGCCGCGACCACCGCCGCATCCCCGTCAGATCCGGCGTACGCCAGATCCACGATCAGCCGGGCGCCGCCGAGCACACCGACGACATCGGCGAGCCGCGGGACGCGTTCTCCGCTGAATCGGGCATCGAACTTCGTGCCGGCGTCGCATGCCGTAACCTGCGCAGCGGTCTGCGCCGCGACCTCACCCTGGCAGCCCGAGGTGCGATCGAGCGTCGCGTCCCGCAGCAGCACCGCCACGCCGTCGCTCGTCACCCGGGCATCGACCCACACCGCACCAGCTCCCTCGGCCACTGCCTGTCGAACGGCCGCCAGCGTGTTCTCGGGCGCCACGGCGCTCGCCCCCCGCAGCCCCACGATCCGCGCCGCGATCGGCGGACGGGCGCGCTGGCCGGACGCGATGTCGGCGCGACGGACATGCGGCATCGTCGCCAACGTCGCGACAGCGATGATCGTGATCGCTCCACCCCCCATTACCCTGCGCACAGCACCGGCCCATCCGCACACAACAACATCCCATCGTGCTCGCAGCTGCCGCAGATCCCGATCCCGCAGCGCATGTAGGCCTCCCATGACAGCTGACTCGGCACGCCGGCGCTGCCGGCCTGGTCCCGCAGGGCGGCCAGCATGCCGTGCGGCCCGCACGCGTAGAGCGTAGCCGGTCGATCGTCCGCCAGCCAGCGGCCCACGACGTCCGTCACGCGCCCCCGATCGCCCGCGCTGCCGTCCTCCGTCGTGACGGCCACCGTCGCCCCCGCGGCCCGCGTCGCGTCGACGAGCAGCAGCTCGCCGGCCGTCCGCGCGCCGATGACGGTGCGCACGCGGTTGCCCTTGGCCAGCGCTTGGCGGGCGAGCAGCAGGAGCGGCGCGACGCCGTAGCCGCCGCCGACGAGCACGTGGTCGTCGCCGGTCAAAGCGAACGGCGTGCCGAACGGGCCGCGCAGCCACACCGTATCGCCGACGGACAGCCGGTGCAACGCCCGCGTGAACGGCCCGACGGCGGCGATGGCGAACGACACCGGGTCGGTGTCCAGCAGGCTGAACGGCTTCTCGTCCAGTCCGGGCAGCCAGAGCATCGCGAACTGGCCGGGCGCGGCGTCGATCGCCGCGTCGAAGATAAACGTGCGCGTGCGGGCGTTCTCGTCGCGGACGGCGGCCAGGCGCAGCGGTCGGGGCAGCACGGCGCCGTTCATCGGAGGACCGGCCGCTGGTTCGCGGCGGGCGCGTGATCCCCTTGCGGCACCGGCGCCGGCGTCGCCGCCTCCGGCCACGACGGGGCGCGCTGCGTCCGGCCGCGGATGTCGGCGACCGTCAAGTTGCGCTCGTCAAGCCAGCGCACAAGGTCGCGCGCGATCGCACCGAACACGTCCGGACCGGCGCCGTAGACGGCCGAGCCGATGCCGACGGCCGTCGCGCCGGCCGAGAGCATCTCGACGACGTCGACGGCCGAACCGATGCCGCCGGTGCCGATGATGGGCACGCGGACGGCACGGGCGATGACGTCGACCGCGTACAGCGCGACGGGCTTGAGGGCGGCGCCCGAGATGCCGCCGGTCCGGTTCGCCAGGACCGGTCGGCCGCTCTCGGCATCGACGATGAGCCCCGGCATCGTGTTGATCGCACAGATCGCGTCCGCACCGGCGTCGACGACGGCTTGGGCGATGCGGGCGAGGTCGGCGACGTTCGGGGCGAGCTTGACGATGATCGGCATGTCGACGGCGGCGCGAACCGCCGCCGTCACGGCTGACGCGGAGGCGCACGAGGCCGCAAACGGCTCGCCGAACTCGCTGGCGACGTTCGGGCAGCTGATGTTCACCTCGAGGAGGTCGGGCTGGGCGGCGGCGATCGTCGCAGCGACGCGCGCGAAGCCATCGACGTCGTCGGCGAAGATGCTGGCGATGAGCGGGACGCCGAGCGGGGCCAGAAGATGCTTCGTCGCGACGAGGAGGGCGACCTCATCGATTGCACCAGGGTTCGCGAGGCCGATCGCATTCAGCAGGCCGTGGTCCCATGCGACGCAGCTCGGGTTCACGTGACCGCCGCGCGGCGCGGGGCCGCAGCTCTTGGCCGTGATCGCGCCGGCGCCGGCGAGCGCGACGCGGTGCATGAGCGAGGCGTGCGTGCCGAGGATGCCGGAGGCCAGGACGAGCGGGTTGGGCAGACGGACGCCGCACAGGTCGACGGTCACGTCGACGGTCGGCTCGAGCGCCGAGTCGGAGTTCGGAAGGGCATCACGCACGGCATCTGACATCGGCGCCATTGTACCGAATGGTTCGGGCGGCGGCGAAGACGGTCATGCGGATGCGGTCGAGTGGCGGTTGAAGATCCGCCGAGCACACTCGCTGAGCCGTGCTCGGGTTCATCCGCATCGTCCTACCCGTGATCCTCCCCCTCCCCCAGACTTGGGGGAGGGGGTCGGGGGGAGAGGGCCTTGGGCAGCACGGCGGAGCGAAGCTCGCTGGTTCCGCCTACCGCCTAACGCCCATGCACGGACGCCAGCCCCCTGAGACGGCTCGCCTCGGACATCACGTCCCAAATCGCCAGCGTTGCCTCGGCCGACAGTCGATCACCCTCCGGTGCTTGCGCGGCGAACTCGATGACGCCGCGCAGATTGTCGACGATCGCGCCGGCCGCGGCCGACACGGCCGCGATGTCGACTTCCGATTCGGCCGCGGTCGACATCGCGCGTGGCATCAGCGCAGCCAGTTGTGCGTCCGCCGCGGTCAGCCGCGACGTGGCCAGGGTAGCGGCGCCAGAGCGGCCATCCTCGCGCAGGGCGGTGTCCAGCGCCGCGAGCACCGCCTCGCGGAGAGTCGCGAGTCGCGCTTTGACTTGCGCCACGTGCGCGGCGGTAAGGATGGGCTGTCGTTGCGCCAACGTATCGCGATCCGCCGCCGAGCGGCTGTCGGCAAACGCCGAGACGGTCAGCAGACCGCCGATGGCCACGACGACCGCACCGATGAGCACCGCCAACTGCCAGCCACCGGCCCGCGCGACCCACGGCCGCGGCGGTGAGCCCGCCCCGTGCGGATCGGCCGGCCGACGGAGCGCATTCCCCCGCTCCGGATCGAAGCGCCGCAGCCGCAGCGCGTTCGAGACGACGGTGACCGAGCTGAGCGCCATCGCGGCGCCGGCCATCTTGGGGTCGAGCAGAAGCTTCCAGAGCGGGTAGAGGATTCCCATCGCCACCGGGATGAGGGCGATGTTGTAGGCGAATGCCCAGAAAAGGTTCTGCTTGATGTTCCGCATCGTGGCGCGCGAGAGGCGCATCGCGGTGACGATCCCCTCGAGATCGCCGCGCATCAGCGTGATGTCGGCCGAGTCCATCGCCACGTCCGTGCCCGTCCCGATCGCGAGGCCGACGTCGGCCTGCGCGAGCGCCGGGGCGTCGTTGATCCCGTCGCCGACCATGCCGACGCGCCGGCCGAGGGCCTGCAGCTCCTTCACCTTGGCCGACTTGCCCTCGGGCAGCACCTCGGCCAGGACGTGCTCGATGCCGACCTGGCGGGCGATCGCGTCCGCGGTCCGGCGGTTGTCGCCGGTGATCATCCAGACGTCGAGGCCGAGGCGGCGCAGGCCGGCCACCGCCTCCGCCGCGCCCGGCTTGAGCGTGTCGGCGACGGCGACGAGGCCGATCGCGCGCCCGTCGGCCGCCACGAACATCGGCGTCTTGCCGTCGGCGGCCATGCGCTCCGCGGCCGCGTCGAGCGAACCGAGCGCGACGGCGCGGTCGGCCATGAGCTTCGCGTTGCCCAGCAGCACGCGCACGCCGTCGATCGTGGCCTCGATGCCGTGGCCCGGGATCGCCCCGAACGCCGTCGCCTCGCCGAGCGTCTCGCCCTGCGCCTTGGCGTGCTCGACGATCGACTCGCCCAGCGGGTGCTCGCTGCCCCGTTCGGCGGACGCGGCCAGGCGCAGGACGCGACCCGCATCGCCGTCGAGCGCCACGACGTCCGTCACGCGCGGCCGGCCGGCCGTGAGCGTCCCGGTCTTGTCCAGGATGATCGTGTCCAGCTTATGCGCCGTCTCGAGCGCCTCGGCGGACCGGATCAGGATGCCGTTCTCGGCGCCCTTGCCCGTGCCGACCATGATCGCCGTCGGCGTGGCCAGGCCCATGGCGCACGGGCAGGCGATGATCAGGACGGTGACGAACGCCTTCAGCGCGTAGCTGAACGCCGGCGCCGGGCCGACGGCCAGCCAGACCGCGCCCGTGACGAGGGCCAAGACGATGACGGCCGGCACAAAGTAGGCGCTGACGACATCGGCCAGCCGCTGGATCGGCGCCCTGGAGCCTTGCGCCTCCTGGATCAGACGGACGATCTGCGCCAGCGCCGTGTCGCTCCCGACGCGCGTCGCCTCGAAGCGGAACGCGCCGGTCTTGTTCACGGTGGCGCCGATCACCTCGTCGCCGGCACCCTTCTCGACCGGCATCGGCTCGCCGGTGAGCATCGACTCGTCGACCGTCGAGCGGCCGTCCAGCACCCGTCCGTCGACCGGGATCCGCTCGCCCGGGCGCACGAGCACGACGTCGCCGCGGCGCACGGCCGTGATCGGCACGTCGCGCTCGACACCGCCTTCGACGATCCGCGCGGTCTTGGGCTGGAGGCCGATGAGCCGGCGGATCGCCTCGCTCGTCCGGCCCTTGGCCCGGGCTTCGAGGTACTTGCCGAGAAGGATTAGCCCGATGACCATCGTCGAGGTATCGAAGTAGAGTTCCGGCATGTCGTGGCCGGCCGCGGCGGGCAGGATGCCGGTGCCGAACGCGTGATCCAGGATGGCGGCCACGCTGTAGGCATACGCCGCTGTCGTCCCGAGCGCGACGAGCGTGTTCATGTTGGCGGTGCGGTTGCGCGCCGCGCCGAACGCGCTCTTGTAGAACCCCCAGCCGGCCCAGAACTGGATCGGCGTCGCCAGCGCCAGCTGCAGCCACGGGTCGGCCAGCCAGGCCGGCAACCACGTGGCGCCGAGCATCTCGCGCGCCATGCCGAGCATGATCAGCGTGCCGACGCCGAGCGCGGCGATCATCCGGCGCAGAACCTTCAGCCGCTCCCGCCGCTGCCGTGCTTCCTCGGGCGTGGCGGTGGACGCGACGTCGTTCGGTGCCGCGATGACGGCGGGGTGGGCGGCGGCGGTCGGGGCTGCGACGTGAGCGGGGCGGGGGTCGCCTGCCGTGGCGGTGCGTTCGGCCCCAGCATCGACGACGCGAGGTCCATCGCTACCCCTCGCACCCGCCGCCGGCGACGCCATCGCGCCCGACGGCGCGGTGCCTTCCGGCAATCGCGAACCGTAGCCGACGCGCTCGACGGCCTTCACGAGGGCATCGGGCGTCACGTCCGCGGGCGCGTAGGTCACGCGCGCCGTCTCGGTCGCCAGGTTGACCATCGCACTGTTCACGCCCGGTACGCGGGTCAGCGCCTTCTCGACGGTGCGCACGCACGAAGCGCACGTCATGCCCTCGATCGGCAGCGTAATGTCGCCGGTCGGCGCGTCGCTCAGTTGTTCGTCGGTCTGTGGTTCATCGCCTGTGGCGGCCTGTACGCTCATGGGAACCTCGATCTGCGGCGGTGGGGCGTCAGCCTCGCCGGCGCGGTGTGGCCTGGAAGACGTCGAGCACCTCGGACAGCACGCGCTCGCGGGCATCCGGGTCCTCGCCGCGGATGGCGGTCACCAGGCAGCTGTTGAGATGATCCTCGAGGATGAGGTCGGTCACGCGGTCGAGCGCGGCCTGCACGGCGCGCACCTGCTGGATGACGTCGATGCAGTACGCACCCTCGTCGGCCATCCGCGTGATGCCGCGCACGTGGCCCTCGATGCTCTTCAGTCGGCGCTGGATGGACGCCTTGTTGGCGGGGTTCATGCGATCGACCTCCTCAGCCGCTCAGGGCGTCGACGACAAGGGCGTCGGGGTGGCCGGGTCGATCGGCATGTGGCGGTGGTCGCCGGCATTCGCGCCCGGCGTCATCGGCATCGTGCCGCCCATCGTGGGCATCGTGCCGCTCATGGGCATCGTCCCCGACATCGGCATCGTGCCGCTCATCGGCATCGTGCCCGACATCGGCATCGACGAGCCCATCATCCGGTCCATCATTCCGCCCATCATGCTGCCCTCCCCGTGCATCTGCTCATGCATCTGCAGCATCCCGTTCGCACGCATCTCGGCCATCAGCCGTTCGATGTCCGTGCCGGTGCAGCGGCCCATGATCGTGTTGCCCATGCGGTGGCACGGCATGTCGGCCATCTGGGAGGTGTCGACAACGACCTGTCCGTCGGCGTGTTCGCCCGCCGCCGGCGCGCCGGCGAATGCATCGCCTTCGATCGTGATCGGGATGACCATGCCGGCCTCGGCGTGGCCGGAGATATGGCAGCTCATCTCGAAATCGCCCGGGGTGAGGAACACGGCGTTCTGGTCGATCGTCGCACCGACGGTCAACCGGTCCTCGAGCACGGACACGAGCTCGCCGGGGTGCTGATGCGAGCCCGTCATCATCTGGCCGGCGCCGATCTGGGCGATCATCGCGGCTGTGTCGCCGCGCGGCATGATCCGGAACTGGTGGGCCAGCAGCCCCTTGTTCGTCACGACGAAGCGGTACGGCACGCCGGTCTGGAACGTCGTGAGCGTCGACGTGATCGCGTACTCGCCGACGGTGACCTCGACGTCGACCGGCTGCGCGGCAGCGGACACGACCGGGACGTTGCCGGCGGCGGGCGCGGCGGCGTCCGAGGCGACGGGCGTACCGCTATCGCCCGTGCGGCAGGCGATGAGACCGCCGGCCATGAGCAGGGTGGTGAGGATGACGGATGACCGGGTGAGGGCGGAACGGGACATGTGGGGAGCTCCTTACTGCTGGTTCGGTGGGTAATCCCACTCGATCATCGCCGCGACGATCTGCTCGACCGTGGCCGGCGGATCGAACGCGATCGTGACGCGCTTGGCCGCCGGGTCGCCGGCGACGTCGGTGACGCCCGGCACGTCGGCGATGACGACGCGCTTGATCGTGGCGACGCAGTGGTCGCAGCTGATGGCGGGGACTTCGAAGGTCACGGTTTCCATCTGGACTTCACTCCTGTGTGGGGCTCGGGTCGCCTGTGTGGGACTTGTGTTGGCTGTGGGCATCGGGTCGGCACGGTAGCCGGCTCCGGCGATCGCCGCGGCGATCGCGTCGAGGGTCAGTCGGGTCGGATCGTAGAGGACGGTCGTCGTGGCGTTGGCGTACGAGGTCGTCGACTCGGCCACGCCGTCGAGCGCCTCGACGGCCCAGTCGACGGACATCGCGCAGTTGCCGCAGTGCATGTCCTGGACGGCGAAGCGGTGCGCGACGTAGCCGGGCGGAGGCTCGGCCGCGCGCTGCCTGAACGAGATCTTCATGGCGTCACCTCGATCGAGCCGTAGTACATCCCCATGCTGCAGCTGAACGCGATCTCGCCCGGCTCGGCCGCCGGCAGCTCGACGACGGTCTCGCCCGTCTCCGGCAGCATGGCCAGGATGTTGTAAGCCGGGACCGTGAAGGCGCGGATGCACCCCTTGGCCCCGTTCGACACGAGCTTGAGCGATGTCGGAATGCCGGCGCGGACCTGCAGTCGCTGCGGCTGGTAGGAGGTCGTTACGTCGATGCGCGCCTCCTGGTGGCCGGTGGTCGCTGGGTTGGCGGCGGACGGCGACAGGCCGATGGATGCCGGCGACGTCGCGATCGCGTCCGGCAGCGGCGGCGCGGCTGCCGGCGCGGCGACGTTGGCGCCCGCGGGGCCCAGCGTGCCCATCCGCCAGCCCAGCAGCCGCGCGCCCGATCGCACCGACAGCATCGCGATGGCCAGGATGACGGCGGCCGCCACCGGCTTGAACAAGCGCCGGCTCGACCGGCCGAACCACGCGCCGCCAAGGGCCAGCGCCAGGAACAGCGGCACCGTGCCGAGCGTGAACGCGCCGAGGACGAGCGCACCGCGCACCGGCGACTGCGTCCGCGCCGCCAGGAGCTCGACCGCGAGGGTGACGCTGCACGGGATCAGCACCGTCAACCCACCCAGCACCGCCGGCGACCATGCGCCGCCCGCACGTGCCTGCTGGCCGATGAACCGCTGGACGGCCTTCGGCGGCCGCGGCGAAAGGCGGCGCAGCGCGGGGTGGACGTCGAACATCTGCAGGACGAGCAGCGCCATGAGCACGCCGACGGCGACGAGGACGAAGCCCTGGAAGCGCGGGCTGAACACCTGGCCGACCCAGCCGAGGACGGCGCCGAGGGCAACGTACGCCACCGTCTTCGCCACCAGGAACTGCATGGCCGGCAGCGCCAGCGCGAGCGCCGGCGGGCGCTCGACTTGCCGCCCCACCGCCTGCTGCGCGACGGCCGCGACGAGCAAGCCGCCCTGAACCGCAAGGCAACTCAACCCGCCGACCGAAAGGCCGGCCAGGAAGAACAACCAGAGGCTCGAGGACCCGTCGAGATCGGGCATCGTTCGCCGCTCCGAATCGCGTGCGGTGGCGGTGGGATCCCCCCTGGGGGGGGTCACGGTCGAGTATAGCGGCGCGATCGCGGCATCGTCAACCTGCGACAGCAGGCGTGTCCCTCATGTCAACCTACAGTCCGACAATGGGTCGCCGCGCCACGGCTTGCGGTTGACGGACCGAACACAGCCTGACTATACTCGCCCGCACCCCCCAGGGGAGGGGGTACGGCATCGACGCTCGTCTGACCAGGTGACGCACTGCCTGGCGATCCCCTCCCGCCACCAGAAGGAGCTCCCACCAAGCATGGCTACCCCGATCATCGCCCACATCCGCGCCGGCGCGATTGGCGCCGGGATCGTCCTGGCTGCCGCGCTCAGCGCCTGCGGCGGCCCCGCGCCCGCCGATCCGCCCGCCGATCCGCCAGCCGTCGCCCCCGTCACCGCGCCGGCGCCGGCCGGGGCGACCGACGCCGCCGCCGTGCCCGCTGCCGTCGCGACCGAGCCCGCGAGCGCCGCCGCTGCGGCGCCCGATCCGCTCGGCGCGGCCGGGGGCGACATCTACGTCGTCGACCATGTCGCGATGGCCGACCAGCCGTGCCACGTGATGGACCACTCGATCATGGGGCAGTGCACCGACGCGGACATCGAACGGTTGCGCGTCGAGAACGCCATCGTCGTGAACACCGCTCAGATGGCGGACTCCCCGTGCCACACGATGGAGGAAACGATCATGGGGCAGTGCACGGAGGACGACGTCAATCGCCTGGCCGGCGAGATCCGCACGGCGCGGTCGGCGGCGACGATGCAGCCCTGATCGGCCCTCTAGCCCGCCGAGGCGGGCTTTGTCACGAACGAGCCCGGGGCTTGAGCCCCGGGTGCCGACTACCGGTCGCCTTCCCCTCCGTGCGACATCCGATCGCCGTACACCTCAGGCATCGTCCCGTCCGCCGCCGTCACGTTGAACTGGAACATCATCCCTGTCTCGAGGTGCTCGGCGATGTGGCAATGGACCATCCAGGCGCCGGGGTTCGTGACGTCCATCACGAGGTCGACGGTCTCGCCGATCGGCACGAGGACGGTGTCCTTCCAGACGAGGTCGCGGTTCGGCTGCCCGTTGCGGGCCACGACGACGAAGCGCTGGCCGTGGATGTGGATCGGGTGCTGCATCGGATGGACGCTGTCGGGCAGGTTGCGGATCCGGATCTTGACGACGTCGCCGACGGTGAAGCTGTAGGCCAGCGCCTCGTTCTCCGCGCCGCTGGCCGCATCGCGCAGCACCCAGCGCGTCTCGGCCGCCGTGGACTGGCGGTTGGCCGCCAGCATGTCGTCCTCCCACTCCACGCTGTGCCCGGCGTCGCCGTGGCCATCGCCGATGTCGCCGTCGCCGTTGTCGGCATCACCGTGTCCGTCCGCGTCCGACTCGACGTCCACCTCGCCGTCGCCATCGTCGGTCGCGTCGGCGGCGTCCGATCCCGCGGTCGCCGCCGTGAGCAGGCTCGGCATGTCGATGTCGAGCTCGAGCTCGACGTCCGGCTCGGCGAACGCGAACCCGAGGTAGTCGCGCATGTCCATCACGATGTCCGTGTTCACGCGCTCGGCATCGAACGCGCGCCGGGCCACGGAGTCGAGCGTCCCGCTCGCCGGCGCAACCGCCACCGTTCCGAGCGCGTACGTGCGATCCGGCGTCTCGTGCACGAGCGTCGCCGTGCCTGATCGGTCGAACAGAACCTCGACGATCGCCCGCTCGGCCGGGGCGATCAGGACGCGATCCATGTAGACGTCCGCGGTGAACTTGCCGAGGTCGCCGCCGACGCGCTTCATCCGCGCGCCGTCGAAACCGAAGCTGTACGGCCGGACGTTGGCCGTGTTCACGACGAAGAAGCGCACGACCTCGCCCTGACGGACGTCGAGGCGGTAGTCGTCACGGCCGTTGACGAGCATCGTGTTGCCGAAGCGGCCCATGACGGTGAAGCTGGCCTCCGGGCCGCCGAACGGGACGAGCCGGCCGTCTTCGATCAGGAGGTCGTCGAGGACGATGACCTCTTCGCGGTCGACCGGATTGAAGTAGTCGGGGTCGGTCGGCGTGACGACGATGATGCCGTACATCCCGCCGTCCTGTTGGATGTCCTCGCGGACGTGCGGGTGGTACCAGTAGACGCCCGGGTCCGGGAAGGCGAGGGTGTAGCCGTACGCACCGCCCGGCTGCACGGCCGGCTGCGTCACGCCCGGCACGCCGTCGTCCTTGTTCGCGTGGCGCAGGCCGTGCCAATGGACGGTCGTCGGCATGTCGATGCGGTTCGTGAAGTCGACCGACACCTGGCTGCCCTGCGCCACCCGCAGGATCGGCCCGCCGACCTCGCCGTTGTAGCCGTAGCCCGGGAACGGGCGGCCGCCGATCGTACGCGTGATGACGGTGGCGGCCATCGCAAGCCGGGCGCCGTCGGCCAAGTCGAACGTCGTCACCGGCAGCTGCGCCTCGCGGGCGATGCCGGGTACTTGGCTGCCCGGCAGGATCGTCGACCGGTCGGCCGTCCGCGTCGCGTCGTCGCCCGTCGCCCCACCCTGCGCGCGGATCTCATCCGCCAGCCGTTGGATGTCCGCCTCGTTGCAGCGGCCCATGATGATCCCGAACATCGCGTGGCACGCGGCGTCCTTCATCGCGTTCGGGTCGAAGGTGATCCCGTCGCCCAGGTCGCGGATGCCGGCGGGCGACGTCGCATCCGTGCCGGCGGGTGCCGTGCCACCCGGTGACGACGCGCCTGCCGCGCCGGCGCCCTTCTTCGGCAGCTCGACGACCCCCTTGCCGCCCTTGGCGCGAACGATGTCCGCCAGGAGCGCCAAGTCCTCGTCCGTGCACGTGCCCATGAGCGTCGTGCCCATGCCGTGGCACGGGAAGTCGGCCATCTGGTTCGGGTCGAACACGATCGGGCCGAGGGTGCCGGTGGCAGCGGCCACGACGCGGGTCGGGGCGGGATCGACGGACGCCGCGGGGGTTGCGGTCCGCGGCGACGTGCAGCCGACGAGCGCCAGTGTCGCGCACGTCGCCGCCAACGCACCAAGGGCACGCCAAGTGCGGCGCGGGCGAAGTTCGTGATGCGGGCGATGATCGTCCGGTGCGGCGGGATGCATGGACATGAGGGTGTTGGCCTCGCGGTAATCGTTCCGTGGGTCCGTCAACCGCGATGCGCGCGGCTGGGGGTTTGCTTGACCCCTCCCCCCAGGGGGGGATACTAACACGGTCGAACTCTAGCCAATCGCGGCCGCGACTGTCAACCACGCGGCCGCATCCGACGGTGGAGACAGCCATGACCGCTGGGCACGGCCCGCCCGCAGCGCACACCCACCACGACATGTCCGATCCGCGCATGGCGGCCACCATGGAAGCCGACATGCGCCGCCGCTTCTGGATCGCGCTCGCCCTCGGCATCCCGGCCGTTCTACGAAGCCGCGGTCATGCTGGCCATCTTCCTCCTGTTCGGACACTGGATGGAGATGCGCGCTCGCCGGGGCAGCTCGGACGCGGTGCGCGCGCTGCTCGACCTCGCGCCGCAGCAGGCGGTCGTCGAGCGCGGCGGCCAGCTCGCGACGGTGGCGGTCGACGATGTCGTGGTCGGCGACGTCCTGGTCCTGCGGCCGGGCGACAAGGTGGCCGTCGACGGGGTGGTCCTCGACGGCGCGACGGCCGTCGACGAGTCGATGATCACCGGCGAGTCGCTGCCTGTGGCCAAGGCCGCGGGCGACGCGGTGATCGCGGGCACGATCGGCCAGTCGGGTTCGGTGCGCTATCGGGCCACGAAGGTCGGCGGCGAGACCGCGCTGGCGCAGATCGTGGCGATGGTCCAGCGCGCCCAGAACTCGAAGGCGCCCGCCCA